>NZ_CP061316.1:999082-1332109 GCF_018688335.1 Polynucleobacter sp. AP-Jannik-300A-C4 | reverse complement strand
TGGAATTGACATAGCTTTACTAGGGAGGCGACCTCGTGAACATTTTTTGGCTTTAGTACGGCCTTACTTTGTCCGGTAAATCGCTTACCCCAGTCTGTTAAATAAGGCGCTTTATCGACCTCTCCAATATAAACATATTCAGTGCCAATAATTTCTTGACACTGTTGAATAAATATATCCATTACCTAAGGTCTAGATCTGTTTGATATTGGGTGCCGCCAAGCCATTAATCATCACGTTAATGCAAGCTGGCAGCTTGCTGTCAATTGCCCTTTTTGCTGCAGGAAGTACTTTGTCGGCATCTAGTACCAGTTCACCAAATCCCCCAAATGCTTCGCAGACTTTTTCATAGCGCGAGGGTAGTAATTCACAGCCGATGGTTCTATCTTGACCATACTCTCGAACTTGTATTTGGTATTCCGCATTCCATTTGGCATCATTTCCTATTACCAGGGTAAAGGGAAGTTGATAGCGAACGGCAGTGTCAATTTCAGCACTATGAAATCCAAAAGTGCCATCGCCAATGATCGCAATAATAGGTACATTAGGTTTTGCTACGCTTGCCGCTACAGCAAATGGAAGTCCAGCGCCAATAGATCCGGCAACGCCATTGAGAACTCGATTTGGTGCGCTAAGACATGCTTGAGCCCACTGACCAATTTCTCCGCCATCGCAAATTAATACGGAATCTGGATTGCTATCTAAGATAGCTTGAAGGGGTCTAAAAGCTTGAACTGGATGAATTTTTCCGGATTCAGAGTTTAATGTTGACCAGGCTGTTGGGCGATAGTCAATTGCTGACTTCACTGCCGTATTCCAAGCTGGAGATGCAATCGCTTGCGAAGGCTTTGAAAGGATCAAAGCCTCAATGGTTTCAGGGACGCTGCAAATCGCCATATGTATTAAACGATTACCTACAGCTCGCTTTACTCTATCGATTTCTTCAGTTTCTGGATCCACTTGGAGGAAGATGCAATCCTTATCTATCCCTGGGCTTTGGCCAAATTTGAGAGTGAAATCTAATTTCTTACCAAGCAATAAAATGCAATCTGCCTGACTCAGCACTTCTGAGAGTGCCCCTAAGCTTGGGTCGCCAATACCGCGTGGACTCTCCATCCCAATTACTGGAACTCCCAGCGCATTCTCTAGTTCCAGCAGTTTTACTCTTCCTGCTTTGGTTTGCATCATGGGTCCAGTCAGAATCAAGGGCTTCTTTGCCGCCTGCAATTTAGAGATGATGGTAGAGATATCGGCGTTTGATACCTCCATTTTTTTTGCTTTAAAGTTTTCAGGGGTTGGTAGAGCAATACTTTCGATGGATTTAGACTCCAAAACGTCGGTTGGGAGACTGAGGTGAACTGGGCCTGGTCTGCCAGACGTAGCAATCTGAATTGCCTTTGCTATATCTGAAGCAAGATCCTCGGTCCTCTGGCAAGTCCATGAAGCCTTGCTTAGCGGGGCAGCGATATCAGCTTGCGCCATTTCTTGGAATGCTCCTTTGCCTAGTTGATTAATAGGCGCATGACCAGATAGAAGAACGACTGGCGATTCAGACATGCCAGCTGTGTACAGGGCCGATATTGCATTTGCATGCCCTGGGCCGCCGGTAACCAAGGCAATGCCAACATCACCCGTAAGTCTGGCCCAGGCATCAGCCATGTGAACTGCAGCGGCCTCGTGTCTAGTATGAATTAAGTCAATATCAGAATCAAAAACTGCGTCATAAACAGGCATGATGTGATTGCCTGAAAGGGTGAATATTTTTTTGACTCCGGCAACTTGAAGTGATTTCACTAAAAAACTGGCGCCAGTTTGGTTATTCTTCATCGTATGTCCAAAATTATTTAATGCCTAATTGATTGCTTAGGCGCGAGTATGAGGCGTACTGTGAGGCTGCAAATTTCTCTGTATCTGCTGGTGAAAGAATGCGTGGGATGCCGCCATAGCGGACATTACCCGCTTGCCAGCCCGCATCCTTTTCTGCAAGAGCTAATACCTCGGTCCATTTGGCAACAATGTCAGAAGCCATTTTTGGTGGGCCATACAGTGCACTCCATCCGATGATCGTCTCAAGCGAAGACATGCCTGCTTCTTTTGCGGTAGGGACATTGGGAATTTCTTTAACTCGCTCAGGGGTGGTCACAACAAGAGCTCGTAATTTGCCGGCATTAATTTGAGTTAGAGCTGATGTTAGATTGCCGCAGCTGAAATCCACTTCACGACTTAAAACAGCTAGCACGGCTTCTGATCCACCTTTATAGCTAATATTAATTGCAGCATCTGGTTTTAACTTCAGTGTTTGTAGCATGAGTTGTGGGCCAAAATTCAGGATGGTTCCAGGGCCTGAGGAGCTGTAATTTAGTTTTCCAGGTTGACTTACGATTGCCTTTGTCAGCTCATCAAATGTTTTATAGGGCGAGTCAGGGTGCACTACGCAGACAACGGGGTTTAACTCAAGTAGACCAATGAAGGTAAAGTCATTCCACTTGTAGCCCAAGTCATTTTTCATGGCAGGAAGAACTGCTTGTGAGCCAACGCGAGCCAGTAAAAGTGTGTAGCCATCCGGCGCTGCATCTTTTACAAATTGCGACCCGATGGCGCCACTAGCTCCACCCTTATTCATCACAATGATGGATTGCTTTAAAGAATTTTGTGCCACGGTTGCCAAATTTCTTGCGGACTGGTCTGCATCCCCGCCGGCGTTGTAGGGCACGACAATTGTTATGGGTTTATTGGGGTAACTTTGAGCAAGTACTGGGGTTGAAACGATAAAAGTAACGGATGTCGTTGCGGTAAAAAATTTGCGTGCTGCTAATAAAAGTTTGGATTTCATAGCATGTCCTCAAAGAAATGAAGCGGGGTAACTACTTATAAAAAAGGCTGCAATTGATTGCAGCCTTTTTCGTATTACTACTGGGTACTAATGTTGCGACCCTTAATCACTTTTTCCCAGTTAGCTGACTCAGCTTTGATTTGGGCATTAAATTCATCTTGAGTGTTAACAATAGGAGTGAGGCCATTCATATCCAAACTCTTTTTCATAGCTTCAGAGTTAACGGCTTTTACTGTAGCAGCGTAGATCTTATCGGTAATAGCCTTAGGAGTGCTAGCAGGAGCTACTAAACCGAACCAACCAGTGCTCTCAAATCCAGGGATACCACTTTCTGCGACAGTAGGAACATCAGGTAACTGTTTAACACGCTTAGAGCTAGTTACTGCGATAGGCTTAATCTGACCATTTTTTGCGAAGCCAGTAGCGGCAGTGAGGTTGCCAACCATAAAGTCAATTTGACCTGCTACTAAATCATTAATGGCGGCTGACTCACCTTTATATGGTACGTGGGTCGCTGGGATGTTTGCAGCATAGGTCAGATTTTCACCAGCCATGTGGACTTGGCTGCCAATACCTGCAGATCCAAAATTGAGATCCTTTGTTTTGGCGTAGGTAATGAACTCATTTAAATTCTTGACCGGAATTTTATTACTTACTGAAAGCATCATTGGGCCGCTAGCTACATTAGTGATGTTTACAAAATCTTTACTGTAGTTAACAGGCAATCTTTTATAGAGATTAGGATTTACGGTCAACATACTTCCGGAAGCAAGCATGATGGTGTAGCCGTCAGCAGGTGACTGCGCCACAAATTCAGCTGCGATGTTTCCGCCGGCCCCGCCTTTATTTTCAACAACAACGTTTTGCCCTAGATCCTTAGTTAATTGCTGCGCTAAGAGTCTTCCAAGAATGTCTGTAGTTCCTCCGGCATTAAAGGGAATGATTAATTTAATTGGCTTGGTGGGCCAAGATTGTGCTGTTGCTAGCTGTGGTAGCGCAAGGGTGAGTGCGCCGGCTAGTAAAACTAAACGTCTACTGAACTTATATTTTTCAATCTTAAACATCGGTGACCTCCAGTGGTAATTTGATCTTTGTATCTTATCTACTTAGACATCAAAAAAATACGCTTAATTGCTATTGTTTAGCTATATGCTTATATGACACTACTGTCTCCTCCAACCATCATGATGCGCCACTTTGCATTCGTTGCGCTGCACAATGGATTACTGCTTGCAAGATATCTAAATCATCTATATGATTCAGATATGTCATCTATTTTGATCCTTAACAATCATTTAAGTCAAGCCTCTAAAACCCTGTGTTTGAAAGAATTGATTTTCATTGTTCTTGTTTGTAAGGCGACAGCATGAATCTCACTTTTTCGCAAATGCATGATTTAGCCGAGGCTGGTCTCAGAGCCTCTGGAATAGGCAGTAAGGCTGCCAATGAAACTGCACAGTTTCTAGCCCTAGCAGAATTAGATGGGCTTTCTTCCCATGGCTTGGCTAGGGTTGCGCAATATGCTGCACATGCAAAAAATGGCCGTATTGAGCTAGACCCCAAAATGAAGGTGCGACCTTTCAAGACTGCCGCGGCTTTGGTGGATGCTTGTGATGGGCTAGCATTTCCAGCACTTCGTTTTGCGACTGACCTTTCTGTCAATTTGGCATCCAAAAATGGGCTTGGTCTGGTGGCGGTAAATAATAGTCATCATTTTGGAGTTGCTGGCCACTACGTTGAGGCCGCCGCCCGTGCCGGCTACATTTCCTTGTTATTTGGCAATACCCCCGCCGCGATGCCAATGGTTGGTGGTACTCGGGCTATTTTTGGTACCAACCCTCTCGCTGCCGCATTTCCGATTGAAAGTGTCGATCCCTTGGTGATTGATATGTCTCTTTCTGCTGTTGCGCGTGGCAAATTATTGATTGCAGCTAAAAATGGCCAATCTATTCCTGAGGGTTGGGCTCTAACTGCTCAGGGTAAGCCCACAACTGATCCTCAGGAGGGTCTCAAGGGATTAATGGTTCCTTTAGGTGGCGATAAAGGTGCATTGCTGGCTCTGATTGTTGAGTTGTTGGTAGTAGGACTTTCAGGCAGTAGATTTTCCTATGAGGCAGATTCCTTTTTTGATCCCCAAGGTAATCGCCCCCGAATTGGTCAGTTGATATTGACTATTGACCCGGGCTTGGCAGGCCCCACTGTTTTTGCTAGCCGTATTCAAGACTTCCTTAAGGTATTAAGCGCCGATGATGGAACTCGTCTACCTGGCCAGCGGCGTTTTCAGCAGCGAGCCACAGGCTTCAGTGACGGCGTAACAGTTTCAGATGTAGTTGTGGAAGAAATTCAAACTGGCATTCGCCAGTTATGGACTAAGTAGTTTTTTATAAATGAGATTATTGAGGAGATAGTAATGATCCACTTTGTCGTGCATGAGCCAGCAGATGGCGTAGGTGTAGTAGTAGTTGAGGGTGTAAAAGCTGGAACGGATTTGATTGGTTGGGTGATGGATGGTGATCTCACCTTAAACATCAAGTCTGAAAGTGATATTCCTATTGGTCACAAAATTTCATTGAATGATTTCAAGCCAGGTGACACTGTAATGAAATACGGCGTTGATATTGGCAAGGTGGTAGCTCCAATTAAAAAAGGTGAGCACCTTCACGTTCAAAACGTTAAAACTAAGCGCTGGTAATCCGGCACCTTATTTACCTATTCATTGAGAGAGATATAAAAATGACCAATTTAAAAGACGCGACCTTTTTAGGCTACCGCCGCGAAAACGGCCGCATGGGTATTCGTAATCATGTATTAATTTTGCCTTTAGATGACTTGTCTAACGCGGCTTGTGAAGCAGTAGCAAACAACATCAAAGGTGCAATGGCAATCCCGCACTCCTATGGCCGTTTGCAGTTCGGAGCTGACTTAGACTTGCATTTCCGCACCTTAATTGGAACTGGCTGCAACCCTAACGTAGCTGCTGTTGTAGTTATTGGTATTGAGCCGCAGTGGACAAAGATTGTTGTAGATGGCATCAAAGCTTCTGGCAAGCCAGTAGAAGGCTTCTGGATTGAAGGTAATGGCGACACCGCAACTATTGCTTCTGCAAGCAAAGCTGCCTACAGCATGATGAAGCATGCATCTAAGCAAAAACGCGTGTCTGCACCTCTATCCGAGTTGTGGGTGTCTACTAAGTGTGGCGAGTCCGATACCACTTCTGGTTGCGGTGCAAACCCAACTGTTGGTGATGCATTCGATAAGCTTTATGAAATTGGCTCTACCTTGGTATTTGGTGAGACTACCGAGTTAACTGGTGGTGAGCATTTAGTTGAGGCACGTTGCCGCACTCCTGAAGTAAAGAAAAAGTTTCGCGAGATGTTTGACCGTTACCAGGATGTGATTGAGCGTCACAAGACAAGCGATTTGTCTGACTCTCAGCCAACCAAAGGCAATATTGCAGGTGGTTTAACAACTATCGAAGAGAAAGCACTCGGCAATATCCAAAAAATTGGTAAAAAATGTATTGTGGATAGCGTGCTTGATAAAGGTGAAGAGCCAAAGATTCCTGGACTGCATTTTATGGACTCATCATCAGCAGCAGCTGAAATGGTGACTCTGTGTGCTGCGGCTGGTTTCGCAGCCCATTTCTTCCCAACAGGTCAGGGTAACGTGATTGGCAATGCCATTCTTCCGGTAATTAAGATTTGCGCAAATCCAAAGACTGTTCGTACGATGGGTGAGCACATTGACGTTGATGTGTCCGGCCTATTGCGTCGTGAAGAGAATATGGATGATGCAGGTAATAAGTTGTTAGATTGCTTAAAGCGTACAGCTGACGGCGAATTAACTGCTTCTGAAATCTTGGGTCATCGTGAGTTCGTATTAACTCGTTTATACGAATCTGCTTAAGTTTTTAATATGAGAAACCTGACCGCTTATCAAGAAGTCAAGCAAAAGATCACCGAGGATCTGGTCAGGGGTCGATATCCTATGGGGCAGGCATTGCCTGCTGAAAAGGATTTATCAAAAGAATTAGATGTATCCATAGGAACCCTGCGCAAAGCGGTGGACGAGTTAGTTGCGGAAGGTATCGTAGTTCGTCGCCAAGGCAGGGGCACCTATGTTGTTGAGCATGATCTCAAAAGACTGTTGTATTACTTTTTCCATGTCGTTAAACACGATGTTGAAAAAAAGGTTTATCCCAAGGTTGAGTTAGTCTCTTTAAATACTGCTACCGCTAACAAAGAAGAGGCCAGTAAATTACAAATTAAAGAGGGCTCACCCGTTTGGAGAATTACCAATCGCCTTTCATTGGAAGGGCAATGCGTCATGATCGATCAGATCACGCTGGATAAAAAGCGGTTTAAAGATTTAACCCGTGCGGACTTTATTGATCGCAAGGGCAGTATTTATCAAATGTATCAGATGGAATACGGTCAGACTGTGGTTCGTAGTAGTGAACGTCTACGTGCGGGACTTGCAGGCAAGCAGCATGGAGAATGGCTTGGATTAAATCCAGACTTCCCAGTGTTAATTATTCGAAGGGTAGCGCTTGGTATTCAGGATGAGCCCTTGGAGTGGCGTGTATCGACTTTAAACACTGCTCATCACGAGTACTTCAGTGAGCTAGTAGCTTAGTTTTATGCTGACGACTACGCGGAAAAATATTCCAGGGCTTCTAGTTTGTCTTGTCATCGCTATGTCTACCAGCTTTCTTTCTGAGAATTATGGTGGGCCGCAATTGTTATATGCCTTATTGATCGGCTTATCACTTCATTTTTTATATCTCAATGAGACGGTTAAGCCGGGGATTGATTTCTGTGCAAAAACAGTTTTACGTTTGGGCGTTGCATTCCTTGGAATTCGCATTACATTTTCGGATATCGGGGCCATCGGATTGAATACCGGATTGATGGTAATCCTTGCAGTTGCAGCCACGGTATCTCTGGGCTTTTTCCTCGCGAAGCTGTTAAAGCTCTCACCAGACTTTGGTTTGATTGCCGGTGGATCTGTTGGTATTTGCGGTGCTTCAGCTGCTTTGGCAGTTGCGTCAGTGCTGCCAAAATCAAAAGAGAATGAGCGCTTTACTTTGTTGGTGGTGGTTGGTGTTACCGTACTCTCCACTATTGCAATGGTGGTGTACCCCTTCGCTCTACAGCTGCTCAACATTACCTCATTACCTGCAGGCATCTTTCTAGGCGCTACTATTCATGATGTAGCGCAGGTAGTTGCAGCGGGTATGTTATTTGGGCCTGAGGCAGGGGATGTAGCTACGGTTGTAAAGCTATTCCGAGTTGCACTTCTTCTGCCGGTGGTTTTGTTTATTTCTATTTTCTTTGGCGCTGAGAAATCGTCTCAGCGCTTGGGTTGGGGTAGCCTACGCCTGATACCAACATTCCTATTAGGATTTGTGGCGCTCTCAGTTGTTGCATCCATGCAGATTTTGCCAAGCTCTATTACGCACTCTATTGGTGGCGTTTCCCGCTGGATGTTGGTGATTGCTATTGGTGCGGCTGGATTAAAGACTAATTTTCAAGAGCTGGCTAAGTTAGGCTGCCAGCCTGTAGTGATGCTAGTTGTTGAGACTATATTTATTGCGGCAATCGGATTAATCTTTATTACAAGTACTTTGTAATTACTTAAGCGTAAGAATCCTCAAACTCTGCCATCTTGATGGTGGTCATCAAGAACAGAATTCTGCGCTGAAAACTTTTACGCTCAATCACATTTTCATGAGGCAGTTGATCATGCTCACGCAGAAGCTGGGTAATGATGGGGTTATAGTGTTCGCGTGCGGGGGACATCTGGCTTCCTTGGTAAAAAATCGTATTGAAGATAATTTACCAAGGGATCTATGCATTCACAACGAACATATAGCGATACCTAAATTACTTTTAGGTATATGGCTTAGCTTACTTTTCTACAAAAGCCCGTTCAAATACATAGTCACCTAATTGACCAAGGCTGGGCGAGACTTTAAAGCCTTTTGAATCGAGCATTTCAGCAGTTTCCTTCAGCATTGAGGGGCTGCCACAGATCATCGCGCGATCTACTGCTGGATCTAGTGGGGGCAAGCCAATATCTTTAAAAAGTTGGCCGGATTCAATAGCGGTCGTTAAACGGCCAGTGTGCTTGAAAGCTTCGCGAGTCACGGTTGGATAGTAAATGAGTTTTTCTCGAATAATTTCACCAATGTACTCATCTTGAGTGAGTTCATTCTTGATGTAATCGCCATAAGCCAGTTCGCTCACTAAACGAACACCATGTATCAATACTACCTTTTCAAACTTATCGTAGGTATCGGGGTCGCGAATGATACTCATGAAGGGCGCTAGTCCTGTGCCGGTGCTAAAAAGGTAAAGATGCTTGCCTGGATTTAAATCATCAATCACCAAGGTGCCAACGGATTTCTCGCTCACCAAAATCGGGTCGCCTACTTGAATCTTCTGAAGGCGTGAGGTGAGGGGGCCATCTTGAACCTTAATGCTTAAGAACTCCAAATGCTCTTCGTAATTTGGGCTCGCCACACTATAGGCGCGTACTAATGGCTTGCCTTCAACCTCTAAACCAATCATTAGAAAATGGCCACTACGAAAGCGTAAGCCCTTATTTCTGGTGGTGGTGAAGCTAAAGAGGGTGTCGTTCCAGTGATGAACGGTAAGAACGGTTTCAGTATTGTAGGCTGCCATAAACGCTTAAAAATGAGGTTTAAAGTTTAATTATCCTCATTCTTGGGATAGCTCTATAGATATAAAAGTATTTAGCTTATAAAAAGGGATTCTTTTACTTATAAACACCAAGCCCATAAGATCCTCTTATACCTATTTGAAGGAAGTCTTATGTCCATAAAACCAACAAGCGAAAAATCTTTATTTTTAACTTTAGCTAGAGTTTTGCTGGGTTTGGCTCTTTTGAGCTTGTCTACTCATCTTGCCCTAGAAGGCGCTAGCTATCTTGAGGTTCTTAATCAGAACGGCCTTAATCAATTTCATGCCTTTGGTTTATTAGTCTGCATTAGTTTTTTTTCAGGAGTGTTTTTGATTGCTCAGCATGTACTCGCTCAGGATCGGGCTGAGGTAGATGAGGAATTTGAAAGAGCCGTTACTTATTGATTGACGCAGGCTGATGGCCTATCCATGCATAGTGACCCTCCAGAATTTAGCGTCTAACTCTAAATTCCAATCTCTTCTTGTCAGCAGCCTTTAGGGGGTTAAACAGAAAGCTTCTATATATCAATAAAGATATATAGATTCAACATTTAATTATTTGTTGAAATATGACTATAACTAGACAATGTACAGGCTATGTACAAATATGACCATATTGACCAAACGCTAGTAGACCAGCGGGTTACCCAATTTCGAGACCAGGTTGAGCGTCGCCTTAATGGCACTCTCGCTGAAGAAGAATTCCGCCCACTTCGGCTTCAAAACGGGCTCTACCATCAGCGCCATGCTTATATGCTGCGCGTTGCCATTCCATATGGTTTGTTAAGTGCAAAGCAGTTACGAACCCTAGCGTTCATTGCGGATAAGTATGACCGTGGTTATGGCCATTTTACGACTCGTCAAAATATTCAATTTAACTGGGTGGAGTTAGAGCAGACTCCGGACATCTTGGCTGAGTTAGCCAAAGTAGAGATGCATGCGATTCAGACATCAGGTAACTGTATTCGCAACATTACGAGTGATGCCTTTGCCGGAGTCGCGGCCGATGAATACGTCGACCCCAGACCCATCTGTGAATTACTTCGTCAATGGTCAACACTTCATCCAGAGTTTGCGCACTTGCCACGTAAGTTCAAGTTTGCCATTAATGGTGCCAAAGAAGATCGCACTGTATTGCTTTGTCATGACGTTGGCATTGAGCTCCAGAAAAATCCCAGCATCAACCATGGTGAGTTGACAGCAAATATCTATGCTGGTGGTGGTATGGGCCGTACTCCGATCCTGGGTTCACTCATCAAGCAGAATGTTCCGTGGCAGGTTCTACCTAGTTACCTAACTGCACTCTTGCGCGTATATAACCGCTTTGGTCGACGTGACAATATCTACAAGGCTCGGATCAAGATTTTGGTCAAGGCTTTAGGCCCAGAAGAATTCGCACGGCAAGTGGAGGGTGAGTGGGCTCAACTTCATAATGCAACTAAGCAGGGTAAAGATAACTTTACACAAGCTGAGTGGGAGCGTGTCGCTAAGCACTTTACTAAGCCAAACTACAAAATACTTTCAGTATTAAGTGATGAGCAATTACAGTCTCATGCTCAATCCAAGTTAGATGCCAATGAGAAGATTGCATTTACTCGCTGGTTGGAGCGCAACGTCAAGCCACACCAAGTGCCTGGCTATGCCTGCGTTATTCTGTCGCTCAAGCCCCATGGTACTGCTGCCCCTGGCGATGCCACTAGCGCTCAGATGAATGCCATCGCTGACTTGGCCGACCAATATAGTTTTGGTGAACTGCGCGTAACACATGAACAAAACTTAGTTTTAGCTGATGTGGAGCAAGCAGAGTTGTTGAATCTTTGGCGAGCGGCAAAAAATTACAATCTTGTACTGCCTAACATTGGCTTACTCACAGATCTCATCGCCTGTCCCGGTGGTGACTTCTGCTCGCTCGCTAACGCTAAATCGCTCCCGATAGCTAAAGCTATACAAGAGCGATTTGATGACTTGGATTATTTGCATGACTTAGGTGATATTAGTTTGAATATTTCTGGCTGTATTAATTCCTGCGGCCACCATCATGTCGGCAACATTGGAGTTCTAGGTGTCGATAAGGATGGCGAAGAGTGGTATCAAATTACTTTAGGTGGAGATCAAGGTAATGATGCCTCTATCGGCAAGGTCATTGGACCTTCTTTCTACGCTAATGAAATTCCGGATGTGATGATCAGCATCATTAACACTTATGTAGAACAACGCTCAACTGACGAACCTTTTATTGAGACCTATCGCAGATTGGGTGTGATCCCATTTAAGGAAGCCGCCTATAAAAATAATGGCAAACACTCCAAGGGCGCAGCGGTCTAATTACAAAAACACTATGAATCAAAAAATTATTTATTACCCTAAAGACGGAAAGCCAACCGTGATTGCCAATGAGTGGCAGGTATGGGATGGCGAGCGCGATGAAGGCGGCATTCCAGATTTAGAGCATGGATTTCATAAGGTTCTAGTGCCATTCCACTGGTGGATTACGCATCACAAGAACGCTGATGTAGCCGGTAGAGCAGGTAAAGGCGAGATTGGTGTTTGGTTCGCAGCCGACGATGACATTCTGAAGCACCCTGAAATCATTGAGGAGGGTAAATCACTCTGGCCGGTGGTTGGGGCACATTTCCCTATTTTCAGAGATGGTAGAAGCTTTAGCACTGCTGCTCTTCTAAGAGACCGCTTTGAGTGGCAAGGTGAGGTGCGTGCCATTGGTGATGTCATAATTGACCAGCTTCTACAAGGTGCGCGTGTCGGCTTTGATGCTTTTGAACTGCGCCCAGATCAAAACCTCGAGATTGCTCTCAAACAGTTTGATCTTTTTTCGGTAGTTACGCAAAACAGCTGGCGCGATCAACGCGCAACCATTGCCTAAGCATCTCAGAGAAATAGTGAATGTCTACAACGAATACTCCAGAGCTTGGTAAGGTTTTTTTGGTCGGGGCGGGCCCTGGTGCTGCAGACCTCATCACTTTGCGTGGTGCAAGATTATTGGCGCAGGCAGATATCGTATTTCATGATGCCTTGGTGGATCCAACAATGTTGGAGCTTTGCCCTCAAGCAACAAAGGTAGCCGTAGGTAAGCGTTGCGGCAAGCTCTCTTCCGCGCAGCATTTTATTAATAAGCGCTTAGTAGATGCGGCAAAAAAGCATCAAATCATTATTAGGCTAAAAGGTGGCGACCCGATGATGTTTGGTCGTGCTGATGAAGAAATCCAAGCACTCAAGCTAGCTGGTATTGAAGTGGAAGTCGTGCCTGGCATTACTGCTGCTTTAGCTGGTGCTGCTTCTATGCAGCAATCACTCACCTTGCGAGGCGTTAGTAGAAGTGTAGCTTTTGTCACTGTAGCGCAAGGACGAGTCCTAGGTGGCGACAATCATTCAAAATCAGAACATGCCCCTCTGGCGCAACCCAATGCAGATACCTTGGTGTATTACATGGGGCGTAAAGATGCAACAAGTATTGCTAAGCAATTAATTGAGGGTGATACCAAGCACGACGATATGACGCCTGTCCATATTTTAGAGGCTGTCAGTACTAAGAATGAACGTCATTGGTCCAGTACCCTTGCTCAATTAGCTAATGGTGAAGCAAGTGAGTGGTTTAACACCGCTTCACCAGCATTAATTATGATTGGCGAAGCGTTAAGACAAAAGCCACAAGTACTGTCCTCAGACTTAGATGGTTCTTGCAGCGTACTCAATGATGGACTGCAAAACAGCATCGTCCTCACCAACTGCCGGCGTAGCGCTTAAAGTAATTTCAGGAAATTTTTTACGACAAGCGGCGAGTAGGACGGGAAAGTCATTACGTAAGTGGCCGCCTTGCCCAAAAAATACGGGCAGAACCGTAATCTGTTTGGCCCCCTGAGATACTAAAGAGCCTATAGCTTCCTCGAGGCTCGGCGCCATCATCTCCAAAAAAGCGAGCTCAACAACTATATTGGAATGCTGCGCTACCCATTTTTCCTTTAATCGGTCAAATGGTTCGCGCCAGCGAACATCACGGGCGCCGTGGCCAAATAAAATGAGGGCTTTCATGCAATCCTTCTGATTGATATTCTTTTATGTTTCAAAGCTTACCCTGAATTTCACTGAGTGTCTTTAATGCCATGATAAGAGGGTGATTGCCTTTATAACGAACGAGACATTTGAGATGGTCATCACTTGCTGTTAAGGGTAGACTGTGACATTCTCCCCATCGGGCTTTAGCAATGAACACCTTGACTCCAAAATCTATTGTTGAACGTGGCGCTTGGTATGTCCTTATTCAAGCAATTCTGATTGGCTTGATTTTATTCGGCCCTAGGGGGCCAGATTTACTGACTTCCGAGCCTCTTAAAAACATCTTTATGTCGTGTGGTATTTCGGTTGGCCTGATGTCAATCTTGGTGATGCTTATTGCTGTGATTAATCTTGGTAAAAATCTTACCCCCTTGCCATGTCCAAAAGATAATTCGCAATTAGTGCAGTCTGGCCTCTATCGTTATGTTCGCCACCCGATTTATTTTGGGGTGCTTCTGGCAGCACTTGCTTGGTTCCTGATCTTCCCTGGTGCGTATGTTTTGGCTTATGCAATTGCCTTATTTGTATTGTTTGATATCAAGGCAAAAAGGGAGGAGATTTGGCTGGTTGAACGATTTCCTGCATACAAAGATTATCAGCAAAGAGTTAAAAAGTTGATTCCAGGCTGCTATTAGTATATATTTATATATAATGTTATTAAATGTAAATAAAAGGAATTTAGATGAAAACAGCCCATGATTTAGTTACCCTTGCCAAGAGCAGCATCAAAGAAGTTAGCTTGGCTGATGCACCGCAGGCAATTCAGAATGCAGATATTTTGCTAGACGTCCGTGAGGCGGATGAGTATGCAAGCGGGCATATTCCTGGTGCCATCCATATGTCGAGAGGGATGCTTGAATTTAAGTTAAGTGGCAATCCGGCACTCAGTGCTCGAGATTTAAAGATTGTGCTCTATTGCAAGACAAGTGGAAGGGCGGCCTTGGCTGCAAAAGCATTGCACGAGATGGGATATCAAGATGTTCAATCAATTAGTGGCGGATTTGATGCTTGGAGCGAAGCAGGTAACCCAACTGCAAAGCCTGAGCCCGTAGTATTTGAGTAATCTTTGTAATATTAAAAGCCATCATTTAAGGAGTTCATATGAGTGAATCCCCATCAGTGAGACTAGTTCAACAGTCTGATTATCAATTTGCTATTTATTACAACGAGGAACGTGATCCGGTTTATGGCGATGAGCCGCCACCCCTTGGAAGGTCTCAAGGTGCTACGCCATCTCAGTTTTTATTGGCTGGTGTAGCCAATTGCTTGTCTGACTCCTTGCTATTCGCTTTAAGAAAGTTTAAGCAAAATCCGGAGCCGATAGAAACCAAGGCGCGTTGCGAGATTGGTAGAAACGAACAAAACCGCTTACGCATTCTGGCGATCTACGTTGATATTCATATTGGTGTTCCAGGTGCAAATCTAGAAAACCTGGATCGAGTATTGGCTCAGTTTCAGGACTTTTGTACCGTATCTTCTAGTGTTAGCCTGGGCATCCCAGTTAATGTGACAGTGATCGACTCTAATAATCAGCAGTTATATCCAACGATATAAGGCTTTCCTTTGATTTGGGTCAAAACAGTCTCCTTTTGAAAAGCCTAAAGTGGTATTAGGAAATTTCAAAGGAGATAGAGATGGTCTTATTTAAAGAATTGTTTGGCACTTTCGCTGGCCAGCTCAGCTTGGCAGTAATATTGTTCATCATTGGCATGGCAGTATTTTTTGTCCGCATGTTCTTAAAGAAGATTGCTGCAGGCGAATAAATAAAAGCAAAGCCAGGCAAGCAAGAAAAAAGCCGCAGAATTTAATTCCTGCGGCTTTTTTGATTTCTAGAAATAGAGTTTGAGCTAATTACTCTTCTTCGCGACGCAAGTGAGGGAACAAAATCACATCCCGAATATTAGGTGCGTCAGTTAGTAGCATGACTAAGCGGTCAATGCCGATACCGCAGCCACCAGTTGGAGGCATGCCATATTCCAGCGCACGAATGAAGTCATGGTCAAAGTACATCGCCTCTTCATCACCTGCTTCTTTTTGTTCCACTTGCTTGCGGAAGCGGTTGGCCTGATCTTCGGCATCATTTAGCTCGGAGAAGCCATTGGCAATCTCACGTCCCGTGATGAACAATTCAAAGCGTTCAGTAATGCCAGGACGTGTATCGGATTCACGAGCGAGAGGGCTGACTTCGATTGGGTAATCGATAATGTAAGTTGGCTCCCAGAGGTGTGACTCGGCAACCAATTCAAATAAAGCAAGTTGCAAGGCGCCAATACCGGCATTCTTCAGGGTTGGGGAATCTGGGTTCTCGCCACCTTTTTTCAATTCAGCACGAATAAATGCGGCATCTTCCAGTTGGGCTGGCTCATAGCTCTTATTGGATTGGCCGCAATATTTCAGAATCGCTTCGGTAATCGTGAGGCGCTGGAAAGGTTTGCTGAGATCAAGTTCACGACCTTGATGGTTCAGAACGGCAGTACCTTGCGCATCAATTGCAGCAGAGCGAATTAAGTTCTCCGTAAAATCCATCAGCCAACGGTAATCGGTATAGGCTGCATAGAATTCCATCATCGTGAATTCTGGATTATGACGTGGGCTAACGCCCTCGTTACGGAAGTTACGGTTAATTTCAAAGACACGCTCAAAACCACCTACTACCAAGCGCTTCAAGTAGAGCTCTGGAGCAATGCGCAAGAACATTTGCATATCCAAAGCATTGTGGTGCGTAATGAATGGCTTAGCGGTAGCACCACCAGGAATCGGGTGGAGCATCGGTGTTTCAACTTCCATGAAGTCCGCATCAAGCATATGGCGACGCAATGAGGCAATCGTATTACTACGCGCTCTGAAAGTATTACGGCTCTCTGGGTTCACAATTAAATCAACATAGCGTTGACGATACTTGGTCTCTAAATCTGAGAGTCCATGAAACTTATCTGGAAGGGGGCGCAATGATTTGCTGAGTAAACGCAGATTGCTACATTCAACGGAGAGCTCACCCTTATTGGTTTTAAAGAGATTGCCTTCAGCAGAGATAAAGTCGCCCATATCCCAGTGCTTAAATGCACCATGAATATCGGCACCACTGATTTCATCATTGATATAGAACTGAATCTGACCGCTACGATCTTGAATGGTCGCAAAACTAGCCTTGCCCATGACGCGCTTGAGCACCATACGACCTGCAACCTTGACATGCACCTTCTTGGCGGCTAATTCTTCTTTAGTGAGGATGTCATAGTGAGTATGAAGATCTGCAGCTAAGTGGGTCGGTACGAAGTCATTTGGAAACGCCACTCCGCCTTCGCGTAACTTGGCTAATTTCTCGCGACGCTCGGCAATGATGTGATTTTCATCAACAGCTTCAGTGGCTGCCACTTGGTTAGGATTGGAGTTCACTTGATCGTTCATATGTAATATTAATAACTGGAATAGGGGGAATGAATCAAACGCCTTGTTTCAGGCTGGCTTCAATAAAGGCATCAAGATCGCCATCCAATACTTTTTGTGTATTGGAAATCTCAACGTTGGTACGTAAGTCTTTGATGCGGCTTTGATCGAGCACGTAGGAACGGATCTGGTGACCCCAGCCCACATCAGTTTTGCTTGCCTCAAGCTTGTCTTGCTCTGCACGACGCTTTTGCATCTCATGCTCATACAAGCGAGATTTGAGCATCGTCATCGCTTCAGCTCTATTGCGGTGTTGGCTTCGATCATTCTGACACTGCACCACAATGCCAGTTGGAAGGTGGGTCAAGCGAACTGCAGAGTCGGTTTTATTAATATGCTGACCACCCGCACCAGAGGCGCGATAGGTGTCAGTACGAATATCTGCTGGATTGACATCAATCTCAATCGAGTCGTCAATCTCTGGGTAAACATAGATACTGGCAAAAGAAGTATGGCGACCGTTTGATGAATCAAATGGGGACTTACGTACCAAGCGATGCACACCAGTCTCTGAACGGAGGTGGCCGTAAGCATACTCACCATCTACTTTGATAGTGGCGCTCTTAATGCCAGCAACGTCACCATCAGATTCTTCCAGAATTTCTGTTTTGTAGCCTTTACGTTCGCAATACTTGAGGTATTGACGGAAGAGCATGCTCGCCCAGTCGCAAGCTTCTGTGCCACCTGCGCCTGCTTGAATATCAATAAAGCAATTACAGGAATCCATCTCGTTATGGAACATACGGCGGAACTCAAGATCATGAATGATCTTGCTGTAGCTCTCAACATCTTGCTCAATAGCGCCAATCGTTTCAAAATCACTTTCTTCTTTGGCCATGTCGAACAGTTCGATGGCACCAGTGATATTGCTATTTAAATCGGTGAGGGTGGCAACAACGCCATCAAGCAATTTCTTTTCTTTGCCGAGGGCTTGTGCTTTCTTTTGATCATCCCAAATGGTGGGATCTTCAAGAATAGAGTTAACTTCAGTAAGGCGTCGTGACTTTACTTCGAAGTCAAAGATACCCCCGAAGTGCTTGCTCACGGGTGAGCAGATCGGACAAGGTATTTGAAATAATATTGAGTTGTTCGGCTTCCATCCCCTAATTATAAGGGGGTTATTGCAGATCAAGCCTCGTCGTGGGCCTCAACCATGAGTTGTACGCGAGCTTGACCCTGAAAGCGGTCAGTTACTAGGCGATAGGCCAGCTTGGCCTTGGCTGGCAAGGGCTGAGTCCGGTTGAACCAAACGCCGGCAAATGGTTTGCTGGCTAACTGGCCATCCCCAATCGGACGAAGCTGTAAGCGCAGATGTTTTTCTTTCATGAGGCTTTGTTGTCCGACCTCAAATTCCCCATAAAAAATGGGCTGAGGAAAGCCCTGACCCCAGATTTCTTCGGCAAGAAGATCGCCCGTTTCTGGTGTGAACTCAGAAAGATCGAGGGAGCCATCATGAATATGGCGACGCTCTAACAGTTCATCATTCAGTAATTCATTGGCAACATTTTGAAAAACTGCATCAAACTTTTCAAAATCCGCTTTTCTAATACTCAGACCCGCTGCCATGGCATGACCGCCAAATTTGAGAATCAGACCTGGCTCACGTTTAGAAACAATATCTAAAGCATCGCGTAGATGAAAGCCTGTCAACGATCTGCCGGAACCACGTAATTCTTCTCCGCTAGCACCATCAGCAGGGGCAAACACAATTGCAGGGCGATTAAAACGTTCTTTGAGGCGGGATGCCACGATACCAACTACGCCTTGATGCCACTCTGCATTCCAAAGACAAATGCTAGAGCGCTCGGCCATGGTGCCTGCCAGTTGATCTTCAGCAAGGTGGGCGAGGGCAGCTTCTTGCATGCCGCTTTCAATGACGCGTCGCTCGCGATTAATGCGATCTAGTTCGTATGCTAGTTCAATAGCCTCGTCAGGTTTATCGCTAAGCAATAAACGAATACCTAAAGTCATGTCTGCTAAGCGTCCTGCAGCATTAAGACGAGGTCCAATGGCAAAACCTAAATCAAAGGTATTAGCCTTACGAGGATCCCGTGTTGCGGCTTGAAATAGTGCTTGAATACCTGCTTGTGACACTCCCGCGCGAATACGCTTTAAACCATTGGAAACCAAGATGCGGTTATTGCGATCAAGTTGCGCCACATCTGCAACAGTACCTAAGGCCACAAGATCTAATAAGTTCTCGATTTTAGGTTGAGTCTCAGCAGTAAATTTTCCGCGCTTGCGAAGTTCTGCACGAAGAGCCACCAATAAATAGAACATCACCCCCACGCCTGCAAGCGCTTTGCTTGGGAATGTGCAGCCAGGCTGATTGGGGTTCACGATTGCAGTCGCTTTTGGTAATCGATCACCCGGTAAGTGGTGGTCAGTCACGATGACTTCCATGCCCAATTCGCGAGCTCGATCAACACCAGGTTCACTAGCAATACCGTTATCCACCGTAATGAGATATTTGGGTTTGGGAGTTTGCTGCGCAGCTAAATCCACCACCTCTGGTGTTAGTCCGTAGCCCATCGTAAAACGATTCGGCACTAAAAATTTAATGGGTGTATCTGGCCCACCCAACATCTTTAAGCCTCGGAGTGCAACAGCACAGGCAGTAGCGCCATCACAGTCATAGTCCGCTACCGCCAACATAGATTCCTTATGCTCCAGAATATCGGCAAGTAGGCTTGCGGTGCTAATACAGTTCTTTAGCTCTACTGGTGAGAGTAGTTGCTTAAGATCCAAAGAGAGTTCATCGGGTTTATCAATCCCGCGAGCCGCGTACAGTCTGGCTAGTAATGGGTGAAGGCCGCTTTGCTGAAGCCAGCTAGCCGTGCGATCAGAGAAAGGGCGCTGAGAAAATACACTCATGCTGAAATGATTTCTGACCAAGTTAAGGGTGCTGATTTTTTCCAGAAGGCCCAAGATTTTTTATGTAGGTCTTTAGCTGTAAAGATTCTGTGGCGGGTTTGACCCTTTGGAAAATCGATAATTTCAATCTCATGCAATTCTTGATTGAGAAGCGCTTTGCTTAAGTTATCCCAAATGCTCTCAGGGCGATCAATCCACGCAAAGGCATTCTGAAGTTTTGAGAAATCAAGTTCGTTCTGCTGGGAAATTCCAAGATACTTTGCCAATCCAGGTAGAAGGGCATGATCTCCATATATCTGATTTACTTTCTCAAACAATTGAGGAGTCTGAATATCCGCTAGTTTGCCGATGCCGCTAATCCACAGCGAGTTAATACCTGGGTATCCGCGTTGCTCCCGTTCTAGATTGACTGCGTCAATATGCCAGAGCATCTGAATTTCATTCTGGAGTTTGCGCCAGAGCTTGGCTATACCAATTTCACTGGTATCGCGTGGCATCCACCAATCGATATTGCGCCCGTGTGCTTGATCAATGGAGTGAGTGGCTAGACTGGCAAACGGCCCTGCTGGAATAAACCAATCACGCTGCCCTTGGAATAAGACTTTGCTACCAAAATCCTCTTCAATAAAGGGGAGGGCAACATTTAGTAATCCGGCAGATTCATTTTCAGTCAGATCTATCTGACTTTGTGCCATCAAAATCAAGTGATCCCGGGTAGCGTGCAGGTGCACCGGTTGAAGGCAGGCTATGGTTTCATTTGGATTGATCGTCAAGTCACTCTGACCTAATAGCAATATCGGAGCTATTGGGAGCCTGTCACCTAATAGAAACCGCTCTTGTGGCAGTCCACTTGGCGGGGTATTCTGGTCCAATCCAGCGTCAATAGCATCTTCACCTGACACCATCAGGGTAAAGCGTCGCAAAGCACTTACTGGGGAGGTCAAATTAGCAGTCATTCCCCTGATTTTAGGTGGCATTTACAGTTTCCATTGGTTGGCTCGTTTAATTCACTAAACTGTATGTATGTTGAGACTTCCTATTGAGCTAGAAATTGGCCTACGCTACACCCGATCCAAGCGTCGGAAGACCGTGGGTAAGCGTGATGGCTTCCTTTCTTTTATCTCCGGAATCTCCACGGCAGGCATTGCTTTAGGCGTTGCCGCCCTGATTGTGGTGCTTTCGGTCATGAATGGCTTCCAAAAGGAAGTGCGCGATCGGATGCTTTCCGTCCTTTCGCATGTTGAAATTACTGCCCCAGATGGTTTGGCCAATTGGGAGCCGGTTGCCCTCAAGGTCGCTGCTCAGCCTCACGTTGTTGGTGTCGCCCCCATGGTGAGCTCACAAGGTTTATTGAGTCGCGATAGTGTGATGCGTGGCGTCGCTATCAGAGGTGTGCTTCCAGGCGAGGAGGGTAAGGTTTCCGATCTACCAAAACAATTTGTTACCGGCAGCATTGAGGATCTCAAGCCAGGGACTTTTGGTGTTGCCCTAGGTGCACAACTTGCCAATATGGTTGGCGCACGTGTTGGCGATCGTATTAATTTGATCGTTCCAGAAAGTGATCTGACTCCTGCAGGCGCCATGCCTAGAATGCGAACCCTTCAAGTCGTCGGCATTGTGGATAGTGGCCATTATGAGTACGACAGCTCCCTTGCCATCATGCATTGGAAAGATGCCGCCGCTTTATTACGTTTACAGGATCCATCTGGTTTGCGCGTGAAGGTCGATGATATGCAACGTGCACCAGAGATTGCATCTGAGTTAGCCCAGGTTGTTCCGCAAGCATTATGGGTGAGCGACTGGTCACGCTCGAATCGGAATTGGTTTGCAGCAGTTCAAACTGAAAGGAAGATGATGTTCATCATCCTGACTCTGATTATTGCTGTAGCTGCCTTTAATTTGGTTTCTACCTTAGTAATGACGGTGAATGAGAAGCAGGCCGATATTGCCATCTTGAGAACGATGGGCGCAAGTCCAGGACTCATTCAGCGCATCTTCTTGGTACAGGGATTAGCGATTGGATTGCTGGGCTCTCTAGCCGGTGTTGGTTTGGGGCTCCTTATCGCTTTAAATATTGATGTGATTGTTCCCGCTATAGAGGCAATCTTCCGAGTGCGCTTCTTGCCCCGCGATGTGTACTTTATTAGCGAACTTCCATCCGATGTTCGTTTATCTGATGTTGTTACTGTGGGTCTTATGGCTTTCGGCCTCTCTATATTAGCAACCCTGTATCCAAGTAGACGTGCCGCTCAAGTTCAGCCTGCGGAGGCATTGCGCTATGAGTAATTTCAAGAATGAAAAAAACAGTGGTGTGATTCTGAGTGCATCCGACCTAGCAAAGACCTATGGCAAAGGACCAACAGCAGTTGATGTTCTTAAGGAAATTAATTTACAGGTAAACGCTTCCGAGAAGGTAGCCATAGTAGGATCCTCTGGCTCAGGCAAAAGTACCTTACTGCATTTATTGGGTGGTTTAGATACGCCTAGCGCAGGGATAGTCATCCTTGCTGGAGAAAATCTCCATCAATTGCCAATGAGAAAACTAGATCAATTGCGCAATCAGAGTTTGGGTTTCATTTATCAGTTCCATCATCTCTTAGATGAATTCAGCGCAGTTGAAAATGTCGCATTACCTTTACGTATTCGTGGGCTGAGTAATGAAGAGTCTATGGAACGTGCCAATACGATGTTGCATGCGGTCGGTCTAGCAAAGCGAGTTCAACATACCCCAGGTGAGCTATCTGGTGGTGAGCGTCAACGAGTTGCTGTTGCCCGTGCCTTAGTGGGTAATCCCGCTTGCGTCTTAGCAGATGAGCCAACGGGTAATCTCGATACTGAAACTGCCGATGGCGTATTTGATTTGATGTTAGATATTGCTCGTGAGCAGGGTACTGCTTTCGTGATTGTGACCCATGATCCTATTCGCGCTAAACGTTGTGACCGGATTTTGCATTTAGAGCGTGGAGTATTAAAGACCTTCGCCCAATGAGCGAGGTTAGTAAAGGGCTCGTATGGGTTGATACCCATTGCCACCTAGATGCGCCGGAGTTTTCAATCTCCCTTTCCGAGATTGTTTCAAGAGCGGCAGGTAAAGGTATTAAAGCGGTCTTACTGCCTACAGTTCAATCGTCTGATTGGCTTAAGGTTAGAGAGTTAGTAGACCAATTTAGTAATCAAATTCCAGGCTTGGTTTATACCCTGGGCATCCATCCACTATACATTAATCAAGCCCAAGAGAGTGATATCGAGATTCTTCAGAAGCAAATTGAGCAATCATTGAACGATCCTCGATTTGTAGGTATTGGTGAGATTGGCTTAGATTATTTTGTCGAGGGCCTTGACCCTCAGCGCCAAGAGTATTACTTTCATAAGCAACTCGATTTGGCTCAACAATTCCAGTTGCCAGTCATTTTGCATGTGCGCCGCTCACAAGATGCGATTCTCAAAGCCCTACGCAAAAGAAAAGTGCCTAGCGGTATTGCGCATGCATTCAACGGGAGCCATCAGCAAGCTGAACAATTTATTGAATTGGGTTTCAAACTGGGATTTGGTGGGGCGGCAACCTACGATAGGGCATTGCAGATTCGCCGTCTATTGCAGGATCTGCCGCTAGAAAGCATCGTCACTGAAACGGATGCGCCGGATATTCCCCCGGCATGGCTTAGGGAAGAGGGTGGGCAATTCAATGAGCCCGCTTTACTCCCCAGAATTGCTCAGCAATTAGCTGGTATTCGCGGTGTTAGTGAAGACGTATTTTCAAAAGTAGTTTGGCAAAACGCGATGCAGGTATTGCCCCGTTGGTCATTATTAATGGCTAACAAATTAAACCCACAGTCCGCCTCTTAAGAACTTGCGCATCAATATTGCGGCGTTCATCGCCGGGGGATCGCTTCTTCTAATTTTGCCTGCTGTGCCAGAGTATTGGCATTGGATATGCATAACAACCATCTTCATTTCTCTATCCAGCGTCTACATCAATCGCTTGTTAATTCAATATTGCTATGTAAGCAGCGCATTACTCACTACATGCTGTTTTGCTTTGGGATTTGCTTGGAATGCACATTACGCACAAAGTCGACTGACTCATGTTCTATCAATCGAGTATGAGGACAAGGATTTTGTTCTTGAAGGTAGAGTCAATGCCTTGCCACAAAGTTCTCCTGGTGGCGCTAAGTTTTCTTTTGAGGTTGATCAGGCATGGTTAGGCAAGGAGTCAATTGATTCATTTCCTACGCAGGTGTATTTAAGCTGGCAGCCAGCATGGCGTAACCCTCAAGATATCCCTCAAATTATTCCGGGTCAGCGCTGGGAGTTCAAAGTCAAAATGAAAAGGCCTTATGGGTCTCTCAATCCTTATACCTTTGATTTTGAGCGTTGGTCTTTTCATCAAGACTTAGGTGCCATTGGATCAATTAGGTCTGGCAAGTTACTACTTGAAAAAGATATTGGCATATCTGAGTTCGCTCTAGCCATGGAATATCAGCGTTGGAAATTAAGACAAAAAATTCAGCGTCTGCTTCCAGAGGGTGCACGTTATGGTGGGGTGATTGCAGCATTGGTCATGGGCGACCAAAATGCGATAGACCAAGAAGACTGGCGTGTATTTAATGCCACTGGTATTGGGCATCTCATATCCATATCGGGCCTTCATGTAACGATGCTGGCTGGCTTCGGTGCGATGCTGGCAACCTTTTTATGGCGTCGTAATGCTCTGCCGCTCTTAATACCTGTTGGTAAGTTTGCTGCAGCAGTTGGGTTTCTGACGGCATTTGTCTATGCGTGGTTGGCTGGATTTCAGATTCCAGCGCAACGAACCATGTATATGGTGGGAGTGGTCGCATTTGCTCTATGGTCAGGTAGAAACCCCCGATCATTTGATATCTGGTGGTGGGCTCTCTTTGTTGTTTTACTGATTGATCCAATGGCGCCCTATACACCGGGATTCTGGCTCTCATTTGGGGCGGTAGCGGCAATTTTGTTCGCCATGCAGGATTCAGATGGTTTATTGGGGCTACCCACTGGCAGAGAGCTGGAGCTTGGTTGGCGATATAGATTGTCTCAAGCACTTAAAGAGGCTTGTCGTATACAGGCCATTGTTACTATCGCACTTTTGCCATTAACTCTATATTGGTTTTATCAAGTCTCGATAGTTTCACCATTGGCAAATGCAATTGCCATTCCTGTGGTGAGTTATATCGTGACCCCTCTGGCGATTGCGGGCGCCTTATTGCCTGACTTCCTAGGTAAGTGGCTCTTAATATCGGCCCATGCCACGATGGATTACCTAGCTATCATGCTGGCTTGGATGGCTAATTGGAGATGGGGAGTAGTCTGGTCCAGTCAGCCGGCTTGGTGGGCAATAGTATTTTCAACTGTCGGCATCATCATGACGATTCGCCCTGGATCCATTCGAGAGAGTTGGTTTTCTAGAGTCGTCGGGCTCGCACTCACTACGAGTTTATTTATCCACCCAAGTCAAAATACTAATTTGTCTCTAGGTGAGTTTCGCGCAACTGTACTCGATATTGGTCAAGGTACGGCAGTCCTCATTGAAACTAGAACAAAGCGATTGCTATATGACACTGGACCCATTCAAGGAAAAGATAATGCAGGCCAAAGAATCATCCTGCCCTATCTGAGAGGGAGAGGGATTAATCATATTGATCGCATGGTGATTAGTCATAGTGATAGCGATCACATTGGAGGAGCCCCAACTCTTCTAAAAGAAATACGGTTTGACTCGATGATGGGATCCTTGCCGAGCACCAACCCATTGCTCGCAAATTTAGAGGGCAGAAAGATTCCTGCGATTCCCTGTCGCTTCGGTCAGCAATGGTCATGGGATGAGGTGGAGTTTCATATTTGGCATCCGCATGAGCTAACAGTTTTTGAAGATCAATACCCTAGGAAGCCTAATGAAGTTAGTTGTGTTCTGGAGGTTCGTAACACAAGCACTTCGTTCTGGTTAACGGGTGATGTGGAGAAGCAGGGTGAAGCCGATATCACTGAGCGCTTAACCCAAGAAGCACTCAATGACTTACAAGACAAGGCGCTGATATTTATGGCTCCACATCACGGTAGCAAAACATCCTCATCCCAAAATCTCCTAACCGCACTAAATCCCGATGAAGCATTTGCACAGAACGGCTATCGAAATCGTTATGGGCATCCACATTCAACAGTCACAGCCCGATATCAAAGTATGAATATTCCTTTCTATCAAACACCAAGCACTGGTGCGCAGGTTTGGGAATTTCCAGCTAAATCGGAGTTAAACCAGAGTGAGCCGATATTTTGGCGCCAGCATAGTCAGCGCCTATGGCATCGAAAAGGAGAGTAGATCAATATAAGCATATGTGATGTGTATGGTGTGTATAATTTAAAAGGGGATCGATGCACAGTAAAAAACTAATTGAGCTATTGACGAGTGACGGGTGGGTACTCAGTAGGATGAGGGGTTCGCATCATATCTTCATTCACAGAACAAAGGATGGGCATATTTGCATTCCTCATCCTAAAAAGGATTTGGGTCTTGGTTTAGTGGAAAAAATATTAAAACAGGCAGATATCAAGAGGGGTAATAAATGAAATATCCGATTGCAATTGAGCCGGGATCTAGCAAGGAAGCCTGGGGTGTCGTTGTGCCAGATTTGGCAGGCTGTTTCTCAGCTGGAGATAGAGATATTGATGAAGCTATAGAAAACGCAAAAGAGGCTATAGAGATTTGGATTGAGCTTGCTTTGGGGCATAATCAAGAAATACCAAAACCAAGCTCACTGAGGGAATTGCAAAAGCGGAAAGAATTTAAAGGGTGGGTTTGGGCAATTGTAGAGATTGATCCAGCATTGCTTTCTGATGAAATAGAGCGAATAAATATCACCCTTCCAAAAAGGGTATTGGCTAGATTGGATGCAAAAGCAAAAAAAGCCGGAGAAAACAGATCCGCATTCATTGCACATTTGGCATTAACTGCTTGAGTTGGCAATTGGAATCCTTGGGCACGCCCATCTAATTGAGAGAGCTCAAAGCCATTTAAACGATGACATCAACTTGAGATAAATCCTCAAACGAAGAAACATGTTTAATATGCTTGTGCTTCAATAGCTCTGGAGACTTGGGGTCGATCACAAAGGCCTTATCAGCTAGTAAAAGCACATCAAGATCATTTAACCGATCCCCAATAGCCCAAACTTCAGTGAAACTTGGTTTATTGTTTTTGGAGAGAAATCGTTTAATCACATTACTTTTGCAGGGTTGCAAATTCCCATGACTACGATCAGGGAAAAAGTCTTTATTGAAATTTAAATCTCCGCTACAAATATCGTTTCTAAATCTCAGAGTGTGAGCAATTGCAAAATCTGCAAAAATTCTCTTGCGCATGATTTCAGCGGCAATAAAGTAACTATCAGATATCAGTCCAACCATAAAGCCATTGCGCTTCATTTGATTTACAAATTCAACGACACCAGGTTTGATAGGCATCGACATTGCTACTTTTTCAAATTGAGTTCGATGGGTAAATTTGAAAATTTCTGCAACTTTCTGTTCACGAATAACGGCATCATTTTGATAAAGATTCAGTATGGCTCCCAAAGTTTCCTCGGTATGAGTAAAGCTTGCCAAATCTTGGATAAATTGATTTGGTGTGATGGTGCCATCCATATTTAATAGCACTACTTTGCGACGATCCTTGCGGCGATTGATGATGTAATCAAATGAGGCTGAGGCAAGTCTTTGTTCCTCATACATCTCAGAGATTTGTTCTACATGTAGTCTTCCAGCATGGCGTGAGTAATGATGAATCACGCGAGCTACTTCATTGGCCATGGTTGTAAGGTCTACCAAAGGCTGACTATCATGCTCTAAAGAACCAATATCTACCTCGCAGATACGTGCCCCTTTAAGATGAGCGTCAATAAGAAGACCAATGTCTACACCATAGCCAGATTCAAAAGTGAGCTTTTTAAGTAAAGAAGATTTGGCGGCAATAATTCCACCGAGTGGTTGAGATATCCCAGCTAGTTCTGGAAAAAATACTTTGAGCATGGGTTTGGCAGTTAGTTCAGTAACTCGTCCACCGCCCCTACCAAATTTTGCTTTTACAAAGTCAGCGTCATCTGTAATCAATGGTGCTACCATTTTTGCAATGATATTTTCTTCTAGGCCTGATAGGTCGCCATCTAAAAAAACAATGTACTCATGCATTGCGATCTGAACACCATCAAGCATTGAAGCGCCTTTACCTAGCATTGAGCTCCTCTGTACTTGTGCTCCAGCAGATCGGGCTATTTGGGCTGTGTTATCAATCGAGCTGTCATCAATCACAATGACTTCCCCAGTGAAGGTATCCTTTTGCGCGTATTGAATAACCGACTCAATCGCTTTTTCTTCGTTCAGCGCTGGAATGACAACGCTACAAAGTGCTTGATGTAAGACGCTTGTTGGATTGGATGTTTCTTGTCTGCGCAAAACCTCTTTGCTTGTCTGAACTGCAATTTGAGATTGAGTGCGAAGAAAATAATTTAATTTTCTCCATAGACGCATTAGAAATACTTTCATGCTCTTCTCCTGTGGAGATATCTGAAGTCAAAGTATACCTAGTGAATGTTGAACTTCCATGGTTCTGCTTGCTAGTCGTCTTTCAGGGCTCTAAGTGCATGATTTTTTTACAACTGATGAATTATCAATTGATCAGAGCATGATTTTTTGTATGATGAAATTGCATATGTATCAAAAAGTATAAAATCTTTGCAATGTTCTTTAATAAGAAAAATTTAATTCTTGCTATTTGCATCTTCATTGTTACCTTCAAAGTAATGGCGGGAAATATTTTTATTCAGAGTGCGGTAGAGCGCGCTTGCCTGTACTCGTCTAGCTGCACGAATCTTGAGCTCAGTTCAAATTCATTATCTGCAGCTGAAGTAGCAAGCGATGAAGAGCCTGTTTACACATTATTTTTGATGTCCCACGTCACGGGAAATGTGGGAAGCACATCATTAGATCTCCCGTCTTCTCCAGATTTTCGATCTGCGTATAACCTCTCTGAGGATAGGCTAGTGCTTGGCCATATAGCCGATTGCCCCTACAAGCCGCCCAAATCCTAATCCCCTCTAGCTTGTTATCTGTTTGGCGACATTAGGTCGCAACGCGCTTATGCCATGCAAATGCATGGATGGCAGGCTTTTTTAGAGCTCTCGTATTCCTAATTTTTGCTTACGAGTGCCTTTACTAATTTTGCAACACTTCGTTAATGAAGTTATTTGCATTGGATATTTGGGTCAAAAATGAAAAAAATATTATTAATCAGCTCTATTGCTTTGGTGCTTTTGGGCGGCTGTGCTAGCAATCAACATGTTTCCACACAATCAAATGTAGCGAACATTCAATCTAAACCATTAATTTCACCCTCGAAGAGTGCTTCTGCGGCAAAGCCAAGGGATGATATTCAAAATGAGATTGCTCAATGCATTCAGGCGGTTAATGAGGGTAAAACTGCTCAATCGATTGACGGCACAATTTTTGCCCTAGACTCTGCGAACCCAAGCTCTAAATTTTTGTACTCATCCCCAAATAAATTAACTACAGATGAGACAGTGCTACTTTCAAAGTTCAAGCGAGAAACCCAAAAGTGCAGGCAAATTGCAATGAAAATTCAAAATCCATCACTTCGTAAGGTGTATCAAAACTATTTCACAAAAATTGATCGTGTGTATGACGATTTGATTTATAAAAAAATTACTATTGGTGTTGCAAATCAGGAGCGTTCTCTATTGATGAATCAATTCAAGATGCAGTTCCTTGATGCCTTAAATAAATAAATCCATTGCCATGACAGCTAGATATCGCTTTGCTTGTCGAGCTTGTGGGTTTAATTGCATTAGCTCCTTTGGCATGGGGAGGGATGTCTACTTTACCCATGTCGTCAAGTTTTGCCAGAAGTGCCATGCTGTTGCTGAGTACACGGTTCCCAACTCAATTGGGTTGAGTGAGCGTTTAAATTGCAGTCAATGTAATGAGGCTAACTCATTGAAAGATTGGGATGGCATTATCTGCCCACTCTGCAAAAAGGCTTTGCACGCATCTGGAAGAGATGTCGATGGATTGAGTTGAGCTAGTCTCATGATGTAGTGCTTGCCACTAAAGTAAAAAAGGATTGAGTCCAGTTAATCTCTGCACTCAATCCCTCAAGCCAACCAAAAAAACTGTCCTTGATTTGGGTCAGTCTCTTAGCTGTTTTTCAATAATGTATTGATCACTCTAATTCTAATTTCTGCTTAGCAACAACCCCTTTGTAGGTTGCAAGCTCTGCAGCCATTTCTTTGGAGAAGGCCTCAGGGCCATTCACGTTAATGATGGAGCCAGTATCTTCAATACGCTTTCTCACGGCAGGATCTAAGACTGCTTTTTGAGCTGCTGCATAAATTTTATCCACTACATCTTTAGGCAGGCCTGCAGGTCCTAAAAGACCGTAGTAAGCCATTCTGTTTGCTGGTGCCAAGCCTACCTCAGCAAACGTTGGAACGTTAGGTAACTGCGCAATTCTCTTTGGTGCCGCAATCACAATTGGAATGAGACGACCATCTTTGATGAAGGGAAGGGCAGAAGGTAGGTTGTCAAACATGATGGGTACTTGACCGGCAACAACGTCAACGAGGCCAGGGCCTGCACCACGGTAAGGAATGTGAACGATAAATGTTCCAGTCAAACTCTTAAACAACTCTGTTTGCAGATGGCCAATACCACCAGTACCTGAGCTCGCGTAGGAATATTTGCCAGGATTCTTTTTGATGACCTCAATAAAGGTTTTGTAATCCCTTGCTGGGAATGATGGGTTCACCACAATCACATTGGGTGTCGCAGCAATATTAGTAATTGCTGTGAAGTCCTTCAGTGGGTCGTAACCAATCTTAGTATTAATTGCTGGATTAGAGGCTGTAGTAGAAATTGTGGCCATACCTAGTGTGTATCCATCCTTCGGAGCACGTACCACTTCTAGTGCGCCAACAGAGCCGCCACCACCAGCTTTGTTTTCCACAATGACAGATTGACCAAGTTGCTTGCTTAATGGCTCAGCCATGCTGCGTGCGATGATGTCGGTACTCCCGCCGGGGGCAAATGGAACAACAATTCTGATAGGTTTGTTAGGGTAGTTTTGAGCGATCGCTCCAAAGCTAATGAGTGAGCCACAGACTATCGCGATCAACTTACTTGTTAATGTCATTACTTATTCTCCAATTAGGAAGTGCATGAGGACTGGTAATTAATCCCTGCTTTTAGGATATTAGACGACGGAGAGTAACGAAATAGATCTTTCACTAATTTGGGGCAAGCAGTGAACTCAAAACCCCATAAAAGCAAAAAGCCCTTATAAATAAGGGCTTAGAGCTGTAATACTGGTTGCGGGGGCAGGATTTGAACCTACGACCTTCGGGTTATGAGCCCGACGAGCTGCCAGACTGCTCCACCCCGCGTCTGAAGCTGAAATTCTACCATTTTTTGACCCTTGCTGTCGAGGAGACCTTTAAATTCAGCATAAAAAACGGCTTTTTAGGATAAATAAGTCATCTGAGTCAAGCTGCATAAGGAGTAATATATTGCCACGCAACATCCACCAAGGCCTTTTAAATGTCAATTAGTAACCCTGAGTTTTCTAATTCCACGTTGTTAAAACCGGTTGAGCTGCACGATGATCACAATGACCATAAAAAGGGTCTTGGGGCAATGATGATTGCTGCCATCGGAGTGGTGTTCGGTGATATTGGTACGAGCCCTTTGTACGCGCTCAAAGAATGTTTTGACCCAGAACACGGCATTACATTTTCACCAGAGGCGTTATTTGGTGTGATTGCCATGATGATCTGGTCTTTGATCATGGTCGTAACCTTTAAGTACGTGCTGTTTGTGATGCGCGCTGACAATAAAGGTGAAGGTGGTGTTTTATCACTGATGGCCTTAGCACTACGTACTTTTGATAGTAAGTCTAAGAAATATTTCTTTCTTATGATCTTGGGCATGCTTGGTGCATGCATGCTGCTTGGCGAGTCTGTAATTACTCCAGCGATTTCAGTTTTATCTGCTGTTGAGGGTATTGAAATTGCAGCGCCTGGTTTGCATAAATATATTATCCCGATCTCTCTAGTAATTTTGGTGGCTTTATTTTTAATCCAAAAATACGGTACTGCAGCTGTTGGCAATCTCTTTGGCCCAGTCACTCTGACTTGGTTTATTACGCTTGCGGTATTGGGGGCTATTAATATAGGCGCAGCGCCACAAATTATTGGGGCAATCAACCCAATATACGCAGTCCATTTTATTGTTGATCATCCCACTACCGCTTATATTGTGATGGGTGCTGTAGTGCTGGTGGTAACTGGGGTCGAGGCCTTATATTTGGATATGGGCCATTTTGGTAGAAGCCCCGTGCGCTACGCTTGGCTCATTGTGGTTCTACCAAGCCTCTTGATTAATTATCTGGGACAGGGCGCACTCTTATTGTCAAACCCAGAAGCAGTCTCCAATCCATTTTATTTAATGGTTCCTGAGTGGGCTCTATGGCCAGTGGTGGGCTTGGCGACTGCAGCTACTGTGATCGCCTCTCAGGCAGTTATTTCTGGGGCGTACTCTTTAGTAAGTCAGGCAATCTTGCTTGGATTTATGCCGCGCATGACGATCATGCATACCTCTGATTCAGAGCAAGGGCAGATTTATATTCCGGTCGTGAACTGGGTTCTTTTGTTTATGGTCGTAGTGACGATTATTGAATTTAGAGAGTCAGTCAATCTGGCTGCAGCTTATGGTATTTCAGTTACCTCTACCATGATGATTACTGCAATCTTGTTGGGAGTGGTTATGTATCGCGAGTGGAAGATGAATATCTTCCTGGTACTGGGCTTGTCGATTATTTTCTTTATCTTAGATTTTGCTTTCTGGACTGCGAATTTAATCAAAATTAAAGATGGTGGTTGGTACCCGCTATTCTTAGGCTTAGTCATTTTCACTTGCTTGATAACCTGGTATCGAGGACGCAAACTGTTGCGCGCTAAAGTGGAAGAAGGGTCTATTCCATTGCAAGCATTTGTGAGTAGCCTGCTAGCTCATCCACCCCATCGTGTTGAGGGGACTGCTATCTTTTTGACAGCCCATGTGGACTATGTTCCAGTGGCAATGCTCCATAACCTCAAGCACAACCGCGTAATGCATGAGCGTATCTTTTTTATTAAGTTAAGTACCTGGGATGTGCCATACGTGAATGATGATCAGCGCATCACGATGAAAGATCTAGGGGGTGGCGTTTACTTGGTCAGGGCCGTGCATGGCTTTAAAGAGTCGCCAGACATCAATAAAGTTTTAGAGCTCCTGCAAAAACAAGAAAATATTGAATTTAATGTGATGGATACTTCTTTCTTTGTGTCTCGTGACACCATTGTTCCATCGGCGAATCCTGGGATGGCGCTGTGGAGGGAGAAGTTGTTTGGTTGGATGATGCAAAATGCCGCAAAGCCCTCAGATTTTTTCAAGATTCCTGCCAATCGCTTGGTTGAGTTAGGTGCAAAGGTGGAGATTTGATAAAGCTCGGTTCTGTGCGTGCATTATTTTCTGTTGGGACATTCCTGTTGGTGTGCTCCTTCAGCCCTTCAGTGCTGGCTACGCCTGCTGAAGAGGCTCAGCTAGAGCAACTCGACAAAATTGAACGAGAGCTAGAGTTGCAGCGCGACTGGGCTAAATACCGCTGGGAAAAAACCAACTCTGAGTGCTATCAAAAGTATTGGGTCAATAGTTGCCTGAAAGATTCTCGTGCCCAATATCGTAAAGAGATTGATCCGATTCGTGTGCAAGAAGTCGAGTTACATGAAGTGCAGCGTAAGTTGCGTTCCAGTATTAAAGATCAGCGCGATGTCGCGAAGATTGCTGAACGTGCCTCTGCTGAAAAAGCGGCTGAGCGTGTGGCCAATCAGAAAGAATTTGAAGAGAAACAAAAGGCAGCAGCTGCTCGTGCAGCAGATGTAGAGCAACGCCGCAAAGATGCACCTAAGCGCGCTCAAGAGAATAAAGCGGGCACGCAGCTCGATTAAATGATTTTGACTGCTGCATTCATTTATTAATTACTAGGTAATACTTTGGCCAAGATTAAAACAATCTATATCTGTCAGTCATGCGGTGGAACCTCTGCTAAGTGGCAAGGACAATGTCCTTCATGCCAGGCATGGAATACGCTAGAAGAAGGTTTACCTGAGGTGAGCTCCAACACTCGTTTTCAGGGTTTAGCGCAGTCACTTCCGCGTCAAAAACTTTCCGCTATCAGTGCTGAAGATCTCCCACGTTTTAGTACTGGTGTCGAAGAGTTTGATCGTGTGCTGGGTGGTGGATTAGTTCCTGGCGGGGTTGTTCTATTGGGTGGTGATCCCGGTATTGGTAAATCAACCTTACTGCTGCAAGCACTCGCTGAGATGAGTGCTGCAGGCATGAATGTTCTTTATAGTAGTGGCGAGGAGTCAGCTGCGCAAATTGCTTTACGAGCAAAACGTATTGCACTGGATGCCCCTCAATTGGAAGTCCTCGCTGAGATACAGTTAGAAAAGCTCTTATCCATCATGGATACCGTCAAGCCGCAGGTCTTAGTGGTGGACTCTATTCAGACCTTGTACTCAGAAGTGCTGAGTTCTGCCCCTGGTTCTGTTGCGCAAGTGCGCGAGTGTGCCGCGCAACTGACGAGAGCTGCTAAATCCAGTGGCATCTGTGTCCTGATGGTGGGGCACGTAACTAAAGACGGTCATTTAGCTGGTCCCCGTGTGCTTGAGCATATTGTGGATACAGTGCTCTATTTTGAGGGTGATACACACTCCTCATTTAGATTGGTGCGCTCGATTAAAAACCGTTTTGGTGCAGTCAATGAGCTCGGCGTCTTTGCTATGACTGAAAAAGGTTTGCGCGGAGTTGCTAATCCTTCTGCAATTTTTCTATCCCAGCATGCGGAGATGGTGCCTGGTGCTTGCGTGTTAGTCACTCAAGAGGGTAGCCGTCCACTCTTGGTAGAAATTCAGGCATTAGTTGATACAGCGCATATCCCTAATCCAAGAAGATTGGCAGTTGGACTGGAGCAAGCTCGTCTTGCAATGCTCTTGGCAGTTTTGCATCGTCATGCTGGTGTAGCGTGTTTTGATCAAGACGTCTTCTTAAACGCAGTTGGTGGCGTGAAGATTTCAGAACCAGCTGCTGACTTGGCAGTGTTGTTGGCTATTCAATCTTCGATTCGGAATAAAGCCTTACCTAAAGAGTTGATTGTCTTTGGTGAGGTTGGTTTGGCTGGAGAAATTCGTCCATGCCCACGTGGTCAAGAGCGTTTGAAAGAAGCGGCTAAGCTCGGCTTTACAGTGGCAATCATTCCGAAGGCAAATATGCCGAAGACAAAGATTCCAGGACTAAGAGTGATACCAGTAGAGCGTATTGATCAGGCTATCTCTGCGGCAGCAGAGTTGAGTTAAAGCAAGCAAAAAGGTTAGTGCAAGTCTTCCGCTTGAATAAGTAGGACTTGCTCATCACCTGCAGACACTTCCATCCAAATGACGGGGATCTGTGGGAATGCCTTTTTAAAGTGCTCATACTCATTGCCAATCTCGATCAGAATGGCGCCACGCTCAGAGAGATAGTCCGGAGCGCCAGCAATAATCTTACGAATCAGATCCATACCATCAGCGCCACCTGCTAATGCTAAAGCAGGCTCTGCATGATATTCAGCAGGCAGGGCATTCATGGAATCCGCATTGACATAAGGCGGGTTGCAAATGATCAGGTCAAAGAGATTATCTTCATGAGGCTCTGGCAGTGCATTCCAGAGATCACCCTCAAAAAGTTCTACCTGCGAAGTAAGGCCATGGCGATCGAGATTACGTGATGCCACTGCCAATGCAGGTAGGCTAATGTCGCAAGCGCTCACGTGAATATCTGGGCAAGATAAGGCTAGCAAAATCGCTAGAGAGCCATTACCAGTGCAGAGATCCAAGGCTTTACCATCAGCGGGCAGCCAAGGCTCAAGTGAGCCATCCACAATGAGTTCTGCAATCCATGAGCGGGGAACAATGCTCTGCTCGCTGGAGTAAAAAGGCACACCCATCAACCAGGCTTCACCCAAGATATAGGCCAAGGGCTTGCGTGTAGAGATGCGAGTTTGTGTAATCTCAAAAGCCTTAGCAATTTGCTCGGCAGTCATGATTCGCTCTAGGTGATCGAGTGCATCAGCAGGGCTGAGGTCTAGCTGTTTGCTAGCAATCCACAGAGCCTCGCTCCCAGCATCAATCGCACCATGCCCATAATGCAAATCTGCTGCCTCTAGTCGTTGTGCAATTTGATCAATACATTGATCAAGTGATAGAGATTGCTGGGGCGCAGGGTCCATTAGGAATTTGTATCGGAAGTAATTGACTGAATATGTTTAAGCAATGAGTTGTTCGAGAGTCTTACGGAAAATATTTTTGAGTGGTACAACATCGTCCACATTCACACACTCATCAATTTTGTGACTCGTCGCATTAATCGGGCCAAACTCGACCACCTCTTTGCAGATCTTGGCAATAAAGCGTCCATCGCTGGTGCCGCCGGTAGTAGATAGTTCTGTATCAATTTTGGTTTCAGATTTGATGGCTTTGCGGAGGGCGCCAGCAAGGGCACCATCGCCAGTAATAAATGGGCTGCCACCCAAGACCCAATCAATTTCAAAGTCGAGACCTGCGTCAGTAAGTATTCCTTCTAGACGACTGCGTAATTCTTCTGGCTTACTTTCAGTGGAAAAGCGGAAGTTGAAATCTACAGCTAGCTCGCCAGGAATGACATTGTTGGCACCGGTGCCAGCATGAATATTGGAAATCTGAAAACTGGTAGGCTGAAAATACTGATTGCCTTTATCCCACTCGGTTTCTACTAATGCTTGAATTGCTGGTGCTGAAATATGAATTGGATTTTTACCAAGGTGAGGGTAGGCAATGTGCGCCTGAATACCTTTGACTCGAAGCTTGCCTGAGAGCGAGCCACGACGACCATTTTTAATCATGTCGCCTAATTTATCTACTGAGGTTGGCTCACCAATCACGCAATAATCCAAACGTTGCCCATGCTTTTGCAAACGCTCGCACATGATGACGGTGCCATCGTTTGCTGGACCTTCTTCATCACTGGTAATCAAAAAAGCAATAGAGCCTTTGTGATTGGGATGAGTGATGACAAATTCTTCCGTAGCAACGACAAAGGCTGCCAGTGAGGTCTTCATATCGGCAGCGCCACGGCCATAAAGCATGCCGTCCCGAATGGTTGGGGTAAATGGATCATTAGTCCACTTTTCCAATGGGCCGGTAGGCACCACATCAGTATGGCCGGCAAACATTAAGACTTCACCTTGATCGCCTGATGTACCTTTTTTGATTGCCCAAAGATTGGTGACCTGGAAATTCTCGGGACCACTAATAACGCTTTCTGTATGAAACCCAATTGCTTGAAGGCGGTGGGCTATGAGGTCCTGACAGCCTCCGTCCGCTGGGGTGACCGAGCGGCAGGAGATGAGGGCTTCAGTTAACTCAAGGGTAGCGCTCATAGATCCGACTTAATCGCGCAATAGTTCGTTAATGGCAGTTTTTGCTCTAGTTTGAGCGTCTACCTTTTTCACAATGATTGCAGCGTACAAGCTGTACTTGCCGCAAGCTGATGGAAGTGAGCCTGGCACCACAACAGAGCCTGCTGGGACACGGCCATAATGGATTTCACCGGTTTCACGGTCGTAGATCTTGGTGCTTTGACCAATATAAACACCCATTGAGAGCACGGCGTTTTCTTCAATCACCACACCTTCAACCACCTCTGAGCGGGCGCCGATAAAGCAGTTATCTTCAATAATCACTGGACCAGCTTGGATCGGCTCTAAAACACCGCCAATGCCAACGCCGCCAGAAAGGTGAACGTTTTTACCGATTTGGGCGCATGAACCTACTGTTGCCCAGGTATCCACCATGGTGCCTTCACCGACATAAGCGCCAATATTGACGTAGGAAGGCATTAAAACAGCATTTTTACCAATAAATGAGCCACGACGAGCCATTGCAGGAGGAACTACGCGAAAACCGCCATTGGCGAAGTCTTGAGCGGTGTAGTGCTCAAACTTGCTAGGAACCTTGTCGTAGAACTGGGTATAGCCACCAGCACCCATTGGTTTATTGTCTTCTAGGCGAAAAGAGAGCAAAACTGCCTTTTTCACCCACTGGTTTACCTCCCATTTGCCAACGCTACGGCGCTCCGCTACGCGAATACTGCCTGTATTGAGACCCTCTAGGACGGCATTGACGGCGTTACGGATTTCTCCAGAAACGGCCTCAGGGGACAGGTTTGCGCGGTTTTCCCAGGCTTGTTCGATGATGCTTTGTGGTGATTGGCTCATGCTTTTTAGTTAACTATCAGATTGTTAAGGGGTTTTGCCCCTGGAAGTAGATTAATCATTATATCGGTGGGGCAAAAACCCGTGTAGGTAGACCTAAGCTTGCTATCATCTTCCCACTTTAGTAATAATTTTTACCCCCTTATTTGAACCCCCTTTTTCCCTGCAAAGTACGCCGTGCAACTGAAATCCATCAAACTTTCCGGCTTTAAGTCATTTGTCGATCCGACCCAATTTGAAATGCCAGGTCAATTGATCGGCGTTGTGGGTCCTAATGGTTGCGGAAAGTCCAACATTATTGATGCAGTACGTTGGGTTTTGGGGGAGTCCCGAGCCAGTGAGTTGCGTGGTGAATCCATGCAGGACGTTATTTTTAATGGCTCTGGTTTGCGTAAACCTTCTGGGCGTGCCAGTGTAGAACTCATTTTTGACAATTCAGATGGTCGCGCACAAGGGCAGTGGAGTGCATTTACTGAGCTGGGCGTGAAACGCGTATTGACTCGTGATGGCAACTCGAGCTACTACGTGAACAATCAAGTTGTCCGTCGTAAAGACATTCAAGATATTTTCTTGGGCACGGGCATGGGCCCAAGAGGCTACGCGATTATTGGGCAGGGCACGATCAACCGCATCTTGGAAGCAAAGCCAGAAGAACTGCGTGTTTTCTTGGAAGAAGCTGCAGGCGTTTCAAAATACAAAGAGCGTCGCAAAGAAACCGCCTCTCGACTTGAAGACACCAAAGAAAATTTAGTACGCGTAGAAGACATCCTGCGTGAGCTCGATCAACAACTCACTCGTTTAGAAAAGCAGGCTACAGTAGCTGAGCGTCATGCTGAACTTTCTGCAGAGATGAAATCTCAGCAACAGTTACTCTGGTTTGTGCGTCAGACTGAGGCTGGCAAAGAGCAGGAGCGTCATGCCAATGGCATTCGTGACACTCAAGTCCATTTGGAAGAGCAGACGGCAAAAATGCGTCATGCTGAAACTGAGCTCGAGACCATGCGCACCGAACAGTACGCATTGCAAGATAAGGTTTCTCAAGCGCAAGGTGACTTGTATCAAACCAACGCTGATGTCAGCCAAGTAGAGTCACAGATTCGTTATGTGCAAGAAGCACGTCAGCGTCTACAACAGCAATCCCAAGATTTACTAGCTCAATTACAGCGCTGGACTGTGCAAGAAACAGATGCTGCACAAGCTCAACGCACTGCAGAGCAAGAGCTCAGCCTGGCTGCAGAAAAAGAGCAAACATTAATAGCGGAATTATCTGGCTTGCAAGAGCAGATGCCAGCTCGCGAAGAGTCCTATCAAGTCTACTCACGAGAACTCAATGATGCCCGCGAGAGCTTGGCAACCATCGATCAGCGCTTAGCAAGTCTAGGTGAACGCGTTAAAGCAATTACCACTCAAGTAGAAGAGCTCAAAGGGCGCGATAGTCGTCTTGAGGCTGAACTTGCTGGCATGCGTAGACCGGATGCTGAAGCATTACAAATGGCAATTGATCGCCACGCAATGGCTCAGCGAAAAGTTGATGAAGCAAGACAAAAAGCCGGTGAAGCACAACAGCGCGTTCCAGCTGCTGATGAAGCTCGTAATACTGCGCAACAGCAGATTCAATCAGCTAACCAAGAATTGGCTCAAACTGAAGCTAAATTAACTGCACTGACTGCATTGCAGGCCAGCGTTCAAGCGCAGGGCAAGATTGGTCCATGGCTTGAGAGCAAAGGCTTAAAAGAGAGCAAGCGTCTTTGGCAAGAGCTCAAGGTGGAGAGTGGTTGGGAAGCTGCTTTGGAATCCGTATTACGTGAGCGCTTAGCGGCGGTAACGGCGAAGAGTGTCCAAGAAACTCTAGCTTTAGCCAATGATGCTCCCCCAAGCCGTTTAGCTATTTTGTTAACAGAAGATATTTCTCCTGCGCACACTACTGTGCCGGCTGATTTCACGCCACTATTGACTCGAGTTCAGAGCGCAGGCGCACCGCGTGTTGCAGGCGTATTGCAAGAGTGGTTAGATAACATCTACATTGCTAATAGCTTGGAAGATGCGCTGCATCGTCGCGAGAAGTTGCCAGCAGGAGGCGCTTTCGTCACCCAACAAGGCCATTTGGTGAGCCGTGTGGGTGTGCAGTTATATGCTGCAGACTCTGAGCAGGCTGGTATGTTGGCGCGTGCTCAAGAGATGGAAGGTCTCGAAAAGCAATTGCGTGCACAAAAGTTAATTCAGAGTGAGTTGCAAGGTGAGTTGGATCAATGCGTCTCTAATTATCAGGCTGCCCATCAAACTGCTGAGCAAACTCGTATTGCTGCAGAACAAGCTGTACAAGAAGTGCATGGCTTTGAAGTGGAAAGAATGCAGTTAACTCAAGCTGAAGAAAAGTACAGCCAGCGCGCTGAGCAAATTCAGGGTGAGTTAAGTGAGTTGCGCCAGCAAATGGAGCAGCTAACTCAAACTCAAGAGCAATCAGCAGAAGAGCTCGCTCAGTCTGAAGAATCTAAACAAGGCTTACAAGAGAATCTGGCGATTGCTCAGGAGAAGCTTGAGTTAGCCACTCAAGAACGTGATCGTCTTCGCGAATCCTTACGCTCATCTGAGATGTCAGCTCAAGAGGCAGCTTTTGCAACCCGATCTTTACAGCAGCGTATTGCGGATTTGCAGCGTGATCAAAGTACAGCGCGTGTCCAGATTATGGAGATTCAGGATAAGCAAGCTAGCTCTGAGCAAGAACTTGAAACTCTCAGCGATGATGAAGCGCAAGATAAATTGCAGGGCTTATTGTTGGCACGTAGTGCTCGTGAGGCTGCACTGGCAAATGCCCGTACTGAACAAGACGCTTTATTACATCAACTACGTGAAGCGGATGAAGTGCGCTTACAGATTGAGCGCAGTCTTCAGCCAATGCGCGACAAGGTGGTGGATTTACAGTTGCGTGAACAGGCTGCTCGCTTGAACTTTGAACAGTTTGCAACCTTACTTTCAGATGCCGAAGCAGACCTCACTGCATTAGAAGCTAGCTTTAGTCCTGACCTCAAGGTTGGAGCTTTGCAAACCGAAGTGAATCGCCTGAATACAGAAATTCAATCTCTAGGCCCAGTGAATATGGCTGCTTTAGATGAGCTTTCTAGCTCACGTGAGCGCAAGCAGTTCCTCGATGCCCAATCGGCTGACTTAAATGAAGCGATGCAGACATTGACTGATGCGATTGCGAAGATTGATGCAGAAACCCGTGATCTATTGCAAGGCACTTTTGACCAAGTAAATACCCATTTTGGAAAACTGTTCCCTGAACTATTCGGTGGAGGTCATGCAGAGTTGGTGATGACTGGTGAAGAAATCTTGGATGCAGGCGTACAGGTTATGGCTCAGCCTCCTGGCAAGAAAAATAGTTCAATCTATTTACTCTCCGGTGGTGAAAAGGCCTTAACCGCAATTGCCCTAGTCTTCTCATTATTCCTTCTTAATCCGGCCCCATTCTGCTTGCTCGATGAGGTTGATGCCCCATTGGATGACGCGAACACCTTGCGTTATGCCCAGATGGTTGCCAAAATGTCTAGTAAGACTCAATTTGTATTCATCTCACATAACAAGATCACTATGGAAATCGCGCATCAGTTGATTGGTGTCACCATGCAAGAGCAGGGCGTATCGCGTATCGTGGCGGTGGATATTTCTTCTGCAGTTTCTATGGTGGAGGCAGCTTAAGTGAATCTAGAGCAACTCATGACAACGCTGGGCTTGTCTGACTTGCAGTTTGCTTTGGCTGTTATTGGCCTATTGATTCTGATTGCAGTAGCTATTCTGAATGTGAAGTACGCTCGTGCACTCCGTAAAGCAAGGGCTGAAGCAGAGGATTACCTTGCTGAGCGTGTTGCACGTGAACCTACTTTTGGATCTGGCTTTGCTGATCCAATTACCGGCGAGCAGCTTGAGCCAACTTTTAAAGAAGTAAGCTTGCCAGTGAAGGCTGACTCGGCCAGCTTTTCTATTGATCCAAGAATTGATTGCGTTATTACTCTTCGCTTCTCTCAGCCGATCACTGGATCAGAAATTCTGAAAGAAATGATTTCTTGGGATGATTTGTCTACACCATCTTCGGCTCGCTGGATGTGTGAAGGTTTAAACGTCGATCTGAATTCTTCTGAGGGGTGGGGCTTGCTTGAGTCGGACTCCTCCTATTCAGAGCTTCAGTTGGCTATTCAGTTAGCAAGTCGTCGTGGACCAATAGGTGTACTAGAGCTGTCTGATTTTTGCTCCAGAGCTCAAGCACTAGCGTTAACGCTAGGTGCCCAAATTGATATGCCAAGTGTTAGTACGATGCTAGAGAAGGCAAAAGATTTAGATGCTATGGCAGCAGAAAGTGATATTCAATTGAGTATCAATGTGCTATTCGATGAAGCGTGCGCTTGGACTAAGCTAGATTCACTCATGAATCAACGTGGGTTCATCTTGTCACGTAGTGGCCGGACTTACGATTACTTTAGTAATCGTGCGCCTATTTTCAGTAGCACTGATCTGAATCCTGGGCAGCCAGTGCAGCAGCTGACTTTGCTCCTAGAATTACCTTTAATTTCGTTTGACGAGAAACCATTCGAGCGCATGCTTTCAGAGGGCCTTGAAATTGCACAAGCCGCTCATGGACGATTAGTGGATGACAACGGTATCAACTTGTCTGATATTTCAATTCAAAGCATTCGTCAGCATCTTGATGGTTTATACGAGAACCTTGAGAGAAGTGGTGTTCCTGCCGGATCTTCTGCTGCTAGTAGACTTTTTAGCTAAGGAATTGTTTTGTCGTCTTCTAGTCCGACAAATTTAGCGGATCGCTACGCATTTTTACAGTCTGAGTTAGCACGCTTAGAGCATGCCTACTATGTTCTAGATAATCCAATAGTCCCTGATAGCGAATACGATCGTCTTTATCGAGAGTTGATCGATATTGAGGCTGCTCATCCTGAGTGGCTTACTTCTGATTCGCTCTCCCAAAGAGTTGGTGGCACGGCACTTAAGGAATTTGATTCGGTTACACATACGGTGCCCATGCTGTCTTTAAACAATGCGTTTGAAGATGTCGAGCTCATTGCCTTTGATCGCCGTTGTCGTGAAGGTCTTCATCTTGACCAAGTGGATTATGCGGGCGAGCTCAAATTTGATGGCTTAGCAATCTCACTTCGTTACGAGCATGGCTCACTAGTTAGGGCTGCTACGCGTGGTGATGGTGCTAGCGGTGAAGATGTCACAGCGAACATCAAAACTATTCGTGCAATTCCATTAAAACTATCTGGTAACAATATTCCTGCTGTATTAGAGGTACGCGGTGAAGTCTTTATGTGCCTCAAAGACTTCCAGAAAATGAATGCCCAAGCAGTATCTCAAGGTGAAAAAGAGTTTGCCAATCCCCGCAATGCTGCAGCGGGCAGTCTGCGCCAACTCGATTCCAAGATCACCGCCAAAAGACCGCTCTCATTCTTTGCTTATGGACTTGGAGCGCTAGAACCACAATCTTGGCTCCCAAAAACGCATGAAGAATTACTCAATGCTTATGCCAAGCTGGGATTACCAGTTTGTTCGGAGCGCCGAGTACTCAAATCTGTAGATGAGATATTGGCTTTCTATGAGGTAGTTGGTGCCAAGCGTGATTTTTTGCCTTACGATATTGATGGTGTGGTCTATAAGGTCAACTCGTTTGCAGAACAGTCCAAGTTGGGCTTTGTTTCTAGAGCCCCACGATTTGCATTGGCTCATAAGTTTCCAGCACAAGAGGCCTTAACAACCGTACTTGGCATTGATGTGCAAGTAGGGCGTACAGGCGCCATCACACCAGTGGCAAGGCTTGCTCCCGTGGAGGTAGGTGGAGTCACCGTGACGAACGCTACTCTCCATAATGAAGATGAAGTCAAACGTAAAGATGTGCGTATTGGCGATACTGTTTCCGTTAGAAGGGCAGGAGATGTGATTCCTGAAGTAGTTTCAGTGGTTAAAGAGCGTAGACCTGCCAATGCAACAGAATTTGTAATGCCAACAAACTGCCCCGTATGTGACTCACATATAGAGCGTTTGGCAGACGAAGCAGTCGCACGTTGCAGTGGCGGACTATTCTGCGGCGCGCAGCGTAAGCAGGCATTAATTCATTTTGCACATAGACGCGCATTAGATATTGAAGGTCTAGGAGAGAAGATTGTTGACCAGTTAGTTGATCAGAATCTTGTGAGAACGCCAGCTGATCTCTATCGCCTTGGTTTTACTGCAATCGCCAACTTGGAGCGTATGGGTGAAAAGTCTGCCGATAATCTTATAGCAGCAATCAACCAATCTAGAAACACGACTCTAGCCAGATTTATATTTGCCTTGGGCATTCGTCACGTCGGTGAAACCACTGCTAAAGATCTGGCTAATCACTATCAGTCCATGCATGCCCTGATGGATGCTACGCTCGAAGACTTACTAACAGTAAAAGATGTTGGCCCTGTAGTGGCCGACTCCATCACCAGCTTTATGGAAGAGGCTCATAACCGCGAAGTCATTGAGCAACTCTTGGCTTCAGGTATGCAACTCTCCGTCGAAGAGAAAGTCATCAGTGCCGCCGTTGCAGGAAAAACCTTCGTACTCACAGGTACTTTTCCAACCATGACAAGAGATGAAGCCAAAGATCTTCTTGAAAAAGCAGGCGCAAAAGTTGCAGGTTCAGTCTCCAAGAAAACAGACTATGTAGTAGCGGGTTCAGACGCGGGAAGCAAACTCACTAAAGCAGAAGAGCTTGGCATTCCCGTTATTGATGAGACCGCAATGCTCAGCTTATTAAGTTAAGTTCTCCACTCCTGGATAGGAAGATGAGGAATCTGTTTAATTGCAAAGCAATTCAAACTAATTTATAGCAATTTTTATTCTGAATCTTGGGTCTACCACAACAATACTAATTCTCTATAGACGTAAACAAAGGCGGGTGGTGAATTTGTATGATAAATTCCAAATAATTATGAAATTTTCCAAGAGTTAAAAATCCATTAAATATTGCGAAATAGTTTTGGCAATGTTAAGTGCAACAAATATCACGAAAGCAGGGAATGATTAAAAAGATTACAGTGAGCATAGTAGCCATTTCACTAATTTCTGTGGCTTGCACCACCACCGTTCCCATTACTGTTCCTGTTGCTCAAGCTGGAGATAGTACTTTGAGTTGTGATGCTATTGCGAATGAAATGCAGCAAATGATTACTGCACAACTGCAGGCGAACGGGGATAAAAATCGGCAGACCGGTACCAACGCTGCACTGGGGGTAGCTGGAATTTTTACTCTTGGGATTCCCTGGTTTTTTATGAACATAGGTGATACGCCAACCATAGAAGAGCGTGCGGCTAAAGCGAGATATGATCGTTTACAGCAAATGGGCGTAGATCGTAATTGCCCTCCCGCTCCTTATCAACCAAATACCCCCAATGAAACTGGTGAGCAACCTGCTCCTGTCCCAACTCCAGCCCCAGCCCCTCAAGTTAACCCTGTTAAATCTAGCTACACTACAGGCGTGTCTTCCGATGCAAGCGCAAAGAATTCCAATGCGTTAAAAACATTAGAAGAGTTAAATTTGATGCTACAAAAAGGCTTAATTACGAATCAAGAATATGCCAAGAAGAAGGCAGAAATTTTAAAAAATATGTAATAGAACCCCTTTTCCTCTTGTGACTGGGATTCAATATTCTCTTTGAGATTTTTTGCATTAAAAACTGCTTCTAAGTCAGTACGGCTAGGTAAAGCTAGTTAAGCTCCTAATGCCTCTAGCAAGTCCGTCTCTAGCAGGATTTGTAGCTTTGGATTCTTGCTCAAGTTAGCTGCATCCAATAGGAAAACGTCTTCTACGCGCTCGCCCAAGGTATTGATGCGTGCAGTGTGTAATGAGACTTGGTGCTTAGCCAAGACTCTAGAGATTGCGTAAAGTAGTCCGGTGCGATCACTTGCTGAAAGGGAGAGCGCATAGTATTGACCGCGTTCATCCGGAATCATGTGCACACGTGGTTGGATTGGGAAGGTGCGAGACTGTCTTGAGAGTCTTCCCATGCTGGGAGATGGCAAAGGATCATTGTTTTGCAATGCAGCTGTTAGCTCATATTCAACTAACTGAATGAGGTCGCGGTAACTGCCGCCTTCATCAACTAAATTACTACCAGAGATCTGGAAAGTATCCAGTGCATACCCATGCTTCGTTGTATGAATGCGGGCATCCCAAATCGAGAAGCCGTGGCGCTCAAAGTAGGCGCAAATTCTAGCAAAGAGATCTTCCTGATCTTTTATATAGACAGCAATTTGCAAGCCTTCGCCCACTGGAGAGAGGCGAGCCCGTACTACAGGAATTTCACTATCCACCTTGTTGTAGAGATGGCGTGTAAGCCAAGCAATATCTGCCGCATCTTGACGCAAAAAGAAGGCAACATCTAACTGCTTCCATAAATTCTCGTAAGCAGAATCTTCAATTGCATAGAGACGTAGCTTGGCGCGAGATCCCTCTTGATGCTGTGCAAGCTCGGAAGAAGCATCTGGTTTTGCGCCACCCAATACACGTAAGGTGACGCGATAGAGATCCTCTAATAGTTTGCCCTTCCAGGCATTCCAGACTTTAGGGCTAGTTCCTCGGACATCGGCAACAGTTAATAAATATAGTGCTGTGAGATGGCGCTCGTCACCTACCTTTTTAGCAAACGCCTGCACTACTTCTGGATCTGTGATGTCTTGTTTCTGAGCTACTTGACTCATATTCAAGTGCTCTGCAACCAACCATACCAATAACTCGGTATCTGCTTTATCTAAGCCATGATCTTTTGCAAACCTGCGCATATCTGCTTTGCCAAGTTCAGAGTGATCACCACCGCGTCCTTTGGCGATGTCATGGAAGAGGGCGGCAATAACTAGCAGCCAGGGCTTTTCAAAGTGGGCAATCAGGCTACTACAGAAGGGAAATTCATGCGTATGCTCGACCACCATAAAGCGACGCACATTACGCAGCACCATCAAGATGTGTTGGTCAACCGTATAGACGTGAAATAAGTCATGCTGCATTTGACCAACAATTTTTCTGAAGGCGGGTAGATAGCGACCAAGTACGCTGGTGCGGTTCATGAGTTGGAAGGCTCGACTCACTCCTTCTGGCTCTTTTAGAATCTCAATAAATAGTGCGCGGTTGACTGGATCTTTGCGCCATTTACTATCCATCTTCTGACGCGCGTTATATAGCGCTCTAAAGATCGTTGCAGATAAGCTCTTGACGTTGGCTGTTTGTGCAAACACCAAGAAGGTACGCAGAATTTGTTCTGGGTGTTTCTGAAACAACTGGGGGTCGGTGATATCCAAGACACCTTGACGCTCAATAAAGCACTCATTACCTTCACCAGCAATCGCATGAGTTGTTTTGGACTCTTGGGGAAAGAGTAGTGCTTCAATGTTCTGCAGCAGTACGTCATTCAATTGATTCACTGCCTTAGCCGCCCAATAGTAGCGGCGCATGATGGCCTCACTAGCTAACCTAGAGGACTCTTCTTTGATCCCCATCGCTGCTGCAAGGGGCGCTTGCAAGTCAAAGGCCAATACATCTTGCCTACGTTTAGCTAGTAGATGAAGATTGGCACGTAGAGTTTCTAAAAAACGCTGGTTACGATTGAGTTCAGTTAATTCACGTTGAGTAACTAGACCAGCAAGACTGAGATCTTTAAATGTATTGCCTAGGTGCGCTGCTTTACTGACCCAGGAGATGACCTGTAAGTCACGCAAGCCACCAGGACTCTCTTTGCAATTGGGCTCTAGAGAGTAGGGTGTATCTTGGTATTTGTAGTGACGCTGAATTTGCTCTGCTAGCTTGGCTTGAAAAAACGACTTTGGATCTAAAGTTTTTTCATAAACGGATTCAAATTCTTTGAAGAGGGCTTTCTTACCGCAAATGAGTCGCGACTCCAATAGAGAGGTGCGAACAGTGATGTCTTGCTCTGCCTCGGATACACATTCAGCAACAGTTCTGACTGAGGAGCCAATTTCTAAACCAGTGTCCCAGCATTGCGCCACAAATTTTTCAATCTTTGCGGCCAACACTTCCTCAAAGAATTGCTTATCCTCAGGTAGCAAAATCAGAATATCAATATCAGAGTAGGGAAACAGTGCTCCTCTGCCGAAGCCTCCAACTGCGACCAAAGCAGCATCTGAATCAAGGTCACATGAATTCCATAAACTCACAAGGAGCTCATCGCTGAGCTTGCTCAGTTGCTTGGTTAATCGCCCAACGACTTGATGCTCGCGAAAATCAGCATAAACCAGCTCTCGAGCAGTTCTTAAGCTGGCAATATCTACAATGGGCTTCATAGCTGCTAGAGGTTCACCCATTGCGCTTGAACTAATTTAGAGATTAAGCGTTAGCTAGGTTTGGTCTAAATGTAAGACCTTTAACGCAATCAGGAGCTGGATTGCTGCCCTCTGACCAAGTAAGTACCTCAACACCAGTAGCCGTTACCAAAAGCGTGTGCTCCCATTGTGCAGAGAGGCTGCGATCTTTAGTCTTCACTGTCCACTGATCTGGCATGGTGCGAATATCACGTTTGCCAGCATTAATCATGGGCTCAATAGTGAAGGTCATTCCTTCTTTTAACTTTTCACCAGTACCAGGGCGGCCATAGTGAAGAATCTGTGGATCCTGATGAAACACTTTGCCAATGCCATGACCGCAATATTCACGGACAACGGAGTAGCCAGCATTTTCAGCATGCTGTTGAATGACGTGACCAATATCTCCAAGCGAAGCACCAGGCTTCACTTGTGCAATGCCAAGCCACATACATTCAAAAGTAATTTGAGTAAGACGTTTGGCTAATACGGAAACCTCGCCAACCATAAACATACGGCTGGTATCGCCGTAGTAGCCATCCGGAGTAATGACAGTGATATCGAGATTCACGACATCACCAATCTTTAAAATCTTTTCGCCGGGGATGCCATGGCAAATGACATCATTTACCGAAGTGCAGATGGATGCCGGAAAGGGTGGGTAGCCAGGCGGTTGGTAGTTCAATGGGGCTGGAATGGTCTTTTGAACATCTCGCATGTATTCGTGGCAGATGCGATCCAATTCGGCAGTGCTCACACCCGCTTTGACGTGCGGAGCAACATGATCAAGAACTTCACTGGCTAGGCGGCCAGCCTCGCGCATCCCTTGGATGTCTTTTTCGGCAGTAAATACACTATTCATGCCTTGATTATCAACGACTTGGCAGTTTTTGGTAGATCCGTAGTGCTCAAAAATTGGGCAAATAGTCGATTTGAAGGTGTTTCCACGGGGATTGAGATTCCTTTGGCGGGATGGCAGGGGTCTAGGTTATTGATATTTAAGCTATAATTTTGGTCTCAGGTCAATTTTGATCTGAAATCGCGGGTTGAGCCTTCCAGGGTGGCGTTTTTTAGCGCAGCTAGGACTCAATCTTAGAAACTAACCCTTAGGAGAAGTTATGTCAGTAACTATGCGTCAAATGCTGGAAGCCGGTTGCCATTTTGGTCACCAAACCCGTTTCTGGTCCCCAAGAATGGCCCCTTATATTTTCGGCCATCGCAACAAAATTCACATCATCAACTTAGAAAAAACATTGCCAATGTTTCAGGACGCCCTGAAATTTGCAAAACAAGTTGCTGCTAATCGTGGAACTATCTTATTCGTTGGTACTAAGCGTCAGTCACGCGAGATCATTGCTGAAGAAGCTGCTCGTGCTGGGATGCCTTACATCGACAGCCGTTGGTTGGGCGGTACGCTCACTAACTTCAAAACTGTTAAAGGTTCCCTCAAGCGTTTGAAGGATATGGCAGTTGCTAAAGAAGCTGGTGATTGGGAAAAGCTTTCTAAGAAAGAAGCTTTGACTAATGATCGCGATCTCGACAAGTTGCAAAAAGCGCTTGGCGGTATTCAAGATTTGAATGGTGTTCCTGATGCAATTTTTGTAGTGGACGTTGGTTATCACAAGATTGCTATTACTGAAGCTAACAAGCTTGGTATTCCTGTTATCGCCGTGGTTGATACCAACCATTCACCAGAAGGTGTTGATTACATCATCCCTGGTAACGATGACTCCAGCAAAGCTGTTCTTCTCTACGCTCGTGGCATTGCTGACGCAATCCTCGAAGGTAAATCAAACTCTGTTCAAGAAATCTTGACTGCCGTTAAAGAAGGCGAAGAAGAGTTTGTTGAAGAAGGGAAAGCTGAATAATGGCCGCTATTACCGCTGCAATGGTTGGCGAGTTACGCGCCAAGACTGATGCTCCGATGATGGAGTGCAAAAAAGCATTGACTGAAGCTGATGGCGATATGGCTCGTGCAGAAGAAATTCTGCGTGTAAAGCTCGGTAGCAAGGCTGGCAAAGCTGCTTCACGCGTTACTGCTGAAGGTATTGTTGCTTCAGCCATTAATGGCACTACAGGTTCTTTACTTGAAGTGAACTGTGAGACTGACTTCGTTTCAAAGAATGATGATTTCTTGGCATTTACACAAGCCTGCGCAAATCTGATTTCTGAAAACAATCCAGCTGACGTTGCTGCATTACTTGCATTGCCAATGAATGGTCAAACTGTTGATGAAGTTCGTAGCGCCTTGATCGGTAAGATCGGCGAGAACATCATGCCGCGTCGCTTCAAGCGTTTTGCTGGCAGCAACAAGTTGGTTTCTTACCTTCACGGTACTCGTATTGGTGTGATGGTTGAGTTCGAAGGTGACGAGACTGCAGCTAAAGACGTAGCAATGCATATTGCTGCAATGAAGCCAGTGGCTTTGTCGATGGCTGATGTTCCTGCTGAAGCGATTGCTGTTGAGCGTAGTGTTGCTGTTCAAAAAGCTGCTGAATCTGGCAAACCACCAGAAATCGTTGAGAAGATGGTTGAAGGTTCTATTCAGAAGTACCTCAAAGAGGTTTCTTTGTTGAACCAAACTTTCGTTAAAAACGACAAGCAAACTGTTGAGCAAATGCTCAAGGCCGCCAACACCACAATCAAGGGTTTCACCATGTTTGTTGTGGGCGAGGGCATTGAGAAGCGTCAAGACGACTTTGCAGCAGAAGTTGCTGCTCAGGTTGCCGCTGCTAAAGGCGCTTAATTAGCTCCAAAACTGCTGGGCTTGCCCAGTAAGGCTGTCATACCCAAAAGGGCATGGAAATCTCGGTTTCTATGCCCTTTTGTTTGATCTGTGCCAAGCCCTTTATAATTTGGGCAAGATATTAAAAAGTACTTAAAGATCAATAAGCTAAGCAAGTAAATTGCTTAACAAATTACGGAAAATAAAACGATGCCAGCCTACAAACGTGTTCTCTTAAAACTCTCTGGTGAAGCCCTCATGGGGGATGATGCTTTTGGCATCAATCCAGTCACTATTGATTCCATGGTGAAAGAAATTGCCGATGTAGTAAACAGCGGTGTTCAGCTGGCCATTGTTATTGGTGGTGGAAACATCTTCCGCGGTGTAGCAGGTGGTGCAGCCGGTATGGACCGCGCAACAGCTGACTACATGGGAATGCTTGCCACTATGATGAACTCCCTTGCACTTCAGGATGCTTTGCGCCAAAAAGGTGTTGAAGCGCGCGTGCAATCTGCTCTCAGAATGGATCAAGTGGTTGAGCCATATATTCGTCCTCGTGCAATTCGCGCGTTGACTGAGGGTAAGGTCGTGATCTTTGCTGCGGGAACTGGCAACCCATTCTTTACTACTGATACAGCAGCTGCTTTGCGTGGTGCTGAGATGGGTGCGGAGATCGTTCTGAAAGCTACCAAGGTTGATGGCATTTACAGTGCAGATCCAATGAAGGATCCAACTGCTACTCTGTACAAGACAATTACTTTTGATGAGGCAATCATCAAAAACTTGCAAGTAATGGATGCAACTGCTTTTGCATTGTGTCGTGATCGTAAATTACCAATCAAAGTATTTTCAATTCTCAAGCCAGGCGCATTGATGCGCGTGGTTCAGGGTGAATCTGAAGGTACTTTAGTACACGTTTAATAGGAGGCTTGATGTCCGCAGCAGAAATTAAAACCACTACCGATCAAAAGATGCAGAAGTCTCTCGAGGCTTTGAAATCCAATTTGGCGAAGATTCGTTCTGGCCGTGCAAACCCAGGAATTTTGGAGCACATTCAAGTGGATTACTACGGTAATCCAACACCGCTAAGCCAAGTAGCTAGTTTAGGTTTGGCGGATGCCAGAACGATTAACGTACAGCCATTTGAAAAGACCATGGTTGGTGCAATTGAGAAAGCAATTCGCGATTCTGATCTAGGTCTTAATCCAGCCTCCCAAGGTACTGTGATTCGCGTACCAATGCCTGCTTTGACAGAAGAGCGCCGTCGTGACCTCACTAAGGTGGTTAAGAACGAGGGCGAAGACGCCAAAATCGCCGTACGCAATTTACGCCGTGATGCGAATGAGCACCTGAAGCGCTTAACTAAAGATAAAGAAATTTCAGAGGATGATGAGCGTCGTGCAACTGATGATATTCAGAAGATGACCGATCGCACGGTTGTTGAGATTGATAAGTTGGTTTCTGAAAAAGAAAAAGAGATCATGACGGTTTAATCGTCAGATCATTTTTTTATTCTTCGGTTTATGACCCAGCACACTAGCTCTACCTTAGTTGTTCCAGAGGTGAGCGCTATTCCTCGCCATGTTGCCATCATCATGGATGGCAATGGTCGCTGGGCCAGCAAGCGTTTCATGCCGCGAGTAGCGGGGCACTCTGAGGGATTGGGCGCAGTACGGAAGATTGTTCAAGAGTGCCGCCGTCTTGGTGTTGAATACCTCACTGTATTTGCATTTAGCTCTGAAAATTGGCGTCGCCCACCGGAAGAGGTGGGCTTTCTAATGAAGTTGTTTCTCAAGTCATTAAAAAGCGAAGTCTCTCGTCTCGCTGAAAACGATATCTCTTTACGCCTTATTGGTGATCTCAGCCGATTTGATTCTGCGATCCAGGAGATGGTGCAATTCTCTGAAGAAAAAACTGCTGGCTGCAAAAGTCTCACTTTTACGATTGCCGCTAACTACGGTGGTCGTTGGGATATTTTGCAGGCGATGCGCCAATGTTTGGCTGCTAATCCTGGTTTGAAGCCTGAGGAAGTGTCAGAGGAGTTATTGCAAGCCCATTTATCCATGGCTTATGCTCCAGAACCAGATTTGTTCATTCGTACTGGTGGCGAGCAAAGGGTAAGTAACTTCTTATTGTGGCAACTTGCGTATACCGAGTTGTATTTCACGGACATCCTTTGGCCTGATTTTGATGAGGCTGAATTACATAAAGCGTTTGACTGGTTTAGTCAGCGCGAGCGTCGTTTTGGACGTACGAGTGCTCAGCTAGCTTCCGAGCCTTTGAGCGACGCAGTCTAGGTATTCTTATTCCCTTATGTTAAAAACCCGAATCATTACTGCCACCATCTTGATGGCAGTGCTATTGCCCATCTTATTTTTATTACCACCAATCTATTTGGGCGGATTTTTCCTCGTCGCATTAGTTGTAGCTGCTTGGGAATGGAGTCGCATGATCGCTCCTGAGGCAAAAAAGGCTGCATGGCTCTATGCCACTTTTTGTTTGGCCATCATTTTGTTTTTGCTCGGCACCCAGGCGATCTCATGGCAGTTCTCTCTGCTCATGATGGCAGTGTTGTTTTGGTTCTTTTTAGCACCATTTATTTTGGCAAAAGGGATGAACCTCTCCCTTCAAAAATTCAAACCTTTCTACAGCATTCTAGGTTTGATCATTCTTCCGGCCACTTGGTTTGCTTTAGTCTTCTTACGTGAGCTGGGCTTAGTCTTTTTGTTGAGTAGCATGGCTTTAGTTTGGGTTGCCGATATCGGCGCTTACTTTGTTGGCAAGGCTTTTGGTAAACATAAGTTAGCCGTAAATATCAGTCCAGGGAAGTCGATTGAGGGAGCCCTGGGTGGCCTAGTTCTTTGCTATCTTTATGCATTTTTATGCGTAGTCTATTTACCTCTAGCTGATACCTTGTTTGGTGCTTGGGCCATTCGATTTGGTTGGGTGCCGATGTTCTTGATGGTTACCGTATTGGCTGCGTTCAGCATCTTTGGTGATTTGTTTGAGTCTCAGTTGAAGCGCTTAGCTGGCGTCAAGGACAGCAGTCATTTGTTGCCTGGCCATGGTGGCGTATTAGATCGGGTTGATGCTCTCATCCCGACAATGCCGATTGCTGCATTACTAGCTGGATTGATTTGATGTCTCTGAAGCAAGTTGCCATCCTCGGATCTACGGGATCGATTGGTGTTAATACTTTGGATGTGATTCGTGCGCATCCAGATCGCTTCAAGGTGGTCGCTTTGACTGCTGCAAAACAGATTGAGCGTCTAGCTGAGCAATGTATTGAGTTCAAGCCAACTATTGCAGTAGTGGCTGACGCTGAGGGCGCCTCCAAACTGACTCAACTCCTGCAAGCAAAAAAGATCACGACTCAAGTTCTTTATGGGCCTGAGGCATTAGTGAGTGCCATCACCGAATCAGGGTGCGATACCGTTATGGCGGCGATTGTGGGTGCAGCTGGCCTTGTTCCTGCCCTAGCTGCAGCAAAAGCAGGTAAGCGGGTATTGTTGGCCAATAAAGAAGCGCTGGTGATGTCAGGTAATTTATTTATGCAGGCTATGCAAGCTGGCGGCGGTGAATTACTTCCCATCGACAGTGAACATAATGCGATCTTTCAATGTTTGCCAGATTGCTTTACAAAAAATCCATCTGCGCATTTAGGGGTTGAAGAGCTTTGGTTAACTGCCTCTGGCGGACCATTCAGAGATAAGCCGCTTGCAGATTTATCGGACATTACTCCTGAGCAAGCTTGCGCACACCCAAACTGGGTGATGGGTAGAAAAATTTCAGTTGATTCAGCAACGATGATGAATAAAGGCTTGGAAGTTATCGAAGCTTTTTGGTTGTTTGGTTTGCCGCTAGAAAAGATTAAGGTGTTGATTCATCCGCAGAGCGTCGTGCACTCGATGGTGCGTTATCGTGATGGCTCAGTGCTGGCGCAAATGGGTCAGCCTGACATGCGCACCCCAATTGCCTATGGTCTTGCCTGGCCTGAGCGCATCGAGGCTGGTGTTGCTCCTTTAAATCTGACTCAGTTGAGTGGTCTCAGTTTCACCGAACCAAATTTTGCTCAATTCCCCTGTCTTAGTTTGGCCTTTGCTGCGGCAAAAACTGGAGGTACCACTCCTGCGGTGTTGAATGCTGCGAACGAAGTTGCTGTGGCCGCTTTCTTGGATGATGGCTTGCCCTACTTAAGCATTCCTAATGTAGTAGAGCACTGCTTAAATACCTTGCCTTCAGTTGCTGCGAGCTCCCTAGAAATGATTCTCGAGGCCGATGCTCTGGCGCGCCGCACTGCGAATCAGTTCATTCGTAATATCAAAAGATAGATCGGCGATTTGTGCAGGCTTTAATCACTCTTGCTTCATTCTTAGTCACCTTAGGTGTGCTGGTCAGCTTTCATGAGTACGGTCATTTTTTAGCAGCCCGTTTATGCGGCGTCAAAGTACTTCGTTTTGCCTTGGGTTTTGGCAAGCCATTATTTACTTTTCGCGCCAGTAACGGTACTGAGTGGGTTCTAGCGTCTATCCCCTTAGGCGGCTATGTCAAATTATTGGATGGCCGCGATGGTCAACAAAGTATTTCAGCGCAGGATCGATCTCAATCCTTTGATGTAAAGCCGCTCTGGCAACGATCTGTCATTGTGGCTGCTGGACCATTTGCCAATTTCCTCTTGGCAGTCATTTTATTTTCGATCATTTACTTCACAGGCGTGCCTCAGTTGCCAGCAAAACTGCAGGCTCCCCCTGAGCAATCGATTGCTGCCAAACTAGGGGTAGCAGCGGGTGATCAAGTGATTGGTTGGCAATCGCTGCCATCTGACTATAGTGGCGCCCCAATTCTTGGAGAGTTTGATCTCGTCCCAAGTTGGAATGCTCTGCGTTGGCAGCTATTGGATGCCGTAACTGGAGAGCAGGGATTTGCCCTAGAAATGCGGGATGCCTCTGGTGGGCGCCATATTAAATCCTTTAGGCAGGGTGATTTACCCCAGGTAACACCAGAATCGGACCCACTAAAAGCATTAGGCTTATTTCCCCAGATTACCCCGCCTTCAGAGTGGAATCAGCTGAAATTGGGCCCGATTGATGCCCTGAGCTTTGCCAGTCAACGGGTCTATGTGATCACCAAGGTCTCTATGAGGCTGATGCTTGGTTTATTGACCGGCAAAACGACCTTAAAGCAGCTGGGTGGACCCCTCAGTATTGCGGATATGGCTGGTAAGTCTGCCCAGGTGGGCTGGCAGCCATTTGTAGCCTTTTTAGCTCTCATGAGCATCAGTATTGGACTCTTGAATTTAGTGCCTTTACCAATGCTAGATGGGGGTCAGCTCCTGTATGATGCATGGGAGTTGGTTGCTGGTAAGCGAATTACATTATCTCTGCAGGAAAAGCTCCAAAAAGTGGGTTTTTTGCTGCTGATAGCCCTTTCCTTGCTGGCCTTGTTTAACGATTTGCAACGCTACCTTTTATCTTGAATTTTTTGATACCTTCTTTTCGCTCCCTAACTCGATTTATTGCTCAAGTCGTTCTGATTGTTGCGGCAGGTTTTTGTATAAACGCACAAGCAGCCGATACCTTTGTCATTAAAGACATTCGAATCGAAGGCTTGCAACGAGTCGAGCCGGGTACTGTATTTAGCTACCTTCCAGTTCAGGTAGGCGATACCTTTACCGAAGAGAAGAGTGCTGAGGCCATTAAGGCGCTCTACAGCACTGGCTTTTTCCGAGATGTGCAAATTCAGGCTCAGGGCAATGTCTTGATTGTGATCGTTGAAGAGCGCCCTACCATTTCCCGGATTGAATTTACAGGCATGAAGGAGTTTGACGTAGAGGTCGTTCGGAAGTCGCTCAAAGCCGTTGGGGTTGCTGAAGCTCGTTTCTATGACAAAGCTTTGATTGATAAAGCTGAACAAGAACTGAAGCGCCAGTATGTTGGTAAAGGTATGTATGCAGCTGAAGTAGTTGCAACCGTTACTCCAGTAGAGCGCAATCAAGTGGCGATTTATTTCAATATCGATGAAGGTCCTGTAGCTAAGATCCAAGAGATCAACTTTATTGGTAATAACGTGTTCAGTGAGAGCACTCTTAAGAGCCAGATGCAGTTGAAAACTGGTGGCTGGCTTTCTTGGTATAGCAAAGACAATTTGTATTCTAAGCAAAAACTCACGGCCGACTTGGAGAATATTCGATCCTACTATCTCAATCGCGGTTACCTTGAGTTTGTTATTGAGTCCACCCAGGTTTCTATTACCCCTGATAAAAAAGGTATCTACTTGACGATCAGTATTCGTGAGGGTAATAAATTCACCGTTAAGAATGTGCGTTTAGCTGGTGACTTATTGGGCAAAGAGGCTGAGTTAATTCAGTTGGTAAGTCTTAAGCCGGGCGACACCTTCTCATCTGCTAAGTTGACTGAGAGCACTAAAGCAATTGCTGAAATTCTGGGTTCGTATGGTTATGCGTTTGCAACCATTAATCCGCAACCAGACATTCGTCGTGAATTAAGTGAAGTGGACTTGACTCTAGTGGTTGATCCAGGTCGTCGCGTTTATGTTCGGCAAGTGAATATTTCTGGCAATGCCAAGACTCGTGATCTGGTAATTCGTCGAGAGATGCGCCAGTTTGAAAGTGCCTGGTTCGACAGTGAAAAGATTGATTTATCTAAAAAACGTTTAAGCCGCTTAGGTTATTTCACGGAGACTGATGTCTCTACGCAAGATGTTCCAGGATCCGCCGATCAAGTTGATGTTGATGTGAAGGTCACTGAAAAACCTACTGGCGCTGTTACGATTGGTGCCGGCTTCTCCTCAACTGAGAAGTTAATTCTGACTGCCGGTATTAACCAAGAAAATGCCTTTGGTACAGGTACTGCAGTAGGCTTAAATTTCTCCCTGGGTAAGATTAATCAAAGCTTAGCTTTGTCAAACTATGACCCTTACTTTACCGAGGATGGTATCAGTCGATATACTGACTTGTTCTATCGTTCATCCAAGCCTTTGTACTATGTAGGAGATCCTGACTATCAAATTAAATCCGTTGGCTCCAATATCAAATTTGGTGTTCCGTATACTGAAGTAGATCGAGTATTTTTTGGTACCGGTATTGAAGCATTCCAGATTCAGACTACCAGCAATACTCCTACGCCATACTTAAATTATGCTCAGAGTTATGGGATAGCGGCACCTGGATATCCTGCAACATTAACTACCTACAACGTGCCTTTAACTGTAGGCTGGTCAAGAGATGGTAGGGATAGCGCATTAATTCCATCCACCGGATCTTTACAGCAACTCAATGCTGAGGTTGGAACTCCAGTTGGAAATATGACCTTCTATCGCATTTTTGGGCAATATCAGAAGTATCACTCCTTCTCGAAAGGCAACATATTGTCCTACAACGGTGAGTTGGGTTATGGCGAGGCTTATGGAGATAATCCATTTCCGATTACTAAAAACTACTATGTGGGCGGCATCGGATCTGTTCGAGGCTATGCGCCTGGTTCCCTTGGACCAACTTATTACAACTCGTATATTGGGCGTTACCAGCCAACTGGTGGACAATCAAAGATTGTAAATAACGTTGAGTACACCGTCCCCGTTCCTGGATCTGGCGTTGATAAAACCTTGCGTGTATTTGGTTTCGTAGACGGCGGTAACGTTTATAACGAAAACATCAATCTCGTCTTACGATATTCTTACGGCTTAGGTTTATCATGGATATCACCACTGGGCCCATTAAAGTTCAGCTATGGTATTCCGATCAAATCGTTGCCAACGGATAATGTGCAGCGTTTGCAGTTCCAAGTCGGTACAGCGTTTTAATTGTTTAAGGAAAGTTTTATGAAGCTTTGTCAATCTTCAAAATGGATTCAATACAGCTTAGTTGCTGTTTCTTCACTGATCGCTTTGCCTCAGGCATTGGCACAGGATGCTGGCACCCGAGTTGCAGCTGTAAACGTTGAAAAAGTATTCAACGAATCAAATATGGCTAAGGCAAGTCAGACTAAGCTGCAAAATGAATTTACGAAGCGTCAGAATGAAATTCGTACTAGCGCTGAAAAGATTAAGGCTGCGGCAGAAAAATTAGATCGCGATTCAGCGGTCATGTCTGAGGCAGATCGTGTTCGCCGTCAGCGCGAGTTGGCTGACCAGGATCGCGAATTGCAGCGCAAACAACGCGAGTACACAGAAGATCTCAATCAGCGTAACTTTGAAGAGCGTGCCAAGATTGCTGAAAAAGCAAATCAAGCCCTCAAGCAAATCGCTGAGCAAAGAAAAATTGATGTCATTATTCAAGATCCAGCCTATGCAAATCCTAAGGTTGACGTAACTGATGATGTCATCAAGGCTTTGAATAGTCTCAAGTAAGTTTTATGCCCACCGCCATCGAGCTGGCCAAACAGTTTCAAGTAAGCTTGGTGGGGGATGGCTCCCTCGTGCTTCAGGGTCTCGCTCCTCTCGAGCGAGCCCAAGTCAGCCAGATTTCCTTTCTCTCAAATCCGCTATACCGTCAACAGGCTAGTGATAGTGCTGCTGGTGGATTGATTGTTAATCAAGCTGATGCAGATTTTCTCCAGGCAAATCCTGGAAGTAATTCGGTAGGGCGCGTCTATTTTGTTTCCAAAAAACCCTACGCTACTTTTGCCAGAATGGCGCAGCATTTTGCTAAAGCATCTGCGCCAATTTATGCTCCTGGTGTGCACTCAAGTGCCGCAGTAGACCCATCTGTAAATATTCCGGATTCATGTCATATCGGACCATTTGTACAAATTGGCCCTGGCGTGAAATTGGGTGAGCGTGTTAGCTTATTAGGCAATACTTCAGTTGCTAGAAATTCCGCCATTGCAAGCGACACTTTAATTTACCCCAATGTCTCGATTTATTCGGAGACTACTATTGGTGAGCGTTGCATTATTCACAGTGGTGCTGTGATTGGTGCAGACGGCTTTGGTTTTGCTCCTGATTTTTCTGCAACTGGCGCCGAGTGGGTCAAGATCCCGCAAACCGGTGCTGTAGTGATTGGCAATGATGTTGAGATTGGTGCATCTACGACGATTGATCGTGGCGCCATGAGTGACACCATCATAGGCAGTGGAACTAAGATTGATAACCAAGTTCAGATCGCCCATAACGTGGTGGTGGGTAACTGTTGCGTGATCGCGGGTTGTGCTGCCATCTCAGGTAGCACCAAGATTGGAAACTTCTGCATTATTGGCGGTGCCGCCAACTTTGCAGGTCATCTCACCATTGCTGATAAAACTACGGTTTCTGGAAATACCTCGATTATTCGTTCTATTACCGAGCCAGGCCAGCATTACACAGGCGTTTACCCTTCAATGCTACATGGCGCCTGGGAGAAAAATGCTGCCATTTTGCGCGGCCTCGATAAAATACGTCAACGCTTACGATTATTAGATAAATCTAAATAAATTCGTCACCACATTCAAAAATTAGAAACTTTATCCAGTAGGTAAACACATGAGCAAACCCATCGCTATCGATATCAATCAAATTTTGAAGTTGTTACCTCATCGCTATCCATTTTTATTGGTTGATCGCGTGTTAGAGATTGAGCCTCGCCAAAGTATTACTGCGCTTAAGAATGTCACCATGAACGAGCCATTCTTTCAGGGGCACTTTCCAGATTTTCCGGTAATGCCGGGCGTTTTAATCATTGAAGCCCTTGCTCAAACTGCTGCACTTCTGACCTTTTCGGAAGTGCGCGAAGAAAATGCCATTTACTACTTTGCTGGTATTGATGGTGCCCGCTTTAAGAAACCAGTATTGCCTGGCGACCAGTTAATCATGACGGCTAAGCTAGAGCGTGAACGTGCTGGTATCTACAAGTTTCAAGTCCAAGCCACTGTTGACGGTGAACTTGCTGCTGAAGCAAATATTACTTGTGCTGTTCGTACGAAAGGCGCGTAATGACTCGGATTCATGCATCCGCTGTAGTTGATAGCAAGGCTGAGATTGCTAGTGACGTAGAGATCGGTCCATATTCGGTCATTGGGCCAAACGTCAAAATTGGCGCTGGCAGTAAGATTGGTTCGCATACTGTGATCGAGGGTTACACCACGATCGGTAAAGAGAATAATTTTGCACACTTTGCGGCTATTGGTGGCGCCCCTCAAGATATGAAATACCGTGGCGAGCCAACACAACTCATCATTGGTGACCGCAATACGATTCGTGAGTTCACGACTATCCATACTGGCACATCTCAGGATGAGGGCATCACCAGAATTGGTGATGACAACTGGATCATGGCTTATGTGCACATTGCACATGATTGCCAAATCGGTAACCACACCATTTTCTCAAGCAACGCACAAATTGCTGGTCATGTGAAGGTGAGTGACTGGGCAATTATGGGTGGCATGTCTGGTGTGCATCAGTTTGTCCGCATAGGTCAACACGCTATGCTCGGTGGTGCTTCTGCGTTAGTACAAGACATTCCACCATTTGTGATTGCTGCAGGTGATAAGGCTTCTCCACATGGCATTAATGTGGAAGGGCTGAAGCGCCGTGGTTTCTCCAGTGAAACGATTTCTGCGCTACGTCAGGCATATAAAGTTCTTTACAAGGACGGCCTCAGTTTCGAAGAGGCTAAGGTAGAGATTCAGAAGATGGCGCAAGCTAGTGCATCTGATGCCGCTACAGCAGAAAAGCTGACTGAGTTCCATGACTTTATTGCCGCCTCTACACGCGGCATTATTCGATAGAGTCAATCTAGTGCCTAAACTTGCTTGTGTTGCCGGAGAGCCTTCGGGTGACTTGCTGGCAGCGCCAGTATTAAGTGCGCTCAAGCAGATCCCTGACACTTCCGGTTTAGAGGTCTATGGTATTGGCGGCCCTCGTATGCAGGCAGAGGGCCTGCGATCAGATTGGCCGATGGAGACCCTGAGTGTTCGCGGTTACGTTGAGGCTATCAAACAACTGCCTGCCATTCTAAAACTGCGTAAGGAACTCATCAGCAATCTCACTGGTGAAGGTCGCCCTGATGTGTATTTGGGTATTGATGCGCCGGATTTCAATTTGGGTGTTGAGTTGGCTTTGCGCAAGGCAGGTATTCCAACCTTACATTTTGTTTCGCCATCTATTTGGGCTTGGAGAGCGGGGCGTATTACGAAGATTAAGCAAGCAGTAGAGCGCATGCTCTGCATCTTTCCCTTCGAAACTGAGATTTATGAACGTGCCGGCATTAGCGCAACTTATGTTGGGCATCCGCTAGCAAGCGAGATTCCGCTAGAGCCAAATCCAGTAATAGCTAAGCAAAGGATAGAAAAAATCCTAAGCCTGCCAGTCAATGCATTAGATGGAATCGTGGTTTCTGTTCTGCCGGGTAGCCGGGGATCAGAGATTGAGCTCATTGCGCCAGTATTTTTTGAGACGATGGCCGAGCTTACGAAGCGCATGCCGGGGCAAGCAATTCATTTTGTGATTCCAGTTGCTACACCGCGCTTACGAGAGCCGCTTGAGGCGCAATTAAAAAATACCCTAGATAAAAATCCTGATCTCAAAATTTATCTGATTGATGGTGAGGCTGATGCAGTGCTTGAGGCTGCCGATGTCGTCCTCATTGCTAGCGGTACTGCTACCTTGCAGGCTGCACTCTGGAAAAAGCCAATGGTGATCTCCTATAAGGTACCTTGGTTAACCGCACAGATTATGAAGCGACAAGGTTACTTGCCCTATGTAGGCTTGCCGAATATTCTCTGTGCCGAGTTCGTTGTCCCTGAGCTTCTGCAAGATGATGCGACTCCAAGCAAATTGGCTGATGCCTTATTGGCTTGGTTAAATAATCCTAGCAAAGTTACTCAACTAAAAACCCGTTTTGCAGAAATGCACGAGACCTTGCGTAGGCCAACGGGCTTATTGGTTGCTCAGGCTGTGGCACAAACAATTACTGCCAGTAAAAATCGGACCACTGTGTGAGCATGATTTGGGTATGCGGTATTGATGAGGCAGGGCGTGGCCCATTAGCGGGGGCGGTGGTCGCTGGCGCTGTCGTTCTTGATCCCGAAAATCCTATTACCGGTTTAAAAGATTCTAAGAAGTTATCGGCTGCCAGACGCGAGTTTCTATTTGAGCAAATTCAACTCAAGGCAAAAGCCTGGGGTATCGGCGAAGCGAGTCCAGCCGAGATTGATGAGATTAATATTTTGCAAGCGACGATGCTCGCAATGCGCCGTGCAATTGAAGATCTCACCATACGTTTGGGCGGCTGGCCAGATAAAGCTTTAATCGATGGCAATCGCTGTCCCGAGCTTCCAATCTCAGCAGAAGCGATTGTGAAGGGCGATACCAAAGAGCCGGCGATTTCAGCGGCGTCGATCTTAGCCAAGGTGACACGAGATCGTCAAATGATGGCCTTACATGAATTACATCCCCAGTATGGCTTTGCTCAACATATGGGCTATCCGACAGAAGCGCACTTTGCCGCTCTTAAAGAGTTTGGCGCCTGCGATCAACATCGTCGCAGCTTTTCCCCTGTTCGAAATGTCTTAGCTCTGCATAGCTGATAATCCCAACTATGAAAATGGAATTTATTAGCTCAAAAGACAATTCCCTGTTTAAGGAAATTCGTCAATTACAAGCCACCGGCCCCAAAGGTCAAAAGGCCAGATTTGCTTACGGTCAGGCTTTGCTAGAAGGCATTCATTTAGTGCAAACCTGGGTAGGTAATCCAGGACTCAAGACCTTAATTACCTCAGAGTTGGGTTTGCAAAACCCAGAAATTGCGCAAGCCGTTTATGACCATGTAGAAATTTGTCCTGATACTCGGGTTTATCAGCTGGATAAAGGCTTGTGGGACTTGCTCAGTGATTTGGTCAATCCTCCACAGATTGCAGGCTTACTAGATCTCCCGGAGTCTGCATTAAATCCCCAAAAATCAGTTGCGACGATTACTGGGGATGTGATTATTTTGGATCGTATTCAGGATGCGGGGAATGTGGGCTCGATCTTGCGCACTGCTGCAGCGGCTGGCTTTACTCAAGTCATTGCATTAACGGGTTGTGCCCATCTTTGGTCAAGCAAAGTATTGCGTGCTGGGATGGGCGCACATCGTCTGCTAGATCTGTATGAGGGGTGGTCAACCCCGCAAGTGCTGAGCGCGGTAACAGCGCCTTTACTGGCCGCTACTGCTGATGGTGAGTTGGATCTCTTCAATATGCCCAAGGTATTAATACATCCTGTCGCCTGGGTAATGGGAAGCGAAGGGCAGGGCGTTTCTGAAGACCTCATGGCTCAAGCCAAGGGCGTATCCATTCCGATTGATCCAAGAGTTGAATCCCTGAATGTTTCTACGGCAGCAGCGATCTGTTTATTTGAAACGGTTCGAGTGCGCCGTAGTTAAAGAATGAGGCTAAGCAAAGTCAATATAAGACTAGCCTAGAATTGTTTTATCAGACTTAATGGATTGCAATACGGTAGTAGCGATCTCTTCAATCGATTTACTGGTTGTAGCTACCCAAGGAATAGATTCTTTTTTCATCATGGCGGTAGCTTCATTAATTTCATAGCGACAGTTTTCTAGCTTGGCATAGTTACTGCCTGGGCGTCGCTCATTGCGAATCTCCGATAAACGTTCAGCATCAATCATTAAGCCAAAAATCTTATTGCGATAGGGGATTAAATCCTTTGGTAATTGCCCACGTTCAAAATCTTCAGGAATGAGAGGGTAGTTAGCTGCTTTCATGCCGTATTGCATTGCCAGGTAAAGACTGGTTGGCGTTTTGCCCACTCGGGAGATGCCCACTAAAATAACATCAGCCTCAGCAAGGTTCTTGTTTGACTGACCATCATCATGGGCTAGGGAGTAGTTAATAGCCTCAATGCGGTTTTTGTAGGCTTCGGTATCAGCATTATGGTGAAGGCGGTTCATGGCATGGGTCGATTTGACCCCTAGAGCTTGCTCCAAAGGCGCCACAAAAGTCTGGAACATATCCAGAATCAAGCCATTAGCCTTACCGACAATCTGATTAAGGTCTGGATTCACCAAAGTGGTGAAAACGATGGGCTGAACTCCGTATTTGACGGCAGCCTGATTAATGCTAGAAACCGCATCATGGGCTTTTTCAGGGCTATCCACAAAAGGCACCCGAATGTGCTTAAAAGTGGCCTCAAATTGGGCCAAAATCGATTGGCTGAAGTTCTCGGCGGTAATGCCGGTACCGTCTGAAACAATAAAAACAATGCGGGTTTGGGTAGACATGAGATTGGCCTATCAGTCGTGGTCAGCACTACAATATGTAGTTAATGAAGTATGCCGTATTGTATTCGGCCGCTCGACCAGTTTCCTTATCTTTAGAGAGTATTTTATGTCCAACCAACAGCAACAAAGTAACGATGTAGCAAATGCCTATGTTTTGCCTTTTGAGCAACTCCGAATGACTGATGTTGAGTCAGTCGGCGGTAAAAATGCCTCACTCGGTGAGATGATTTCTCAGTTGTCCTCCACTGGAGTTCGTGTACCGACTGGATTTGCAACTACCTCATTAGCATTTCGTGATTTCTTAGAGCACAATAATTTGACTGAACGTATTCAGAAGCGTTTGGAGAATCTCAATATTGATGATGTGCGCGCTCTAGCTGAAGCTGGTAAAGAGATCCGCGGCTGGATTGAAACAGCCCCGTTTCAACCACGTCTGGATGAAGAAATTCGTACAGCATTTAAGAAATTAGATGATTCTGGCAAAGGTTCTTTTGCAGTGCGATCCTCCGCCACTGCAGAAGATTTGCCTGATGCTTCATTTGCTGGACAGCAAGAAACTTTCTTGAACGTTGAAGGTATTGACGATGTTCTGAAGAAGATTCGTGAAGTATTCGCATCCTTGTATAACGATCGTGCGATTTCTTACCGCGTTCACAAGGGCTTTGCCCATGCTGAAGTAGCCTTATCTGCTGGTATCCAACGCATGGTTCGCTCTGACTTGGGCGCTGCTGGCGTGATGTTTACCCTGGATACTGAATCTGGTTTTGAAGATGTCGTATTCATCACTTCTAGCTATGGCTTGGGTGAGACAGTGGTACAGGGTGCAGTGAACCCAGATGAGTTCTACGTATTCAAAACAACTTTGGCACAAGACAAGAAGGCAATTATTCGCCGCTCCTTGGGTTCCAAGTTGATTCAGATGCAATTTGCCCCAGCTGGTTCTGCTGAGAAGGTAATGACTATGGATGTCGCCCCAGAAAAACGCAATCGTTTTTCATTGGAAGATGCCGATATTACTGAGTTAGCTAAGTATGCCGTCATCATCGAGAAGCACTACGGTCGTCCAATGGACATCGAGTGGGGTAAAGATGGTCAAGATGGCCGCATTTACATCCTGCAAGCACGTCCAGAGACAGTGAAGAGTCAGGCAGCTGGCCAGGTAGAAATGCGTTACAAACTCAAGGGCACTTCTAAGGTTCTAGCCAAAGGCCGTGCGATTGGTCAAAAGATTGGTGCGGGTCCAGTTCGCGTAATTCGTGATCCTAGCGAGATGGACCGTGTGCAGCCAGGCGACGTCTTGGTTGCTGACATGACTGACCCTAACTGGGAGCCGGTCATGAAGCGTGCTTCCGCGATTGTGACCAATCGCGGTGGTCGTACTTGTCACGCAGCGATTATTGCTCGTGAGTTAGGCGTTCCGGCAGTGGTGGGTTGCGGCGATGCGACCGAACATTTGCAAGACGGCATGATGGTGACAGTTTCTTGTGCTGAAGGCGACGAAGGTCATATTTATGATGGTTTGATTGAGACTGAAGTGACTGAAGTTTCTCGTGGAGTATTGCCAGAGATCCCAGTTAAGATCACCATGAATATTGGTAATCCTCAGTTAGCGTTCGATTTCTGCCAAATCCCCAATTCGGGTGTTGGCTTGGCTCGTCTCGAGTTCATTATCAATAACTACATTGGTGTGCACCCACGTGCTGTATTGGAGTACCCAAACATTGATCCCGATCTCAAGCGTGCTGTTGAAAGCGTTGCTCGTGGCTATGCAAGCCCACGTCAGTTCTATGAAGATAAATTGGTTGAGGGTGTAGCAACAATTGCTGCTGCTTTCTATCCAAAACCAGTAATCGTTCGCTTGTCCGACTTTAAGTCAAACGAGTACAAAAAACTGATTGGCGGTTCACGTTATGAGCCGGACGAAGAGAATCCAATGCTGGGTTTCCGTGGTGCATCCCGTTACGTATCAGCAGATTTTGGCGAAGCCTTTGCCTTAGAGTGCGCTGCAATGAAGCGTGTTCGTGAAGATATGGGCTTGGATAATGTGGAGATCATGGTGCCGTTTGTTCGCACTATCAAACAAGCTGAGCGCGTGATCGATATGATGGCCAAGTTTGGTCTCAAGCGCGGTGTCAATGGCTTGCGCCTGATCATGATGTGCGAGATTCCTTCTAACGCCATCTTGGCAGATCAATTCCTCGAGCATTTTGATGGATTCTCAATCGGTTCAAACGATATGACTCAGTTAACACTGGGTCTAGATCGTGACTCCGGTATGGAACTGCTGGCAATTGACTTTGACGAGCGCGATCCTGCGGTTGAGTTCATGATTGCTCGTTCTATTGATGCTTGCCGCAAGCAAAATAAATATGTTGGTATTTGCGGTCAAGGTCCTTCAGACCATCCAGACTTTGCACGTTGGTTGGTTGCTAAGGGCATTACTTCAATCTCCCTCAACCCAGATAGCGTAGTGGCTACTTGGGAAATGTTGGGTAAGAAAGAAGCGTAAGCCTCAATTCCCAGTTGTTAGCAAGACTTAAAAAAGGCCTAGAGAAATCTAGGCCTTTTATCTTTTGAGCAGCAGTTAAATTAACGCTTAGTTTTTGCAGCCACTCTCTTCTTTGGGCTAGCTTTAACCGCCGCCTTAACTGGTGCAACCCCCTCTTTTGCGACCTTGCTATTGCGATGAATGGGCACTGCACCCATCTTCTTGGCAGGGGATGCAATCGAGCGTGATGGCGTTGCGCCTGACCAGCTAGGTTCCGCAATGGAATTAAATGCAGCACGTAATTTCTCGCCCCACAATTGATGAATCATTTGGAAGTAGGGGTTGGACTCATCCATGGTGACGAGTTTGCTAGCCTGTAATGAGTTCTTTTCATAAACCATGAGGTCTAGTGGCAGGCCAACAGAGATATTACTGTTGAGTGTTGAATCCATCGAGATGAGGGCGCACTTGGTGGCTAGATTGAGTGGAGTATCAAAGCTAATGACCCTGTCTAAGATTGGCTTGCCATATTTAGACTCACCAATCTGGAAGTAACAAGTCTCTGGCGTGGCCTCAATAAAGTTGCCAGCTGAATAGATGTTAAAGAGTCTTGGGCGCTCGCCCTTAATCTGTCCACCAAAAATGAGATTGCAATTGAAATCAATACCAGCCTTTTCCAGTGCCTTGTGATCCCGGTCATAAACTTGCTTAATGGCATCGCCAATGACAACGGCTGCATCGTGAGTGCTGTCTACATTCCACAGATTCTTTCCATTCAGAAGTTGCCCTTGTAGTAGGATTTCTTTCACGGCTTGAGTAATGGCAAGATTGCCAGCGCTCATCAGGGTAAAAAAGCGATCTTTATCCTTCTGAAATAAAGACATCTTTCTAAAGGTGCCGATCTGATCAACACCCGCATTAGTGCGAGTGTCAGATAAAAACACCAAGCCATCCTTTAGGCAAAGCCCAACGCAATACGTCATCCTGCAACCCCTTTAATTATTTCTCTGGATTATCTCTCACTTGGCTTGGGTAATCGAGATGCTGGCGCTTAACTCTTCACCACCTCCGCCAGAGCGAACCCCTTTGACAGGTGCTGCCGAGTAGTAGTCCCTGCCAATCGCTAGGCGAACATGACGTGCATCGGTAAAGCAGGCATTGGTGATATCAATACTGGTCCATAGACCATTATCAATATCAGTGCAGAAATCAATCCAGGCATGGCTTGCGAGGTTAGGCGCATCTTCAGCAAAGAAATAGCCACTGACATAACGTGCCGGAATACCTGAGGCACGACACAGCCCAAGCATGATGTGCGCATGGTCTTGGCAAACACCGGATTTCATGGCAAAGGATTGGGCAGCGGTGGTTGCAAAATTGGTTTGCCCTGGTGAGTACAGAATAGTCTCTTGTACTGCGGCAGCTAAAGCTAAGACCTGATCCACTGAATTTTTCTTGGGAAGAGAGGCTGCAAAATACTCCAGCATCTCTGCAGTTGGCTCAGTCAGATTTGTTTGTTGAAGTAGGTGGTAAGGGGAGACTGCCTTGGGCTCATCAATAAACTCAAAAGCATCTTGAGTATGAACCTCACCCTCTGCCTCAATCATCATTGATGTGTATGAACTCTCTTGCACAAAAACGCTATAGAGATTACCAAAAGCATCATGTGAAGTGCTTGCCTTAATGGGGGTGCTGACTTTCCACTTATCGATTATTTGACCGGCTACATCTGGTGGTGTTAGTCGCAACTCTTGAATAGAGTAGCGTACCGGTGTTTCATAGCGGTATTCTGTGCGGTGGCGAATCTTCAGGTGCATGGTGATCTTTAAGCTACAGCTAATGGAATAAGGTAGGCGTTACTGAATTCATCAGCAATATGATTGATGCGCTCTAAGAACTCTTCGATGAACTCCTCTAAGCCTTGCGAGAAAACCTCATCAATATCGGAGTAGTCTAGGCTTGCCTTGAGCTTACCTAGGAGGCGTTCAATTTCTTTGGATTGCTGATTCTTCATCTCTGCAATCAGGGGAATAAGCTCATTGACACAGCACACTAATGAGCGTGGCATTTGCTTATTGAAAATCAAGAGTTGAGCTACTTGCTTGGGGGTTACTTGATCAGAGTAGATTTGACGATAGATCTCAAAAGCAGAGACAGAGCGAAGCAGGGCAGCCCAGTGATAAAAATCAAAGAAGTTGCCATCAGCCCCATCAATCACTTCAGAGACATCGCCGTCAACTGACTTATCTTTTTTATTGGAACGCAATCCCTTTAGCGCTGCTTGACCTTCATATTTAGTTTCTAAAATACGAGCAGTGTTATCAGCCCTTTCTAGCAGGGTGCCGACATTCATAAAGTAGAAGGCTTCGTTCTTGAGCATGGTGCCATGCATCACGCCTCTAAAGAGATGGCAGCGATGCTTTACCCATTCCAGTAGTCTGCTTGGGTCGGCTTGATTTCGAGCCTCCAAAATGCGTTGCAACTCTAACCAAGTGGTGTTCTGGGTTTCCCATGCTTCAGAGGTAATCTTGCCTCGAATAACGCGAGCATTTTCACGAGCGGCAAATAGACAAGACACGATGCTGGAAGGATTGCTGGTTTCATAGATCATGAAATCCAATACATTCTCACGCGTGACAACATCGTATTTCATCAAGAATGAGTCTTCTAACTTGGAGATCGTGAGTAGCTTTTTCCAGCTCTGCTCTAAAAACTCTGCAGGCTGCGGGAGTAGGGAGGTTTGGTGATTGACGTCCAACATACGGGCAGTATTTTCTGCGCGCTCTGTATAACGGGCCATCCAGTAAAGGCAATCAGCGGTACGACTCAACATATTGATTTATCCCTTTTATTCTTCTAGAACCCAGGTGTCTTTAGTGCCGCCACCCTGTGAGGAGTTCACGACTAAAGAACCTTCTTTGAGGGCAACGCGAGTAAGGCCGCCTGGAACCATCTTGATTGTTTTTCCTGACAAAACAAATGGCCTTAAATCAATATGGCGTGGCGCAACACCAGACTCAACAAAGGTTGGACAGGTAGAGAGTGCGAGTGTTGGCTGTGCAATGTATTTATCTGGATTGGCAATCAGATGACCACGGAATTCTTCGATCTCTGCCTTGGTGGATGCTGGTCCAACCAACATGCCATAGCCACCAGCACCATGGGTTAGCTTCACCACCAACTTATCTAAATTGGCCAGGGTATATGCGAGATCATCTGGCTTACGGCATTGGAAAGTCGGCACATTATTCAGAATCGGTTTTTCACCTAAATAGAACTCAATCATGTCAGGCACGTAAGGGTAGATGGACTTGTCATCAGCAATGCCGGTACCAATGGCATTAGCTAAGGTCACATTGCCTGCTCGATGTGCAGAGAGTAATCCAGCAACTCCCAATGTGGAATCAGAGCGGAATGCGAGCGGATCCAAGAAATCATCATCAACGCGGCGATAGATCACATCCACACGCTCAGGGCCTTGAGTAGTACGCATAAACACTTGCTCGTTCTTAACAAACAAATCTTTGCCTTCCACCAATTCAACACCCATTTGTTGAGCGAGGTAACTGTGTTCAAAATAAGCCGAGTTGTACATGCCTGGTGTGAGCACGACGACATTGGGTTTCTTGACATCATCTGGTTTGACTGACTTTAAGCACTCCAATAAAAAATCTGGATAGTGCTCTACCGGCGCAACTCGATATTTCTGAAACAGATCAGGGAAGAGGCGCATCATCATCTTGCGGTCTTCAACCATATAAGACACGCCAGATGGAACGCGCAGGTTATCTTCTAGGACATAGAACTCACCTTCACCAGCGCGCACGATATCAATTCCAGCGATCTGCGCATAAATGTCTCGCGGCACGTTGACGTTCCGCATCTCTGGTCGATATTGTGCATTGTTATAAATCTGCTCAGCAGGAATAATTCCGGCTTTGATAATTTCTTCTTCGTGATACACGTCGTAGATAAAGCGATTGAGCGCTTTAACCCGTTGACGAAGACCAGCCTCGAGCTGCTCCCATTCTTTGGCGGTAAAGATGCGGGGCACTTGATCAAAGGGAATGGTTCTCTCAGACCCCAGATCGTCTCCGTAAACAGCAAAGGTAATGCCAACTCGTCGGAAGATGAGATCAGCTTCAGCGCGCTTGAGGCCCATAAGGGTGTCGCTTTGCTGCTTAAGCCAGTTATGGAAAACTTGGTAATGGGGACGCGCTTTTCCGCTGGCGTCGAGCATTTCATCAAAAGGCAATTTCATAGTTACAAACTAACGCCTTTGGGTGTTTCAAAAACTGAGGGATGGAGCAGCTTGGTGCTCTATGCACTTTATTGGTGCATTAATGACTAAGAAACCTACTCCGAGACTTAGGCGTTCAGGTCGCCTCGAGCAATACGACCTTTTTGAACTTCCCATTCACGTTCTTTGGTTGCGGCACGTTTGTCATGCTGCTTCTTACCTCTAGCAAGCCCAATCTCGCACTTCACATTGCCTTTCGAGAAATGCAGGTTCAGTGGGACAAGGGTGTAGCCCTTTTGCTCAACCTTACCAATCAGCTTTTTAATCTCAATGGCATTGAGCAGAAGCTTACGGGTGCGGGTGCTGTCTGGAACGATATGGGTTGAAGCCGATAGTAGTGGGGTAATGTGACAGCCGATCAGGAATAGCTCCGCCCGACGGATGACAACATACGCTTCTTTAATGTGGACTCGACCGGCGCGGATGGCTTTTACTTCCCAGCCTTCTAGAACCAGTCCTGCCTCGAACCGTTCCTCGATAAAATAATCGAAGAAGGCTTTTTTGTTATCGACGATACTCATATTTATTTAGCTTCTCAAGATCGATTATGGCAGACGTCTACAAGACCGTTTTAATTGGCCAATCAGCCGACCGTATGTATGGCTTAGTTACTGACGTTGCACGTTACCCAGAGTTCTTGCCCTGGTGCGGCGGCGTGGAAATTTTTGAGCAAACCGAGACCGTTTTGGATGCCAAAATCAACATCCACTTTAAGGGTATTGACCAGTACTTTCATACTCGAAACATCAATCACCGCCCTGAAACCATCGATATGGTCTTTGTAGATGGGCCATTCAAGCATTTTTCTGGGCAGTGGAACTTCATCCCGCTTAAAGAAGATGCCTGTAAGGTGGAATTTAAGCTCCACTGGGAATTTAAGAGCGTCATCCTAGATAAGATCATTGGCCCGGTATTTGGTCATATTGCAGGTACCTTTGTAGATTGCTTCGTGAAGCGAGCCGAAGATCTCTATGGCTAATCAGCCCATGGAAATTTGGATTTGCGATGCTCGCTTAGGTGAGCCCAAACTGAGCCCCTTCACAGTCCATTTTTTGCCATCCGAGGCTCCCACAGTGGGTCTAGCTCTCATTAAGGCTGGAATAGCCCAAAGCCCGGAAGATCCCAGCCTTGCCAGAAAAGGCTGTTTTGGCGTCTTTGGCAAGCGCAAGGACTGGGATAGCCCAATTTATGAGGGTGATCGTCTGGAGTTGTATTCACCTCTCCTGGTAGACCCCAAGGCTGTCCGCCGCAAGAAGGCCAATCAGAATCAAGATGCCAAATTCCAAGCTGCCGCAGCTAAAAGAAAGGCTAGGAGGCTATAATCGGTTTTTGCGACTAGGGGTTTTGCATGCGACTCATTCAAAAAGCACTCACTTTTGACGATGTGCTCCTTGTACCGGCTTATTCTTCGGTACTTCCTCGAGATGCCAGCTTGGCAAGTAAGTTAACTCGAGATATTTCACTCAATACACCGTTGGTTTCCGCGGCGATGGATACCGTCACTGAAGGTCGATTAGCAATTGCTATGGCCAGCGAAGGTGGTATCGGTATTGTTCATAAAAATCTCAAGCCTGCTGAACAGGCTAGGGAAGTGGCTAAGGTCAAACGCTACGAATCTGGCATTTTGCGTGATCCGATTACGGTCAGTCCGGATGTCACGCTTCGTCAAGTGATTCAACTTTCTCGCGAGCATGGTTTCTCAGGATTTCCTGTGCTTACTGGTAAAGAAGTTGTGGGAATTATTACCAACCGCGATTTGCGCTTTGAAGAAGACTTAGATGCGCCAGTGAAAACCAAGATGACTCCACGTGAGCGCTTGATCACAGTCAAAGAAGGTTGCACTCTAGAAGAAGCAAAGCGCTTGATGAGTCAGCATCGCTTGGAGCGTGTGCTGGTAGTGAACGATAAGTTTGAATTGCGCGGCCTCATCACTGTTAAGGATATTTTAAAAGCTACTGAGCATCCCAATGCTTGTAAAGATAGCGAAGGTAAATTGCGTGTTGGTGCTGCGGTCGGTGTTGGCCCAGATAACGATGAGCGTATTGAGCTCTTAGTTCGCGCAGGCGTTGATGTGATTGTGGTGGATACCGCTCACGGCCATAGCCAAGGGGTTTTAGATCGCGTTAAGTGGGTTAAGAAAAATTACCCTCACGTGCAAGTGATTGGTGGAAACATTGCCACTGGTGATGCTGCTAAAGCATTGGCTGATCATGGTGCTGATGGTGTTAAGGTCGGTATTGGCCCCGGCTCTATCTGCACTACCCGAATTGTTGCGGGCGTTGGTGTTCCTCAAATTAGTGCGATTGTGAATGTGGCTGCTGCACTCAAGGGCACAGGCATTCCATTAATTGCAGACGGTGGTGTTCGTTATTCCGGTGACGTTGCCAAAGCATTAGCTGCTGGTGCAAGTTCTGTGATGATGGGCGGTATGTTTGCTGGTACTGAAGAGGCTCCTGGTGAAGTGTTCCTCTATCAAGGTCGTTCATACAAGAGCTATCGCGGCATGGGTTCTTTGGGCGCGATGGCCGATGGTTCTGCAGATCGTTACTTCCAAAGCGATATCAGTGCAGCGAATGCAGAGAAGCTGGTGCCAGAAGGTATTGAAGGTCAAGTGCCTTACAAAGGTAGTGTTCTCGCTATCTTGCATCAACTGACTGGTGGTATCCGTTCTTCAATGGGTTACTTAGGTTGCAAAACGATTGATGAACTTCATGAAAAAGCGAATTTTGTGGAAATCACTTCAGCGGGTGTACGCGAGTCACACGTTCATGATGTGAAGATCACCAAGGAAGCCCCGAATTACCACATTGACTAAGAAGTAAAAGCAGCTTGAATTTAAGGTAATCCTTTCGTGCACGACAAAATACTGATTCTCGACTTTGGTTCACAAGTCACCCAATTGATTGCTAGACGCGTGCGTGATGCCCGCGTCTACTCAGAAATTCATCCTTACGATTGCGATCCAGAGTTCATTCGCAAATTTATTCAAGAGCAGGGTGGCAAAGGAATCATTCTTTCAGGTGGACCAAGCTCTGTTACTGAAGAGGGAAGTCCTCGTGCGCCACAAATCGTTTTTGAATTGGGCGTTCCCGTTTTAGGTATTTGCTACGGCATGCAAACTATGGCAACCCAACTCGGTGGTGCTGTTGCTTCTGCTGAGTCTTTGGGTAAAGCTCGTGAGTTTGGTTACTCAGAAGTGCGTGCCCATGGTCACACCAATTTGCTGAAAGGCATACAAGACTTTTCTACCAGCGAAGGTCACGGTATTTTGAAAGTGTGGATGAGTCATGGTGACTCAGTCACTACAATGCCGCCAGCATTTAAGTTAATGGCTTCTACAGAGTCTTGTCCGATTGCGGGTATGGCTGATGAAGAACGCCGTTTCTACGCGTTCCAGTTCCATCCAGAAGTAACGCATACCTTGCAAGGTGAGGCCATCTTAGCTCGCTTTGTGCACGATATCTGCCAGTGCAAACCTGACTGGGTCATGGGTGATTACATCAGTGAAGCGGTTGAGCATATTCGCAAGCAAGTTGGCAATGAAGAAGTCATTCTTGGTTTATCTGGTGGCGTCGACTCTAGCGTAGCTGCGGCATTAATCCATCGTGCGATTGGTGATCAACTCACTTGCGTATTTGTTGATCATGGCCTACTTCGTTTAAACGAAGGCGACATGGTGATGGAGATGTTTGCTCGTAATCTTGGCGTCAAAGTGATTCGAGTAGATGCTAAAGACAAATTTATGTCTGAGCTTGCTGGTGTTGCTGACCCAGAAGCTAAGCGCAAAATTATTGGTAAAGAATTTGTTGAGATCTTCCAGGCTGAGTCTGGAAAGATCGAAAAGGCCAAGTGGCTTGCTCAAGGAACTATTTATCCAGATGTGATTGAGTCTGCTGGTAAGGGCAAGAAGGGCGCGCATACGATTAAGAGTCACCACAATGTGGGTGGTTTGCCTGAAGATATGCACCTCAAGCTGCTTGAGCCATTGCGTGAATTGTTTAAAGATGAAGTGCGTGAGCTTGGCGTTGCTTTGGGTCTGCCGCGTGAGATGGTGTATCGCCATCCATTCCCAGGTCCTGGCCTTGGAGTGCGCATCTTAGGTGAAGTGAAATCAGAATTTGCCGACTTGCTCCAGCGTGCTGACGCGATCTTCATTGAGGAGTTGCGCAATACGATTGATGAAGCAAGCCAAAAATCCTGGTATGACCTTACCAGTCAAGCCTTCGCAGTGTTCTTGCCAGTGAAATCTGTTGGCGTCATGGGTGACGGTAGAACTTATGAGTATGTTGTTGCGCTCAGAGCCGTTCAAACACAAGACTTTATGACTGCGCACTGGGCTCACTTGCCTCATGATTTGCTTGGCAAGGTATCTAATCGCATTATTAACGAAGTGCGCGGCATCAATCGCGTGGTCTACGACATTAGCGGAAAACCTCCAGCAACTATCGAGTGGGAGTGAAAACACGCTTGTAAGTCCTTGATTTATATGGATTTACGAGTTACACAAAAGTTTCACACTAAACAATAAGTCGTTGTATTCCTTAGCAATTTAATTTACAGTTGTTGAAATAGTTACACAACTTTGTAGCTATGAAAACAGATAGCTACAACGTAAATTAAATGCCAACTAAAAAAGTTAAAACAAATGGAACAGAAGTAGTCATATTTGAAGACGCTGTAATTTACAAGCGTGGAGAGTATTGGCACTTTAGGTTATGGCTAACAAAAGAGCGTAAATACGCACGATTTAGCTTAAAAACAAATAACTTAAACACAGCTAAAGAGCTTGCTAAGAAGCATTACTACGAGCTTAAGGCAATGGAATATGGTGGTAGAACTTACTTTAGCAAAACAGCTAAAGATGGTGTTGCTATGTATTTGGAAAAGCGTAAAAAAGACATAGATATAAACATTACTAAAGGTAGGTTTAGCACAATAAAGACACACTTAGAGCATTGGCTTAATTTTATTAAGCGTGATACTAAGTTAAAGGAATTGCAAATAACAGATTGCGAAGACTATTACAGTAAAAGACAAGAAGGCTTAGGTAAAAAGCAATCAATAAGCACTACAACTGTTGAGAATGAGCAAGCAACGATTAATGCAATGATGAAATGGTTACATAAGCATAATGAAACATATATAAATGGATTTGAATTTACTAAGCTAAAACGTGCTGATAGAGGTGATGAGAGCTTAAGACGTAATAGTTTTACTGATGATGAGATTGTGGATATACGTAATGTATTGGATGCATACATTACAGAGGCATTGCAAAACATTAATGCAACTGGAAATTTAGTTAAAGCGATTGCTGGTTATTACTTTGTAATTAGCTTAATGTTTGGATTGCGTAGAGGTGAGCAGACACAATTAGAGTGGCGTGATTACGAAGAATTTAGACATAGAGTTGGCAATGAGAATTACGACTTAGTTAAGCTAACAGTAAGAGCAGAGATAAGCAAAGTTAATAAGACACGCAGAATTGTTGAAAAAGATATACGTTATTTTGCAGAATTATTTAACTTACAGTATCCACGCATAACAGCATATCAAAAAACAAAAGCGAAAGAAGAGCAGAAGAAATTTGGGAATACTTTAATCTTCAGCGTTAATGGTGACACAGCTATTAGCAATAGAGCAATTGCATATCACTTCGATAAAGTAATGAAATTAGCAGAGATTGATAACTTAGAAAAGCGTAATATAGTTCCATATAGCTTTAGACACTATTACATAACGCAAAAAGTTAATAGTGGATTAGTGCCAACATCAGTTAGTGAAATTGCTGGAACAAGCACTACACAAATTGAGAATACTTACTACCACACGACAGATGCTAAGCTAATTGCGAATGCATTTGCTGGTTACACACTTAAAGACGGATTACTTATCCCAACGTAATATTAGATATTGTCTGTCTTGCCTTAGCAATCTTCTGTCTATCACGTTCAGCCTTTAATGCTTTATTAGCATTATCCTTTTGTAGTTGTAAAGACTTAATACGTTGTTGTTGTGGAGTAGGTGGTTTAATTACTTCTTGTATCTTCATATCATTACAGTTGTGTTGGCTGATGTGGCACATTGCTACTACCAAATATTGTTTGGAATAACTTATATGCCTGTGCTTGATTCTGTGCATACAAAATAGTCTCAACCCACATTCCACTTGCATTCACAATAGCTTTATATCGTCTCATTACATTATTTAGTTTTTCTTATGTTTACGTGCCCCAAATACATATTAGATGGGGCACGTAAGTAACACTACTTCTTAAATGCTTTGCGTGTTTCGTTACTAACTTCTGCAATTGCATCATCAAATTCTCCAGCAATAACAGCTTCCTTAAGTTTGTTCAATGTTCCAATTAATTCAGTTCCATTAGTAATCTCAATTGCATTAGCACCTTTCTTGTTAAGTGGAAGTGTTTTAGCACCATACTTAATTGCTAAATTAATCTTATTGTCACTTGTAATCCAAAACCACTCCTTAATACGCTTAATAGTTTCAACTGTGACACGCTCACCAGTTTCTTTATTAACAATAGTCTTAAGTCGTTTAGGTGCAAAAGTTTGCTGATTACGCTTGGCTTCACACATATCAATCTGTTCCTGCACTTTAGCAAGTAACTTTGTCCTACGTTGCATTAGTGGTGAGGTGGCATTTGTTTTAGTGCTTGTAATTAGCTTTAAGTTTGTAACTATGCTCATTTGTAAGTTCTCCTATAAGTTAATGGGCATACTTACTTTATGGCTGATTAATAGCGATTCCTACCTAAATCTGCCACCAATTCTCACCAAAAACCAAATAATTCATTAAAAAATAATTGGTTTTATTACATACGCATAAATATGTGTATGTCTAATAACCAAGCTCTTAAGCAAGCATACGTAGAAACAATTAACCAATTTAGTCCACGTCTTACACACGCTGTAACTGTGACGTTCAAAACACGTGCATACGTGCTACCAAAAACATACCAAAAATGCACCCAAAACCAGAGTAACGTGTTTATTTCTGCCCAAAAATTCCAACCAGAAAGCTGGAATTGGGGGGATAAAAAGGTTTTGGGTGAATGGAAGTGGTTAAACGAGCAAGTAGCAGAAGATACATTGCGTTATTTCTACTCAAAACTTGCATATATGGCATATGGTAAAGACACAAAAAGGACAACAACTAAGGCATATTCACAACCAACAATGATTACAAGCATAGAAGGCATTTACAGCGACAAACGCATACACGCACACTTAGCAATTGGTAACCTACCAAAAAATATTGATATTAGAAATACTATAGAACGAGCTTGGTGGGCTTGTGACTTTGCACATAAAAGCATAGTCATAAAGCCACTAAGCAACACTTATGGCTGGCTTGATTACATTACTAAAGAAGCAAACGTTGGAAACGTAGATGCTTTACGCATACAAAGCATTAAACAACCCCAAATCTACTTAAGTGACATTAGCGTAGAAAACAGCTTGTAATTAAGTAGTTTTGGACAATTTGGAATACAAATTGAGCATAGTATTTAATGCTTAATGCGAAGCTTTGCCTAAAATTTACTTACAGCAAGACTTATTTGCTTGTATAGGTGGGCAAGGAACAGTTCCGTAGCTACAGAATACACAGCAATCCCCAGCTTTTGGCTTAAGCACAGTCCCACACTCTAAACATTTATAGAAAAACTGACAGCTATCAGTGGGCATTACTTCTGCTTGTTTATGCTGACAAATAGGGCAAGTGATTACAGAATTAAGTTCCATAGCAAAAGTGTAGCTCAAATCAACGCTGTAAGCAAAGAACTTAGCAAGCTGAATGCAATCGTAGCTGAGAACTTAACAAACGCTACTGTGACGCTTTAAACAAGTCTGCAAATTAATGTGGGTATTAGACGACAAGATTACTAAATAGCAATATGTAATCTCTTACATTAAGTATTACATTTGGCTATTAAAACAGTGGTTCTCATAGCTAACACATTGATTTTAGGAAGAATTTACTAATGACAAACTTTTGGAATAAAAAGGTCGCAGAAAATAAACAAAGAAAATACATTAAAGACATAGCAAAACTTTGGTTAGGGAAAGAAACTATGTCTAAGCAAGCAAAAACATTAAACAATGATGAAATACGTAAAGTTTTAGACTACGTAGCAACACGCAAGCACAGTGAACGAAATAGAGCAATGATTTACACTATTTTTAATACTGGTATGCGTGTTAGCGAAGTTGCTAATTTAAGATTTAAGGATGTTGTAGATAGCGATGGTGCTGTTAGACGTGAAATAAGACTTAGTGCTGAAGATACTAAGACTAAAGAAGCACGTATTGTATTTGTTAATGACAAGTTACATAAAGAATTAACAAGATACGTTAAGCTATACAAGCCACTTAACACTAACGTAAAGTTTTTTTACAGTCAAAAACGTGCAAGTGATGGCTACAGTCCCAATACATTAGCCCAATTCTTCCATTACTTGTTTAATAGGGCAGGGATAGCTGGTGCAAGTTCACACTCAGGCAGACGTAGCTTTATTACAAACTTAGCTAATAAAGGTGTTGGTGTTAGGGTAATTATGGGATTGAGTGGACACAGAGCACTTAGTAGTGTGCAATGCTACATAGATTGCAACGATGATATGAAACGCAAGGCGATAAACTTGTTAAATTAATATTACCAACCAGACTTAAATATTAGTCCAGCCATATTAACAATCCTGTCGGCATTAGCATCTATATCTTTTATAAATGTTTCAGTATTTTTAATATAGGCAGGAAATTTTTTATATAGCTTATTGTCGCCAATTTCTTTTTCTTCAAAAAAACTGAGCGAGCTTATGTTGCTCTTTAATGTATTTGCATAGCTTGTTAAGTGGTAGTGTGACCAGCTAAGATGATGTAATTCATCAATAAGAGTAGCATCTACAATAAAATTAGCAATGATGTTATGTGGATACTTAAGCAATAAAGCTGTAGCGTTAGCATCGTTTTCAAATATGTATAGCTCTGGAAAACTATACCTATTATTGTTATTTGAGAACAATAACTTTTCAAAAGTGCTGTAAGCGTGAGTTATTAAATGCAACTCTTCTAAATGTGGCAAATTTTTATTCTTACGTTTTCCACCACCATATAAAACTTTACTGCCTTTGCCAAGATAAGCATCTAATTCTTTGTAGCTTGGCTTCTCTTGTTCGTCACTATCTATAAAAATAGCACATTTAATTGGCATTTTATTTGGCTTTCTTAACTCTACTCGTAGCTCGTTTTCTTAGCTTACGTGTTTCATAATCAATCCAAGCATCCATACCAATTTCTTTTAAGTCCTCTGGTATTGATATTAGTAGTGCTTTAGTAACTTCACCACCGTGTCCAGGACGTCTCATAGCCATATGCTTAATTACAGCACGCAACCAAGCATCAACAGATTGTTGCTCTGCTGGAATAGTAAAGTTAGACGTTGCATAGCAATATTGATATGACGGATTAGTAGTTGGCATTGTTTCAAAATACAACTGCGTTCTATATTCTTCGTCTATTTCTATTACTTTTAACTTTGCTTCGTAAATCTTTTCTTCAATAGTCTTGCTTGGTTTGCGTGTCATAGTTATTTAGACTTAGGTTTGCGTTTAACTGGCTCGCTTTGTGACACAACTAAACGTTTAATTCCCACAATCTCACCTATTGTTTCAAGTATTGCAATATCTGTAACTCCCTTAGCCCCATCTTTAATTTTCTTAAAGTCAGCAGGAATGTTTGATTTTTTAATAGCTTCTGTAATTTCACTTGCAAATGCTTTTCTTTCCAATACCTTAATTGCTTCTTTAGCATCTGCTAATTTCTTCTTTAAGTCTTCTGCTGTGAGTGATTTGCGTGGTGCTCTTGTAGCCATTCTTATCTCCTTGTCATTTACTTCAAAAAAACTTCTAAAAATTATTACAATTTGTATTAATATAGAGATAATCAGTCAGTAGTCAATAGTGTTTTACCTTAAAATTTACTTTTCACACACCCAAAGAGGTTGCAAGTGCTTATTATTCAAATTGCAATAGGAATTGTTTTAGGTGGATTGCTACTTGCTTATTTTGGCGAGATACTCGTGCTTGGTGTTGGTGCAATTATTTTGATTGCTATTGTTTTATTGATAGCTGTAATTGGTATATTTTTATATGAAGCCATTACTCTCTATGTAGTTCTATCATTGTTAGCATTCTTCATAGTCCTTTATCTTCTCAATAAGTTTTTTCAATGTAACTGGTATCTTAAAAAGTCATTACGTAAGCAAATTAAAAATAGAGAAGACTTGGGTTATGAGCCATTTGACTTAAAGGAAAAACTTAAGAAAATTGAAGATGATGAACTTCAAGCTGAAATTGATTCAAAAGAATTAAGTGATAAAAAGATATTAATGAAGAATGACTACAAATCACTTATTAAATCTTCAAGTAAAGCTAAGGCTAAGGAAATAGCAAGACGACGTTCTTTAGGTTATGACAAATAATTATTATTAGGTAACGTAATTTATATGAAAATTCTTTTTAGTTTATTTGCACTTTTATTAGTTAGCTGTGCAACACCACCAAGTTCTGATCCTTCTAAAGTTGAACTTGCTTGTGCTCAGCGTTGCTCTACAGATTTAGCGACTTGCTCAAGTGGCTTTAAGTTTTTTCCTGTAGTTGTTCAGAAGCAATGTAACGATAACTATGATGTCTGTATTGGTAGCTGTCCAGCAAGAGAGACTAATACTTTAGGTAAGCAAATACAGCAAAATAATTCTGCCAATAAATTAGAGGAATTGAGTATATTGCTTAAAAGAGGCTTAATTACTCAACAAGATTACGATAAAAAGAAAGCTGAAATACTTAAGAATTTATGAAAACATACATCTTATTAACGTTAAGCCTATTTATAGTAGTTGGTTGTGCTTACAGCATTACAGATATTGATATTAGTAAATCTGAACCAGTTTGCGTAAGACAATGCTCTGCTAATTATTCTTCTTGTGTCTCACAAGGTAACCAAATTGGTTTTAAGACTGAAACTTTGCGAGCTTGTAGAGAGTCTTACGCTGTATGTGTGCAAACTTGTCCAGCTAAACAGTAAAGTGACTTAGAGAGCTTACCTATGCCTGACTATATTAAAAGAGCAAATGCAAGTAGCTTAGGTAACTTACGTTTTGTATCTACTGCAAGTTTAGAGCGAGGATTGGATGGTAGCTATGAAACATTTTATGAATACTTCTTTGCCATCTATCATTGTTCATATGCAGAGGATAGTGGAATTAAAGAACGTAGGTTGGAGTTAAGTAAAACTTATCCCAAAAACGTTGTTGTGGTTGGCGATTATTTCGTGCTAACTGGTGAAGCTGCCTATCAAGCATTAAGAGCTTACTACTACACATTAACGATAACAGATACACTTAGCGAAGAATACAGAGAATATATAGCTAAGCGTTTAGAAGATGTAACAACTGCACATAAAGAAAGTCAGTCTTTGCCAATTCCTATAGATTTAACTGAGGGACAGTTAGCTAACGATAAGAAAATGGAGCTACTAACTTGTATTGCTATTGGGAATGGACAAGTCGTGTTACAGAATAAGGCTTAGTATTATTTAATAGGAGAATTTATGAAAATTAAATTAGTTACTTTACTATTGTTATTTTTTACATACTTCATATCAATCAATGCATATGCTTACACCAGTTATGGTGCAAGAGGTTGTGGTAATTTTGTTAGCTCTGTGGATTCAACATCAGAAAAAGACAAAATTGCAAAGAACTATACGGAAGCACTTGTTAAGGCTTGGATTGCTGGTTATGTAACCTCATTTAATATGTGGTTAGACGTAGAAAACAAGCAAGATAATTCAGATATTGTTGCAAGAACTGATATAGATGGAGTTTATATGTCTGTTCTTAATTATTGCAGAGCAAATCCTTTGCAAAATATTAATAACGCTACTGATGACACTATTAAGCAATTGTTACCTCAACCTAAAGCTAAGACTAAACGCTAATAGTTATTTTTTAACTTTACACATTGTGTAACCATAATTTCATTAAACTATTGAAATTGCATATCTATTAAGATGCACGTAACTACTGGATTTGCTGTTCGTAGTTACACATTAGTTACACAATACTATTTTAGGAGACGTAAGTGCTTGATTATAAAAAGAAAAATACTTACGTAGTTATTGAGTGGGAATGACGTTAATGAAGAGGATGATTTATATCTCCCTCATCATTAATGTGGTGGTCTTGATTCCCGTCTGCATTGGCCTTATTTCGGATGCATCTTGGGTTGAGCATGGCTATGGCCCGGCTAGCCCTGCTAGAGGTATTCTTTTATCTATCTATGGTTCTATATTGCTAGTTTCGCTGGGCCTACTAATCAACCCCTTGCCAATGCTGGTTGCGCCTTTGCTTCTGGTTCAGGTGCTTTATAAGCTCACAACCCCATTCACTGTAGGCAACTTCACAAACCCGGTAGTCATTAGCAATATCCTGGTTGCGCTGGTGCATCTAGTAACCTTGCTGCTAATCCTAAGATCAATTCGGGATAAAGCTTCTTCTCAAGCTTTGTTGGATTGAGAGGATTCTCTAAAGTCACCTATGTCTGAGCTTCGAGAAACCTCCCTCGCAATACTGGCAAATACCGATGTGCAGTCCAAGGTTAGCCAGTTGGCTAGCTTGTTTGCTGAGCATGAGACCGGACGCATTGCTATAAATCCTTCTAGCAACCTTACTAGTCAAAATCATTGCCTCCCTGGACGACCAACCAAGCCTGATTTAGTTGCACCTAAATTTGTTCCCAAAAGAAAAATGGATACGGTTGATGGTAGAGCTATTCTTTGGCACTCCTTGGCGCATATTGAATTTAATGCCATGAATTTAGCCTTAGATGCAATTTGGAGATTTTCAAATATGCCACAGGCCTATTACGAAGATTGGCTTAGGGTTGCAAAAGAAGAGTCATATCACTTTAGCTTGATTAATGCCCATTTACAGTCCTTTGGATTTAGTTATGGAGATTTCCCGGCTCACAATAGTTTGTGGGAGATGGTTGAAAGAACGACTGATTCAGTGATTGCTCGCATGGCTTTAGTTCCTAGGACGATGGAAGCAAGAGGGCTTGATGCAGTTCCGGAGATTCGGGATCGTTTTAAACAAATCAAAGATGAGCGTGCAGTAGAAATTCTGGAGATCATTCTCCATGATGAGATTGGGCATGTGCTTGTTGGTAATCGCTGGTTTAACTTCTTGTGTGCCAATGACAACCTATCCCCAATTGCGACTTATCGAGAGTTGGCCGAAAAATACCGTGCGCCAACTTTGCGGGGGCCATTTAATCTTGATGCGCGTGAGCAGGCTGGCTTTACTTCTGAGGAATTAGAGATATTGGAATCTCTGAGTGAGAAGCGGACCCAAGCGGCATGAAGATTCTTAGCCTCATTCCGCCGATGACGCAGCTTAATACGCCGTATCCATCAACCGCCTATCTCACTGGCTTTCTACGATCAAGAGGTTTTGATGCAGTTCAAGAGGATTTAGCATTAGCCTTGGTCCTAGGTTTTTTCACTCCATCTGGTTTGCAAGAAATTAAAGAGCAGGCATTGCAGCTTCCTGAAGAAAATCGCAGTGCAAGTGTTAATTTCTTTCTAGACTACTTTGCAGATTATCAAAGCACTATTTCTCTAGCTATTGCATTTTTGCAAGGGCGTGACAGCACTCTTGCCCACCGTATCAACAGTCGTGCTCTTCTGCCTGAGGGCCCGCGATTTGCATCCCTAGACGCTTATGATGAAGAAGAGGGCGGTGATTCTCTGGCGTGGGCATTTGGCGCACTGGGTTCTCAAGATCGGGCGCGTCATTTAGCCACTCTCTATCTCAATGATTTATCCGATGTCCTGCGTGATGCGGTAGATGAGCGGTTTGAGTTTGTTCGCTATGCAGAATCTTTGGCAGGTAGTCAGCCTACCTTTACCCCTTTAGCGGATGCTCTAGCGGCAAGCCCAACATTGATGGATTTGCATTTGCAAGATCTAACAAGGTCCTCGATCAAAAAGCATCGGCCTAGTTTGGTATTGCTCTCGGTACCATTCCCTGGGGCAATGTACGCCGCATTACGAATTGCTCAAACTATCAAGCAAGATTACCCCGCTATTAAAATTGCTCTTGGTGGTGGTTATGTCAATACTGAATTACGTGAGCTGACCGATCCGCGCATATTTGATTTTGTAGACTTCATCACCCTAGATTCTGGTGAGCGACCTTTGCTTGCTCTGCTCGAGCATTTGAATGGCAAACGATCAGCTGAAAGACTTGTGCGTACCTTTATCCGAACCGCTAGTAATGAAGTTCGTTATATCAATTGGCAGGAGCCAGATATTCCTTTTGAAGAAGTTGGTACTGCCACTTGGGATGGTTTGCCACTCAATTCTTATTTATCGCTGCTGGATATGCTCAACCCCATGCATCGTCTATGGAGTGATGGTCGCTGGAATAAGCTCACTGTTGCTCATGGTTGCTATTGGAAAAAATGTAGCTTCTGTGATGTGAGTTTGGATTACATCTCTCGTTACGAAACTGCTTCTGCAAGTCTTTTGGTTGATCGTATTGAAGCTATCGTTGCAGAGACTGGGCAGACGGGGTTTCATTTTGTAGATGAAGCTACACCACCCAAAATATTAAAAGCCCTTGCTGAGGAATTAATACGTCGTAAGGTGGTGATTTCTTGGTGGGGCAACATCCGTTTTGAAAAGACCTTTACACCTGAACTATGTGAGTTGTTAGCGCAAAGTGGATGTATAGCAATGTCCGGCGGATTGGAGGTGGCCTCTGACAGACTTCTTGATCTCATGAAAAAAGGGGTATCTGTCGAGCAAGTGGCTCAAGTCACCAAAGGATTCTCAGATGCTGGAATCCTCGTGCATGCTTATCTCATGTATGGTTTCCCAACGCAAACAGTTCAAGAGACAGTTGACTCACTGGAATACGTTCGTCAGCTTTTTGAAAATGGTTGCATTCAGAGTGGCTTCTTCCATCGCTTTACTTGTACGGTGCACTCTCCAGTTGGGCTTGATCCGGCAGCCTATGGCATTGAGCTTGTGCCATTACCCCCGATTAGCTTTGCCAAGAATGATATTGCCTTTATTGACCCCACAGGTGTCGATCACGATCGTCTCGGTGTAGGTCTTAAAAAGGCGATTTATAACTTTATGCATGGCGTAGGCTTTGAAGAAGATGCCCATCAGTGGTTTGATATGTCCGGCATTCCAAAAGCCTCAGTGGGGCGCAATAAAATAGCAAAAGCACTGAAGCATAATTAAATACCCGTAAACTTTATTCATCCAAATCATTTATTTAAATTACCGTGGGTAGCAATATGAACTTATCTCGTCGCACCTTTATCGTTTCTGCCGCTTTAGCTCCAGTTGCTTGTGGTGGCCTTTCATATGAGCATGGCATTCCGGTTGCTCAACCAAAACCATTGCCAAGCGTTCGCCCCCCACAAATTGGACAGGAGTGGACCTATATCAAGAAGAATGTTTTTGATGGCAAAACTTTAGATGTGATTACTGAGCGCGTTTCTAATATTGGCTCCACGATTGTGCTCGATCGCATGACTGCTGATGGTGCTCGTTTGCCCAGTGAGATTCAGACTTCCTGGGGAATGGTTTCTACAGACACACAGTGGTCGCGCTTGTTGAACTTCAGCCCATCTTTGCCGCTTTGGCCTGAGCAGCTATCGACGACCTGGGCAAAACAGTTCAACACCAAGTACAGCATTGCTGGCTACTCAGGCTCGCAAATGAACTGGCAAGAATATATGAGCGTGCAGGGCTGGGAAAAAATTACTGTACCTGCTGGAGAGTTTGTAGCATTGCGTTTTCAGACTCTGATTAATTATGAGAGTGACGATCCCAACAAGGTAGATTGCATTCGCAAAGAAACAGTTTGGTTTGCACCGCAGATTGGTCGCTGGGTTGCACGTGAGGCATCTGGCTCTTATCAAATTCAAGGGCAAATTGGTGCAGTGATTCTAGAAGGTAGCTATCAATGGCAATTGAGCTCCTACAAATAAATACTGTACGTAGGCTTCTTGTATTGCTGTCACCAGCATTGCTGGTGGCCTGTATTGCTGCACAACCTTATCCGACCTCCACGCCTTTACCCCAACCTATTAATCCTCCCAAGGTGAGGGCGCCGCAAGTAGGGCAGCAGTGGGTCTACAACGTGCGCAATGTTTTTAACCAAGAGTTGGTAGATATTGTTACCGAGAGAGTGGTTTCTGTTGGGCCCCAGGTTCGGATTGAGCGCAGTGGATTAAAAGCAGGGCAACTCCCCGATGAGATCCAGCAGCCTTGGGGTTATGTCTTGCAAGATCCCCATTGGAATCCTCCACAAAAGTTTTTGAAGCCGATTCCCTTGTGGCCTGAGCAACTCGTACCAGGCTGGTCTGGTTTCTATCGCGACCGCTATCAAGTAGTCGGGTATCCCGATAATGACTACTACTGGGGATTAAATGTAACGGCTCTTCAGTGGGAGGGTGTCAGCGTGCCTGCTGGCCAATTCCCCGTCTTGAAGTATCAGAATGAGGCGCCTTTCTTCACCAGTAACGACTTTTCTCGAGTGGCTAGCTATCGTCAGGAAGATGTTTGGTTTGCCCCAGAAATTGGCAGATGGGTTATCCGGCGTGGCTATGGACGCTATTTATGGGGAGGCATGTTCTGGAATGATGCCCTCTGGGAAGATTACTTAGAGTGGGAGCTTGTGTCCTGGAAGTAAGCAAAGCGCTTAAAATCAGCACATAGCTATGTATACCGTAAAAGAACTTTTTCCAACCCTTCAGGGTGAGGGTGCCCACGCAGGTCGTGCAGCTGTATTTTGTCGCTTTGCTGGTTGCAATTTGTGGAGCGGACGTGAAGAAGATCGCGCTACTGCAGTTTGCCAATTTTGCGATACCAACTTTGTTGGAAGCGATGGCGTCGGCGGCGGCAAGTTTGAAACCGCCTCTTTATTGGCAGATACTATAGAAGAGGTGTGGATCAGCACCTCAGCAGGCCCGCAGCAACGTTACGTTGTCTTCACCGGTGGTGAGCCACTACTGCAACTCGATACTGCTTTAATCGATGCTTTACATGCTAAGGGTTTCACTATCGCCATTGAGACCAACGGCACGATCAAGGTTCCTAAAGGCATTGATTGGGTATGCGTCAGTCCTAAGGCTGGCTCCGAGCTGATTGTTTTGCAAGCTGATGAAATTAAGCTGGTGATTCCTCAGCAGGGTCATGCTGCCATTGAGACCTTATTGGCTCGATTTGAGAAGATGGATTATCGCAATCGCTTCTTGCAGGCCATGGATGGTCCAAACCTCCAAGAAAACCTCGCATTGGCAGTTCGTCTCTGTCAAAAGCGACCTTTATGGCGTTTGAGTGTTCAGACCCATAAAATGATCGGTATTCGATAGTAGCTTTACCAAGTGATATTTAAGTATTTAGAAAAGCAATCATGACCAACAAGCAAGAAGCCATCTCCATTACCCGCCGACTTGAGTTTGACTCGGGTCATCGCATTCCAAATCATGATGGACAGTGCCGTCATTTGCATGGCCATCGCTATGCCATTGAAGTCACGCTGACTGGTGTGATCGCGGATCATCCAGGCAAGGCAGACGATGGCATGGTCTTAGATTTTGGAGATATTAAGCGCCTCACGAATCAATATGTAGTGGAGCCTTGGGATCATGCATTTTTGGTTGCCAAAGAAGATGCTGGATTAGTAGATTATTTAAACTCCATCCCGAATCACAAGACGGTAGTGATGGAGCATGTGCCTACTGTTGAGAATTTGGCTAGCGCAGCCTTTAAAGTATTACAGCCTGTTTTTGAAAAAGCCTTTGATGGCCGACTCAAGTTAGCATCTATTCGTCTTTATGAAACCCCCAATTGTTGGGCTGACGTTTCTCATTCTTAAGAAGTAATATGCAAGTTGAGCTTGATCGCCAATTTATGCAGCAAGCTTTGGATCAAGCCAAGCTCGCTGCCGCAGCTGGTGAAGTGCCGGTTGGCGCTGTTTTAGTTCGTGATGGCGAAGTGATTTCCACAGGCTTTAATCAGCCAATTACGAATAGCGATCCTAGCGCCCATGCTGAGATGATGGCCTTGCGTGCTGCCGCCTCAGATGAGTCTAATTACCGCCTACCTGGCACAACCCTGTATGTCACATTAGAGCCCTGCACTATGTGCGCAGGAGCGATGCTCCATGCTCGGGTTGATCGTGTTGTATTTGGTGCCACAGATCCAAAAACAGGTGCTGCAGGCAGCGTACTCAATGTATTCTCAGAAAAGCAGATTAATCACCAGACTCAGGTTGAAGGTGGCATCATGGGTGAAGAGTGTGGTCAGATACTGCGGGATTTTTTTAAGGAGCGGCGTTGAAGCAAATTCATTTGATTGCTCCTTCAGGGGCTAGTCTAGATACTCGCAGCCCATTGGCTGGAATCGAGTGGCTACAAAAGCAGGGTATTGAAGTTCTCAATACTGCCTGTGTTGATCGGGTCGAACAACGCTTTGCTGGCTCTGATGCTGAGCGTTTGGCTGAAATCAATCAACTCGCCAAGCTCTCTCCCGAGATTCCTGTTGTCGCCATGCGAGGTGGTTATGGATTGCATCGCCTGCTCCCAGATATTCAGTGGGATGCGATTGCCAAAGCTATTAAGAATGGTCTGCAGATTTGCGGACATAGCGATTTCACAGTCTTCCAGTTGGGTTTATTAGCAAAGACTGGCGCAGTTACATTGGCAGGCCCTATGCTCAATTTTGATTTTGCTTGTCAGGGTGAGCAGAGCGTCACTCCTAATGCATTGATGTGGACGCATTTCCAAAAAGCCATTCATGAGCGTAAATTAGATTGCACCATTAAAACCAATCAAGCCTTCTTAAAAAATTCTGCCGCAGGCCAAGCTTCGGGAATGCTTTGGGGTGGTAACCTAACAGTACTCGCAGGCTTAGTTGGAACACCATACTTGCCAAGCAAAGAGCAAACTCAAGGTGGTATTTTATTTCTAGAGGATGTTAATGAGCACCCCTACCGGATTGAGCGCATGTTGATGCAATTATTGGATGCAGGCATATTGGCCAATCAAAGCGCCATTCTCTTGGGTGGATTCTCGGCATACCGTCTTTACGATAATGACCGTGGTTACACCCTGGAAAGTGCGATTGAGGCTATTCGTAAACGTCTACCCGAAAATATCCCGATATTGACCGACTTACCTTTCGGACATCAAGCTGAAAAACTGACTTTGCCCGTAGGTGCGCAAGCACACATTCAATACGATAGTTCGGGCTTTACTATTCAGTCCCAGTGGTAGTAATTTCAAATTAAGGACATCTCCTTGCGAGTTTTAGCATTTCTCACCAGCATATTGATTGCGAGCGCTGCAATGGCAACCGAAGAACCAAAATACACTCTTCTCGAGAAATCTGAGCCATTTGAATTGCGCGCCTATGCACCTCAGATTGTGGCTGAGGTCAAAGTAGATGGTGATTTAGATGCTGCCTCTAATCAAGGATTTCGTTTAATTGCCGCCTATATCTTTGGAAAAAATCAGGTATCTGAAAAAATTGCCATGACTGCGCCTGTTGGTATTGAATCCAGCGATCAAAATAAGAGCGCCAAGATTGCCATGACTGCTCCTGTAGGAATTGAGAGCAGCAAGTCTTCTGAAAATGCAGGCAATCAATGGTCGGTATCGTTTGTGATGCCTGCAGAGTACACCTTAGCGAGCTTGCCAAAGCCATTGGATCCGCAAGTCAAAATCAGAGAAGTACCCGCAGAAAAAAGGGCAGTAATTATCTTCTCTGGTTTTTATAATCAAGAAAAGGTAGAAGAAAAAACCCACGCATTACGAGAGTGGATCAAGTTGAAGAATTTAAAGCCAAGCGGTGAACCTCAGTTTGCCCGCTACAACCCGCCTTGGACTTTACCCTTCATGCGTCGCAATGAAGTGATGATTCAGGTCCAGGATTAAGGTCCTTAGGTTTAAAGCTTAAGCCTCAAAACTCTTTAATACAAATCCAGCGCCACCATCTTGCCCCAGCGCTTTAATCAGAATAGGCAGACTTTCAGCCAATTGCTTTTCTAGGGTCCAGGGTGGGTTGATGATGAACATGCCACTTGCCTGAAGTCGACGCTCTTTAGGCGCATTCTCAACCCGCAACTCAACATGCAACCAAGAGCGTTTATGGGCTGCCGCAATCTTTTTCATATGATCGGGTAGGGCTGCTGATTCTCGTCTAGAGAGGCATGGATACCAGATGGCATAACACCCAGTGGCGAAGCGTTGTAGTGCTTCTTCCATCGCTGTTTCGAGATAACGGTAGTCTTGCTTATCTTCGTAAGAAGGGTCAATTAAAACAAGTCCGCGCCTGCTCGGTGGCGGCATCAATCCCTTTAATCTTGCAAAGCTATCCTCTGCATAGATATCAATTTGCCTTGATTGTTTGAGCTCGCTGATATTGTGGCGCAAGATATCAATCTCTTTTGGGTGTAATTCAAAGAGCTTCAAGCGGTCTTGCGTTCTCAGTAATCGCGCCAAAATAAATGGGGAACCGGGATAGATCGTGATCTCATCAGCAGCATTCTCAGCCCGAATGTACTCGAGATAATTGGCAATGCCTGGACTTACGGGATTGGTCTCTGCAAATTTGGCTAAGCGATAAATGCCTTGATCTGCTTCTTTACTGACTGCCGCAAAACCGTCAATCAGACTATAGATACCAGCACCAGCATGGGTGTCAACAATAGTAAGGGCACCTGGTTTTTCTTGGAGATATTCCATCAGCTGAATCATCACAAGATGTTTCAGAATATCGGCATGGCTACCCGCATGAAAAGCATGGCGATAACTAAACATCTTTATATGGCCCTAGGTTTTTGCGCTTTAATAAATAAAGCCAAAGTAATGCTGATTAATGCCACGCAAGCATATTGCAAAGATTGATTGAGCTCTGAGTCTAGAGTTTGAGTGAGAAGTACATAGATCGTAGCAAGCCCACCTAGGGCAAGTAAGCGCGGCCCGATCTGATTGGCGGCCAGTTTCGCCTCTGGAATTAATCCAGCCAGTCCGGCCCCAAGCATTCCAGACCATAGTCCAATAGCGCAACCCGCCAACACATCGGTAAGCCAGTGAGCGCCCAGCGCGTTACGAGAGATACCAGCAAAGCCAGCAATGATAAAAATCCACCACAAAGAAGTTCTGTTATTTCGATCGCTGGCAAAATAGATTCCAGAAACCACTGCAAAAGCAGTAATCGTATGGCCTGATGGCATTGCCCTATGCAGTAAAGGCTCACCTATGCGATAAAAATCTTCTAAAGCTAAGACGCCAGCAGGGCGAGGAAGGGCTAAAAAAGGTTTGATGATTTGACTAAAAGCGCCACCAATCAGAGAGGCCAATAGTCCAGCGCAGAGTAATCGAGGCGCCAGTACTAAGAGTGGAAAGCACAAAGCAAAGATGCCCCAACCATTGCCAATAAAAGTAAGCCAGGCCCACAAGGTATCGGGCAGAATCTGGGTATAGCGATTAATGAATAAAAACGTTGGAGTTTGAAGTTCACCAAAGTAAATAGCAATTGCTAGGCCAAGCGGCAGAAATGGGATGCACCAAACCCAGATCGAGGCAATTGCAAAAATCGACTTGCGCTGCTCAGTCATGCGAATTAACGTGCTCGCTCTTGATCGGCTTCATTGAGTTGATGCACCATCTTCTCCAGCACCTGAGTGACAGTGATGGCCTGCATACAGACATTGTCATGGCACGGTGTCTTGCGATGATTGGCGGCACTGACACAAGGTGAGCATGCGAGATTGGCTGTGATCGCAATTGACTTGCCAACCGAGCCATAGAGCGCTGGAGTTTCTGGTCCAAATAAGACGACTGTGCGCAACGGAGTCACCGCAGAAAAATGCCCGGGCCCAGAGTCGTTAGTCACCATAACATCAGATAGTGTGTACAGCGCCGGTAGTTCTGCGAAGCTCACTTGACCGGCAAAGTTCAGAGCATTTTTAACATTAGCAACTGAGCGTACTTTTTCAACATACTGAAATTCAGCGGGGGAGCCAGTGATCAAAATAAGGTCATTGGGATAACGTTGATTTAATCCTTGAATCAGTTCTGAGAAGCGCTGTTGCGCCCAACGTCGTTGCGGCAATAAATCACTGGCATTGGGATTGACCAAAATCAGACGTTGGCCACCTTGCTTAAATTGAATACCAAAAGACCCGCTCAGTTTCTCAATACGCTCGCGAATTTGATTCAATACAGTTGGATTAATTACCGCTTGCTCTAAACGCACTTCAGAATCTGCAATATGTATTTTGCTAAACGGGACTTCAATCTTTTTAGCAAATGCCGCATGAATTAGAGATAGAAAATTCTTGGTAATGTGGATGTGCGGGTTGTAATGGACTTTGCGAGTCAGCATAAAGCCACGCCATAAACCTTCACCATGAAAGATGTGATAACCCACGCGACGACGTGCACCACAGAGGCCGGTGAGTAGAGCGGTAAAGCGAGAGAACAGCTCCAAATCAATGACGGTGTCGATACGATGCTTGCGAGCTAGTAGTAAGAATTTGAGTGTGTCTTTAATTAAGCCGCCCAAGCTTGAAGAATCAATCGTAAAAATATTCTCAGGCTTAACAGTATTTAATAAAGTGAGACTAGCGCGATTGCTTTTGAAGATCAGGAAAAATAATTCAGCGCCACGAGACTGTGCATTACGCATAGCCGGGTCTACTAAGATAGCGCTACCCATTTCTGATAACTCAATAAAGAGCAGTTTGCGTGGCTCATCTGGTCCCCGACCAAATATATTCTTGATGCTATCCATCAGAGCGACTACTGGGCTTGCTACTGCACAAAGTGGCACGCCAACCCAATGGTCAATGGCGCGCATAGTATTGACACTAATACTCATAGTAGGGCTCTAAAAAATTACTTCCGTTTTAATAAAAAGTAAGCGCCGGGTAATACCGATAACACGGTAATAGCGCCGTAGCTAATGGATGCTAATACGGTCATAGAGGGGCTTACACCCCACAATGCCAATACTGAAGAGAGTGTGGCTTCACGTAAGCCCCAGCCAGAGATGCTGATTGGCAGCATCAAGAGAAGGCTGAGTGCAGGCAAGCCAATCATAAGGGCTTCAATAGGCGCATCCACTCCATAGGCTTTAAGACAGAAGAGCAGCGTCAAAATTGTGAGAGCATGAATGCCAATTGCAAATACGGCTTGAGCAATATTCATGGGCCAAGAAAAAGCAAACTTAATTCCTGGGAGGGCATGGCTCATTTTTAGACGGTCTAATAATTTTTGTAGCAAGTTGCAGCTCGGACCCCAGGCTAAAACGGCAGCAATAAATAAACCAGCAAAAACCATGATGCCTGTGACGGCGTAACCCAAGTCTGTTCCCCAGGCGGCCAAAGTAGCGCCACCCAAAATGAGGCCCAGTCCACCCAGTAAATTGTTTCCTGCCAAGCCAAGTAGGCGATCTACTAGCACCATAGAAAAACTCAGACGCAATTTAGGTGTTGCGTGCTCTAAGTCAACCGAGTGATGAAGCTCCTCATCTAAGCCTTTTTCTTCAGTCAATTTACCGCTGCTACTTAAATGGGTGGCTGTAATAGCGCGATAACTATCCCCACCAAGAGTACTTGGTAGTCCCTGATTGATGAGTCCGCCAGCAAAATAGAGTGCTACAAAGTTAAGGAGACTTCCTTGAAATCCAACTTTGCGCATTAAAAATCCCCAGCGCAGTCCACCACAAATAAATGCCGAGAGCATCGTGAATACCGCAGCTAAAAACCACCAAGGCTGCATCCGAATTTCAGAATTGAATAGGGCGTGCCAATCAATTCCGCTCGTGGCCTTCCAGAGGAGTGCGACTGATAAAACAATGCGAATGGTGGGCCAAGCCCGTTTGAGAATTGCTTTCCACCCAGATGTGGCTTTTGGGGTGGCTTGGGGTTGTGAACTCATAGGCATAAGGATAATGCCTATGGCTCCTAAGGTCTTGAATTTGGGGAATTAACGTGCTGTACCGGCGTCCTGCCAGTTGCGGCAAAGACTGTAGTCAAATTTAGATAAAACCTGCCCAAACCGGATGATTTCTAGGCTGTCCAGGGGTTCGCAGAGCTCAAAGGCGAGGTTTGCCCCAACAGGCGGCTTAAAAGTCATGCCCGACCAATTGATTACTAAGACGTTCGCACCAGCTGGTAATTGCCCAAACCAGAGGTCAAACTGATCCTGACGCTGGTCCAATACAAAGACTGGTACTGGTTGCGCATACCAAGCAGCCCGACTACCCAACGTCCAGTTTTGTACTGCAATGCCGTTTGCTTTAGTGGCTTGTGCCAATTGAGCTGCTTTTTCGCCTGCAATCTTCCATCCGTAGAGGTCAGCAATTGGATTGGACTTGAGGGCTGCCGTATTCATGCCTCCCGATAGAACGTAACCAAAGCCTATTAAGCAAATGAGTAGTTGCCCAACAAACAAGATGCGGATTGCCATGCGATGTTGCATGGCCCATGCCTTGGCTAGACCAATACCAGCAAATGGCGCTAGACAAAACCACGCCGGGGTAGTCCAGTGGGGGAGACTGCCGCCTCCAGAAAGTGAAGCAAAAATCATGAAAGGGATCATGAAAAAGCTCAGCAAAGCAAAGATAAGGAGCTTGTGGGAGTGAAGGCAATGCTTAATATATGTATAGCTGCCTAAAAGTAATAGCGGCCCAAAGCAGGCAATCTGAATACCAATGAAAGCGCCAACTCTACGCCATGCCCAAGTGCCACCACTACCATGGGCAATTTGGTACTTGAACGAGATCCAATCATTGATCCAATTCCAATACAGAACTGGGCTAATCACAATTAAGGCAATTGCTGCCGCTATCCAAAAACCTGCTTTAGTAATCCAAGGTTTCTTTGGTAAGGCCAAGAAAACAAAGAGCAGGGCAAATGCAGTAAACGCGGCGGTGTATTTGCTCAGACCTGCTAGGCCCAGTAGCAAGCCAGTAATAATCCAGTCAGAAACAGTGAAGTAATCATTTTGGATCCAGCGCAAAGCCATCAACATTAAACCCAGACTTAAGGGTGCGAGCAAGGTGTCAGGCAAAAGACCGATTGCTAAAACATGCGGTAGTGGGGCTGCAATGATTGCTAACACAGCCATCAATCCACATAGATTGGCAGAAGGTAGGGCGGTGGTTAGGTAACCCGCATTACGTCCTTGCATGAGGTGATGAATTTCAATAGTTACCTGATATACCAAGAAGGCAGAAAGTACCCACAGCAATTCCGGAATGAGGCGAATGATTCCCTCGGATGAAGTGAGGGTAACTAATGGCCACTGGATCCAGCCAACTAATGGTGGATGATCAAAGTAACTCCAGGCAAGATGTTTTGCATATAAAGCGTAATGCGCTTCATCAACAGAGAACTCAATCGAGAAGCCAAGGGCAAAGTGCAGCGCCGCAGCAATACAGATGCTGATAGCGGCCCAGCTTGAGGGGGATTGATGGCGCATCAGGCAATTTTAGACTTAGCACCCCATTCTTTGGGACAATTCTAGGGATGTTTATAAAAACCGGCTTTCGATCCCTGCTGCTGTTGACTGCTATAGCCATCTCTTTGTTTGGCTGTGCTGGCTTCACTGGGAATTCCATTGAGAATGAGGCTGGTCAAGCATTTAACGTAGATCAGTTGCCAGCTCAAGAAGACTTGCCGAAATTTTCTGCTGATAGACCAAGAAATGGCATGCCAGATGGTTGGCATTTTTACCGCATAGCGCCTTACAAAAAGAACACGATTTACCGGTTAGAGAATTATCAAGGTCGCACGGTGCTCGCTGCTAACTCTAAAACATCAGCATCTGGTCTTGCGGTAAAGCTTCGGCCACGTTCAGCGCAAAACTTATGGTTGCAGTGGGAGTGGAAGGCGGTAGGCGCAATTCCTCAAGCAGACAATGCAGAAAGCCAACATGATGATGCACCACTCCGCATTTTGGTAGCCTTTGATGGTAATAAATCCAAGCTTCCCTTAAAAGAAAAGCTCACCTTTGAGATGGCTAGCTTAATTAGTGGACAAGAGATGCCATACGCCACAGTGATGTATGTTTGGTCGGGCAAGAATCCAGTCAATACGGTTTTGAATAACGCTCACACTTCTCGCGTGAAGATGATTGTGGTTGACTCAGGTATGAATAACTTGGGTGAATGGCGTAAGCACGAGCGAGATTTAGCTGCAGACTACAAGCTAGCCTATGGTGAGGCACCAGGTAATGTCATTGGGATTGCGCTTCTGACTGATACCGATAACACTAAGTCAGAAACCCGCGCCCTCTACGGCGATATTGAATTAGTGCGTAAGAATCTTAAATAACTTTAGACTGCATAGGGTGCCAACGCTTGAGCAGTAGGGCATTACTCAAGACGCAGAAACTGGAGAGCGCCATCGCACTACCAGCCAGCATGGGGGATAGGTAACCCAAAGCTGCCATCGGTATACCAATCGTATTAAATGCAAATGCCCAAAATAAATTTTGACGAATCTTATTCCAAGTCTTTTTGGAGATGTCAATTGCATCTGCTACCAAAGCAGGATCACCTCGCATTAAGGTGATACCAGCGGCTTGCATTGCGACATCAGTCCCAGTGGACATCGCCATACCAACATCCGCCATCGCGAGCGCTGGTGCATCGTTTACACCATCGCCAACCATTGCCACAAATTGTTTCTGACCTTCAGAGCCAATCTGTAAGCTATGGATGATTTCTGCTTTATTGCTCGGCATGATTTGTGCAAAGACTTCATCAATGCCGATGGTTTTTCCAACGCGGGTAGCCGCAGCCAAATTATCGCCAGATAGCATGACTGTTCGAATATGCAATGCGTGAAGTGCAGTGACTGCAAATTGAGCATTTGGCTTCAGCTCATCCCCAAAGGCAATCACAGCAATTGGTGATGACACTTCGCTACCTTCACCACTTACATTCATTAAAACGGAAACAGTTTGACCATGCTCAAAACAAGCCTGTGCTTTTTGCAAAAGAATATCGTGCCGAGAGCTTCCCTCGAGAGAAGCTACGCTTTGCAGGCGAAGTGTTTGACCCATAAAAGGACCTGCACTGGGTACACCTTCAATTCCAATACCAGGCAAGCCTTTGCTCGATGAGGTAGCAATTGGTGCGACACCTTTTACTTTTGCAGTATCAAGCAAGGCTTTAGCTAAAGGATGCTCACTTCCCAATTGCAAGCCCGCAGCGGTAGCGAGGATTTGATTGGCATCGGCAGGTGAATTATCAAATGGAATAAGGGCAAGCATACGTGGCTTACCAATAGTTAATGTGCCGGTCTTATCAAAGGCAACAATATTGAGTTTATGAGCAAGCTCTAATACTTGTGGGTCTTTAATCAGAATGCCAAAGCGGGCGGCGATGCCAGTGCCGGCCATGATTGCCGCAGGTGTAGCTAAACCAAGTGCACAGGGGCAAGCGATAACGAGGACCGAGACAGCACGTAAGATGGCGATGGAGATGGAGTCTAAGTAAAGCCAGTTGCCGATGCCAGTGATGAGCGCAAGAACAATCACTGTGGGGACAAAAATTGCGCTCACCTGATCAACCAACTTTTGAATTGGTGCCTTTTGGGTTTGCGCTTCCTCTACTAAGTTAATGATTTGTGAAAGTACGCTTTCAACACCAACAGCTTGAGCTATGACGACAAGTGCACCCTCGCCATTTAAGGCTCCACCAATGACTTTCGATCCAACTAATTTCTTAACGGGCGCGCTCTCGCCCGTAAGTAGAGATTCATCAACGTGGCTAGCGCCAGAAATGATCGTGCCATCAACAGAAATGCGTTCACCTGGCAGTATGAAGACTCTATCGCCGGGGAGTACTTGGTCCAAAGGTAAGTCCCGGTATTGATCTGGACCGATACCTAGTTCGTTCTGGGGCTCACAATCCATGTTCAAAACTTTCGCATGCTCGGGCCAAAGTTTTTGCAGGGCGCGAATCGCTTCGCTGGTTTGTTGCTTGGCACGTGACTCTAGCCATTTGCCTAATAAGACCATGCAAATAATGACCGCAGATCCTTCAAAGTAGAGTTCATGCGTATGGTTTGAGGCGAGCAAGAGGTACAGGCTAAGTCCATAGGCGGCGCTGGTGCCTAGGGCAACCAGTAAGTCCATATTGCCAGCACCAGCCATCAAAGATTTATAGCCTGCTACGTAGAAGCGCCAGCCTAGAATGAACTGCACTGGTGTAGCCAGAGCTAGCTGCCACCAGCCTGATAAAGACCAGTGAATGCCAAAAGGCATGAAGAACATGGGTAAGAAGAGGGGGGCGGAAAGCAGGAAGCTCAGAATCACCCGGCCTAAACCATCATCGGCCCAAAAGGACTTGCTTGCGTTCTTATCTAAATTGCCTTGTGGAGAGCTTTCTTTGGCCTCGTAACCTGTTTTTTTAACGAGCGCGATGATGTCTGCGAGGGTGGAGGAGCCGCGTTTTACCCGAACCCTTGCCTGCTCAGTCGCTAAATTGACGGTGGCCGCCTCAACCCCAGGAATCTTGTCCAAAGCCTTCTCTACACGACTGACGCAAGAGGCGCAGGTCATCCCACCTATGTCGAGGGTATAAAACTCTGAATTACTCGTTTCTGTGGAGTGCATGTAGAAGATAATCTACCGTAAGGTGAAAAAAGGCCATCAACAACCGTATTTTGACAGTTTTTAAGGGGTAGCTATGTTTACGCTGAAGGTATCAGGAATGACTTGTGGAGGCTGTATTAATGCTGTTACTCGAGCTGTGCAGGCTCAAGATCCTCAAGCCCAAGTTCAGGTGGACTTGGCGACTCAGATAGTGACGCTGGAAACAACCCTCACTCCAGAGCTGGCTGCCGAGCTTATAACAGATGCCGGATTTCCCATAACAAATTAGGGCATTGTTTAGAATGTATACACGCTAGCCAATCGTTAGCAACCTTGTAGCTTTTTGTTTCTAAAGGATCGCGAATCATGTTCTTCAGCAAGTTAATGCCTCACGATGGCAATTTCTTTGAATTGTTTAATGAACATGCTGCACATATCGTTGCAGCATCGGAATCCTTTTTAAAGTTCATTGAGGATTACAACGATGAGGCATTACGTGCCAAATATACGCAAGAGGTAGATGGCGCAGAACATGCTTGCGATGACGTGGTGAAAGAGGTTCATCGCCGCCTCCATAAGACTTTTATTACTCCGATTGATCGTGATCAGATTTTCGATTTAATAAATACCATGGATGATGTTGCTGATCTAATACAGAACGGTACTGAAGCAATGCATCTTTACAACGTCAAGCAGATGACCGATGAGATGCTTCATATGGCTGAGCTTTGCAATCAATGCTGTATTGGTATGAAAAATGCTGTGGGCATGCTCAAAGACATATCCGATCCCGAAGTTGCAAAAGCAGCTCTCAAGACTTGCGATGAGATTGATCATTTAGAGTCTGGGGCAGATCGTTTGCTTTCAACTGCGATCACCAAGCTATTCCGTGAAGATATTGAAGTACGTGAGCTGATCAAATTGCAGCGTATTTATGAGTTGCTTGAGGAAGTTACCGATAAATGTGAAGACGTTGCCAATTTGGTTGAAGGCATTGTCCTTGAAAATTCTTAAGGTTAAATAAGTTGGCCTCAATAGAAGTCGCATTTTGGGTAGTGGCGCTATTAGTAGTGCTAGCTTTGGCATTCGATTTTATGAATGGATTTCATGATGCCGCCAATTCCATCGCCACTGTCGTATCTACCGGAGTACTGAAACCTCAGCAAGCTGTGGTTTTTGCCGCATTTTTTAACTTTGTAGCTATTTTCGTATTTCATCTAAGCGTTGCTGCTACGGTGGGCAAGGGAATTGTTCTTCCAGCCGCTGTAGATTTACATGTCATCTTTGGAGCTTTGGTTGGCGCCATCATTTGGAATGTCGTAACTTGGTATTACGGCATCCCCTCAAGTTCTTCTCATGCCTTGATTGGCGGCCTTGTGGGAGCGGCCTTACCAAAGGCGGGTATGGATGGCTTGGTATGGTCAGGAATCATCAAGACAGTATATTTTATTCTTATTTCACCAATGGTGGGGTTCTTATTAGGCTCCTTAATGATGTTATTGGTAGCCTGGGTTTGCCGGAATGCAAATCTGTCCAAAACGGATCGTTGGTTTAGGCGTCTACAGTTAGTTTCTGCTGGTGCATACAGTTTGGGTCATGGCGGTAATGATGCGCAGAAAACCATCGGCATTATTTGGTTGCTGCTAATTATTACTGGTTACGCAGAGGCTGGCGCAAGCATGCCGCCCACCTGGACGATTGTTTCTTGCTATATCGCCATTGCTATGGGTACGATGTTTGGTGGTTGGCGCATTGTTAAAACGATGGGCCAGAAACTCACCAAACTCAAACCAGTTGGTGGTTTTTGTGCCGAGACGGGTGGGGCAATCACTTTATTCTTGGCAACAGCCCTTGGTGTTCCAGTCTCCACTACCCATACGATTACTGGGGCTATTGTTGGGGTCGGCTCAACTCAACGGGCTAGCGCGGTTCGCTGGGGCGTAGCTGGCAACATCGTTTGGGCCTGGATCTTTACTATTCCAGCAACTGCTTTGATGTCTATGGCGGTTTATTACATTAGCCTCTTCATTTTTTAAATTAGCTCAATGAGCACGCTAATCTCGTTTTAAGCAATTTTTTGCATGTGCGGTTAATCTACACACTATTCCATTATTTGTAATACATCTCAATAAACCCTATTGAGATTGCCTTGTGGGAATGTTTATCTTAGGAGAAGTCGGTGGCGCTTACTGTAGAGGCTGTGCAAGCAGCATTAAAAGGTCTGGTTGACCCAAATACGCAAATTGATTTTGTGTCGGCAAAGAGCGTCAAAAATCTAAAAGTAGACGGCGGCGATATTAGCTTAGACATTGTTCTCGGGTATCCAGCAAAAAGTCAGTTTGATTCGATTCGTAAATCGGTCATATCTGTTCTTCGCGAATTACCTGAAGTTAAGAATGTCAGCGTTAATGTCAGCAGTCAAATCGTGGCACATTCTGTTCAGCGTGGAGTGAAGTTACTTCCTAATGTAAAAAATATTATTGCTGTAGCCAGCGGTAAAGGTGGGGTAGGAAAATCCACCACAGCAGTAAATCTAGCTTTAGCCTTGGCTGCGGAAGGTGCGCAAGTTGGCATGTTGGATGCAGACATCTACGGACCGAGTCAACCGATGATGCTAGGAATTACTGGCAGACCCACTTCGATTGAAGAAAATACCATGGAGCCTATGGAAGGCCACGGCCTTCAAGCTAGCTCTATTGGCTTTTTAATCGATGATGATGCACCCATGGTGTGGCGCGGTCCAATGGTGACTTCAGCTCTTGAGCAATTACTTCGTCAGACACGTTGGCGTGATCTCGATTACCTCATTGTGGATATGCCGCCAGGTACTGGTGATATTCAGTTAACGCTTGCTCAGAAGGTGCCTGTCACCGGCGCAGTCATCGTGACCACTCCTCAAGATGTTGCTTTACTGGATGCGCGTAAGGGCTTGAAGATGTTTGAGAAGGTTGGCGTTCCCATAGTAGGCATCATCGAAAACATGAGCACTTATGTTTGCCCAAGCTGTGGTCATGAGGAGCATGTGTTTGGTACCGGTGGTGGTCAAAAGATGTGTAAAGAATATGGAGTTGATTTCTTGGGCGACTTACCACTCAATTTATCTATTCGTGAGCAGGCTGATGCAGGTCGTCCAACTGTAGTGGCTGATCCGGATGGTGCGATCAGTGCAATTTATAAAACAATTGCTAGACGAGTTGCCATTAAAGTAGCGGCGCTTTCTAAAGATATGAGCAGTAAATTTCCCAGCATTGTTGTTCAAAATACTTAATTAATTATGAAGTTTGCCGTCGTCATGCGTAAGCAAAAAATCGATAACCCTTGGATTGATTTCCGTTGGGCGGCAAAAGAGGTGCTGCCAGATTATGGCCAATTTTCTTCTTCTCATCCCCCTGAAAAAATCATGGGTCAGTTTTTAGGAAGGGATGATCAAGGAGAGTCTTGGTTGTTTACCGGATATGAACTTGATTTGTATCCCGATGACGCTGAGGGTTACTACCTCAATGTTTCCGCAACTTTTCCTTGCTGGTTTGTCATGTGGCGCATGGAAGAGGATTTTGAGCAGTATATTGACGATCAATCTAAGGCGCTCATAAGCTCGGAATCTAGCTTTCCAATTCCTCATCGTGTGGATGTGAGCTATAACGAAGCTGCCCACTTAATTGATAGTGGTGAAACAGTTGACAATATTCCCATGAGTGATGAGCACGCTTCTTGGCTGCAGGATTTTGTTAACCAGCATTTCCGGCCTGAGCCAAAAAAGAGACACAAACCCGCATCCTTTAAAGGTGCTAATCGTTCTTCGGAGGATTGATGGAGAGCCGATTTTTAAGTCGATGGTCCCGCCTTAAATCGGGTAAAGCAGTTCAATCCGAGGAAGGGCCCGCACCATCGTCTCAGACAGCTGACACAAAAACATCAACTGATGTTCAGCCTCCCATTTCCTCTGAAGAAGTCAAACTGCCTTCCCTTGATGATGTTGAGAAGATTGATCAGTTGGCGCCTGATTTCTCTACGTTTATGCAGCCAGGCGTTGATCCAGAGGTTCAACAGGCAGCATTAAAAAAAATGTTTTCTGATCCTCACTTCAACATCATGGATGGCCTTGATGAATATATTGATGATTATTCAAAGCCCAATCCTATTCCATTGGCCATGCTAAAGCGTATGGCTCAATCTAAGATGCTGAGCATCTTTAGTGAAAATGAAGATCAAGCTGTTCCTGAAATTGCTCATGCGGATTCATCTCATGCTGAATTGAAAGACCAAGACTCAAATCCCGCAGCTTTAGCTAACCCTGTAGAGAATCGTATAACATCATCCACTGCAACTCCGAATGATGTGCAATTGAGCCCCGTACCAATGCCTGTGGATAAGAAAACGAGTTAAGAAGATTATTAATGAGCCAAAAACTAGTTTGTAACTGCAATGGAACGATGCCTCTTGATCCAAGTAAATTGGGTGTCAAGATACACACAGCCTTGTGCAGGCAAGAGCTTAATTCGGTCTTGGGTGCATTCAATGGTGATGATTCTCTAATTATTGCCTGCACACAGGAAGGCGCCCTGTTTAATGAATTGGCAGCGCAATCTGAAAAACCTTTGATTGCTCCATTGCGTTTCGTAAATATTCGTGAGGTTGCTGGGTGGACGCAGGAGGCTGTGTCATCTTCTCCAAAAATTGCTGCGTTGCTAGCTTTGGCTGAAATGCCTGAGGCCGATCCTGTTCCGGTCATTAATTATGAGAGCCAAGGTCGCACATTGATTATTGGCGCTGGTGAGCAAGCAATTCCTTGGGCCGAGCAGTTGAGCGACGCATTAGAGGTCTCCGTTCTCTGTACTGAACCAAGTCCACTACCTTTATCGAGAGACTTTCCTGTCTATTCCGGCTCCACAAAGTCGATAGAAGGATATCTTGGAAATTTCACCGTCCAATGGGAGTTGGAAAACCCAATTGATCCAGAGATGTGTACTCGCTGTGGTGCTTGTGTTGAAGTTTGTCCGTCGGGCGCAATCAATGATTCATTCCAGATTGATTTGGATAAGTGCAAATCACATCGCAAATGCATCACGGCCTGCGCCGGTATTGGCGCGATCAATTTTGATCGGGTTGAGCGAAATCGCACTGCCCAATTCGATTTAATTTTAGATCTACGCTCAAAAACTCATATGCGTATGAGTCAAACTCCCCAGGGGTATTTCTCCCCAGGCACTGATCCGCTTGAGCAATCATTCGCTGCTAATAAATTATTGAGTCTGGTAGGGGAGTTTGAGAAGCCCAAATACTTTGCTTATAACGAAAAAGTTTGTGCACATGGCCGCAACGGTAAGGTTGGCTGCAACGCTTGTATTGATGTTTGTTCAACTGCTGCCATTACTTCCCTTTTTAAAAATGGGCAGGGTACTGTCGAAGTTAATCCAAACTTATGTATGGGATGCGGTGCTTGCTCCACTGTTTGCCCATCAGGTGCGATGCGATATAACTATCCAAGTGTTTCGCACCAGGGTAAAGAAATCAAAACTTTGGCAAATGTTTTTACTCAGGAGTGCGCTAAGGAAAAAAAATCCGTTAGTCCTGCGCTTCTTTTGCATACTCTGAAAGCCGGCACAAACTTAATTGATGCAGTTGGTCGCGCCGCCCATTTAAATCCAAGTCGATACGAAGGATTGCCTTCCTATTTAATCCCCTATGGTGTTGAGCATATTGCTTCAACAGGAATAGACTTATGGTTGGGCGCATTGAGTTATGGCTTTAGTGAGGTTTACTTATTATTGTCTGGTGAGCAAGATCCCGCTTATCAAGCTGCTTTGCAGACACAGGCTGAGCTCTGCAATGCAATCTTGGCAGCATATGGTTTTGAAGCACGAATTAGTTTGATCCATGCGGCCGCATCCGATGACATTGCGCCGGTTTCATTGGTCATGGGTCAGTTGCGTCAACGTGGTCCCCTCGCGGCAGTGTGCACTCCTGCTACTTTTGGTTTAAATAATCAGAAGAGAGAGACGATAGAAGCAGTTTTAGAACATCTAGAAAAACAAGCAAAAACAGTCTTGCCCGCAGCTGGAGCTCCTTTACCAGCCTCTTCATTATTAGGCGGCTTAAATATCAACAAGGATGCATGTACTTTATGCATGTCCTGTGTTGGCAGCTGTCCTGAAGGCGCTCTATTAGACAATCCGGACGAGCCTAAGTTGTCGTTTATAGAGAAGCAATGTGTTCAGTGCGGTATTTGCGTAACCGCTTGCCCTGAGCATGCTTTGAGCTTGGAGCCACGTTTATTAAGCGTTGAGCAAAGAAAGCAGCGAGTCAATTTAAATGAGACCAAGCCATTTCACTGCATTAGTTGCGGGAAGCCCTTTGGGACTCTCAAAATGGTTGACCTGATGATGACCAAGCTTGGCGCACATGCCGCCTTCTCTGGGCCGGCAATGGAGCGCTTAAAGATGTGCAGTGATTGTCGCGTAGTGGATATGATGAAGAATGAAACATGAGTGAATTAGAAAAAGATCAGAAGATTGCAGAGGTCGGTGATGTTGGCTTGCCTGAGGATTTGGCCAGGGCTGACCTATATGGTTTGATAGCGCGCCTCTTTTTGTCACCCCCTGATCAAGAGCTGCTTGACCAGATAGCAGCATCTATCCCTGAAGGCCAGAGCGGTACTGATGAAGCGCCACTTGCTCAACTATGGGATAGTTTGGTGGAGTTAGCCAAGAACAATCCCGCTCAAGCATGGAGAGACGAATTTGATGCGAACTTCATTAGCGTTGGTAAGCCAAATGTTGTTCTCAATGCGTCTATTTACTTGGCGGGACATCTCAATGAAAAGCCTTTAGTAGAAATTAGACGGTCCTTAGACGCATTTGGTCTCGAAGCTGCCGAGAACATAACTGAAACTGAAGATCACATATCAGCCTTGTGTGAGGTTATGCGCTACCTCATAGCTGGTGATGATGTGGAGATTTCTAATTTGACGAATCAGCGCATTTTCTTCAATGACCACATTCGTCCCTGGTATGACGAATTGTGCGATGCAATAGAAGCGATCCCAGACATGCATCTTTACCATTCTGTAGCTGCATTAACACGTGAATTTCTAGCGATTGAAGCCCAGGGCTTCGATATGATTTGATATTGCGTTGCATCATTTTTCGGTGACCAATGCGCTAAAAAATATTTCTTTTTCTATATATGCAAAAAATACAATTACCAATTACACTTGATCCATATCAAATTTGCACTAACTAGGAGCATGCGATGACTACCAAATCCGCAACTGCAGTAAATGAAGAAAATAAACCTTCACGCAGAAAGTTTTTTATCGGAGCGGGTGCCACAGTAGGCGCTGTCGCGGTTGCTTCACAAACTACGATCGGCAATGCGGTTATTCAAGAAATTGGCAGTACTGTTTCAGGAGACAAAGAAGGGTATCAACTCTCCGCTCACATTCGTAAGTACTACGAAACCACTTTGTTGTAATCCGTTCTAATTTTTTAGCCACTCCTTTTATAAAACCAAAATTTTTTCAGGGGCAACAAATGAGCCTGACTCGCAAATCTAATACACCTCAAAGTAGTCGTTCAGTCCCAGCATCACGCCTAATCGGCAGTCTTTCGCGCGGGCTTAAAGCAGCTGTTCCAACAATGGATCGTCGCCAGTTCCTAAAACGTTCAGGCGTCGGCGTTGGTGCTGGAATTGCTGCAAGCCAATTGACCATGGTTCAAAAGGCAGTGGCTGATCAAAGCAAAGCAATGCTAGATGGCAAAGCTGGAAAAATTGAAGTGAAGCGAACTGTATGTACTCACTGCTCAGTGGGTTGCGCGGTTGATGCAACTGTGGAGAATGGTGTTTGGGTTCGTCAAGACCCCGTTTTTGATTCTCCAATCAATTTAGGTGCTCATTGCGCGAAAGGCGCAGCACTTCGTGAGCATGGCCATGGCGACTTCCGCTTACGCACACCAATGAAATTGGTTGACGGTAAATATCAAAAGATTTCCTGGGATCAAGCTTTAACTGAGATCACGGCGCAGATGAAAGACATTCGCGCCAAATACTCTCCTGATGCGATGTACTTCATTGGTTCATCAAAACAAAATAATGAGCAAGCGTATTTGTTACGTAAGTGGGTATCTTTCTTTGGAACCAATAACACAGACCACCAAGCTCGTATTTGTCACTCAACTACAGTTGCTGGTGTAGCTAATACTTGGGGCTACGGCGCCATGACAAATAGCTACAACGACATGATGAATTCAAAAGCAGCTTTGTATATTGGCTCTAATGCTGCTGAGGCGCATCCAGTATCTATGCTGAGCATGTTGCATGCCAAGGAAAATGGTTGCAAATTAATTGTGGTTGATCCACGTTATACAAGAACTGCAGCGAAGTCTGATCAGTATGTTCGCATTCGTTCTGGTACTGATATTCCATTCTTGTTTGGTGTTCTCTATCACATCTTTAATAACGGTTGGGAAGATAAGAAATACATCAACGATCGCGTCTATGGCATGGACAAGGTTCGCAAAGAAGTGATGGAAAAATGGACTCCAGCCAATGTAGAAGAGGCTTGCGGCGTTCCTGAGGCTCAGGTTTATAAAGTTGCCGAGACCATGGCAAAAAATCGTCCAAGCACGATTGTTTGGTGTATGGGACAAACTCAGCACACCATTGGTAATGCGATGGTTCGCGCTTCCTGTTTATTGCAGTTGGCATTAGGTAACATCGGTAAGTCTGGTGGCGGCGCAAATATTTTCCGCGGCCATGACAACGTTCAGGGTGCAACTGACGTTGGCCCAAATCCAAATTCACTGCCTGGTTACTATGGCCTAGCTGCTGGTTCTTGGAAGCATTTTGCGACCGTTTGGGGCGTAGATTATGAATGGATTAAAGGTCGTTATGCTCCTGGCATGATGGAGAAATCAGGCACTACCGTTTCCCGTTGGGTCGACGCAGTGCTTGAAAATGATGACATGATCGACCAAAAAACCAACGTTAAAGGTTTGTTCTTCTGGGGTCATGCGCCTAACTCTCAAACACGCGGCTTAGATATGAAGCGCGCAATGGATAAGTTAGATCTTTTGGTTGTGGTTGATCCATATCCAAGTGCAACAGCTGCGATGGCTGCTATGCCTCCTGCAGAAGGTCAAAAAGTTAATAAGAATCGCAACGTCTATTTGTTGCCAGCTTGTACCCAATTTGAAACTCAGGGATCTGTAACTGCTTCAAATCGTTCGATTCAGTGGCGTGAGAAGGTTATTGATCCTTTGTTTGAATCTGTTCCAGACCACACCATCATGCAAGCATTTGCTGATCGTTTAGGTTTTGGTAAGGAACTCTCCAAAAACTTCAAGATGGTTACTGGGAAGTATGCAGGTAAAGATTGGCCAGAACCAGAAATTGAATCTATCTTGCGTGAAATCAACCGTGGCGTTTGGACTATTGGATATACCGGTCAGACACCAGAGCGCTTGAAGGCACACATGCGCATGATGAGCGTCTTTGATCCGAAGACATTGCGTTCACGTGGTGGTGTTGATAAAGTGACTGGCTACGATACTACTGGCGATTATTTTGGCTTGCCATGGCCATGTTACGGCACGGCCGCTATCAAGCATCCAGGATCACCAAATCTTTACGATACTAGCAAGTCTGTAATGGAGGGCGGCGGTAATTTCCGTGCGAACTTTGGTGTAGAGAAGGATGGCGAGAGCTTATTGGCTGCTGATGGTTCTTACTCCAAAGGCTCTGCGATCAAAACTGGATACCCTGAGTTTGATCATGTCTTTATGAAGAAACTTGGCTGGTGGGATCAATTGACCGACGACGAGAAAAAACTCGCCGAAGGAAAGAATTGGAAGACAGACTTGTCAGGTGGTATTCAGCGCGTTGTGATGAAGAATGGTTGCCATCCCTTTGGAAACGCCAAGGCACGTGCAGTAGTTTGGAACTTCCCTGATCCAATTCCAGTCCACCGTGAAGCTCTTTACAGTACCAATCTTCCAATGATGGAGAAATATCCTACATCTGATGACTTGAAGAATTTCTGGCGCTTGCCTACGCTGTTTAAGACAGTTCAGCAAAAGAATATTGCCGATAAGCTATATGAAAAGTTCCCAATTACTCTTACTTCTGGCCGTTTGGTTGAATATGAAGGTGGAGGAGACGAGACTCGATCCAACCCATGGTTGGCAGAGTTACAACAAGAGAACTTTGTAGAGATTAATCCTAGAGCCGCAGCAGTTCGTGGCATTCAAAACTGGGATTATGTTTGGGTTAAATCTCCAACTGGCGCAAAAATTAAGGTGCGAGCCTTGGTGACTGAGCGTGTTGATGCGAAGACTGCATTTGTCCCATTCCACTTTGCTGGCTGGTGGCAGGGCGCAGACATTCGTAAGTACTATCCAGTTGGAGCGGCTCCTGTTGTTCAGGGTGAGGCAGTAAATACTGCAACTACCTATGGTTACGATCAAGTAACCATGATGCAAGAGACCAAAACTACGATGTGTCAAATCGAAAAATTTGCCTAAGTCTAACTAAAGATAAAGTCAGGAGAATAAGCTATGGCAAGAATGAAATTTATCTGTGATGCAGAGCGTTGCATTGAATGTAACGGCTGTGTAACAGCATGTAAGAACGAGAATGAAGTTCCTTGGGGTATTCAGCGTCGCCGTGTTGTGACGATTAATGATGGAATTATTGGTGCTGAAAAATCAATTTCAGTAGCCTGTATGCATTGTTCTGATGCGCCTTGTATGGCAGTTTGCCCAGTTGATTGTTTTTATCGTACGGACGAAGGTGTTGTTCTGCACGATAAAGATATTTGTATTGGTTGTGGCTACTGTTCTTATGCATGCCCATTTGGTGCGCCTCAGTTCCCAAGTCAAGGAACATTTGGAATGCGCGGAAAAATGGATAAGTGCACATTCTGTAGCGGTGGTCCAGAAGCAAATGGTAGCGTTGCGGAATTTGAGAAATATGGACGTAATCGCTTAGCTGAAGGTAAGTTGCCTCTATGCGCTGAGATGTGTTCAACCAAGGCCTTAATTGGTGGTGACGGTGATGTCATTGCAGATATTTTCCGCGCTCGTGTTGTGGCTCGCCAAAAACACGGTAAGAATGTTGGTGCCGATGTATTTGGTTGGACAACAGCCTATGGTCAGCCTGGAGCGAAGACACCGACTCCAACGCCTGCTGCAAAAATTCCGGGAGCTAAATAATGAAATTCAATTTTAAGATCCTTGCTCTGTGCGCTACCGCTGTCGGAATCTTGGCTGGTTGTTCCGAGCGTCCCCAAGCAGGCATTAGCGCGGCTAAGCGCCCAGATGTTGCGCCATATATGGGTGCAAATGATGGCTTTATGACAAAAGGTTGGACTCCTGGTAATGAGCTGAGCTGGAAAGAGGCGATTAATAAGCGCAACCAACAGCAAACTGAATACACCCGTATTAAGTAATCAGTTGAGATTATCTACAGTTAGCCGTTTGAGGACACTCGCATGAAATCATTTACAACCAGCGACATACGCCTTTGGGTGTTAGCAGCAGGTATTTCACTCTCACTGATGAGTGGTGCCAGTTTTGCGCAACAACCAAATGCTGCGGCACTTCCTAAGGTTGAATCAGCCAATATTATGGATATCGGGCGTGCTGCTGATGCAAGTCCGCAAGCGCAAATTGAGGCCGCAAAAAATCAGCCGGGCAACAATGCTCCGATATGGCGAACAGTCAATAGCGATACGCCAAACTTTGTGAATGGACCCGTCACCGAGCGTGGAGTGCTTATTCAGAAGTCTGGCCAGCAATGGCGCCTTATTCGTAATGGCGTTATTACCGTATTCGGGGCTTGGTTATTGGCATTTGCTTTCTTTGGTGTCCTAGCGATGTATGTCTTGCGTGGCCCAATCAAATTGCACGAGCCACTTTCTGGAACTAAGATTAAGCGTTTTACAGATCTAGAGCGTTACACCCATTGGACTATGGCATTTAGCTTTGTGGCTTTAGCGTTTACTGGTCTATTAATTCTGTACGGTAAGTTTTTTGCTTTACCTGTGATGGGTGGAACCCTGTTTGGAATCTTCTTGTTTATTTGCAAGAATATCCATAATTTCGTGGGTCCATTATTCACTCTGAGCATCATCGTATTTTTCTTCCTGTTTGTGCGCAAGAATATGCTTGAACCTGATGACATGGCTTGGATTAAGTCGTTTGGTGGTCTCCTATCCGGCAAACATGTCCCATCAGGATTCTTTAATTTTGGTGAGAAATTCTGGTTCTGGTTTGGTATGGTCTTTTTAGGACTCATCATCTCAGCTTCTGGATGGGTGCTTGACATGATAGTTCCTGTGCCTGGAATTGAATATTGGCGTGGCACTATGCAGTTGGCAGATATTATTCATGCTTCAGCTGCCTTATTGATGACAGCAATGGCAATGGGTCATATCTACATCGGCACCATTGGTATGCAAGGCTCAATCGATGGTATGAAAACGGGTTATGTTGATGCTGCTTGGGCTAAAGAGCATCATGAAATTTGGTACAACAAAGTTAAATAAGGACGAAGCCATGAAAAAAATCATTGCCTTCACAATCGGTGCTCTGGTAGCAAGCTCTGCCTTTGCTTTTTTCCCGCCACTATCACCAGAAGCTCAGGCTGCTGCTGATTTAAAAAAGGCTAAAACTGACTATGCTGGTAAGGTTGGGGCTTTCAAGCTTTGCCAGGTGCAAAATAAGATCGCAGATCAATACAAGGTTTCCGGTACTCCAGCACCAGCAGCCTGTGTAGCGCCACCTCCATTTGTTGCACCGGTTGCTGCTGCAGCGCCAGCTGCAAAGTAATTAGTCGGAGAGCAACTCTTGATGTAAGTAGCGCTTAGCTGCTTGTGTCTGAGGTTTGGCAAAGAAAGGACCTACGGGTCCTTTTTCTTTTATCTGGCCCTGATCAATGAAGATAATGTACTCAGCTAGTCTTTGTACTTGTGCCAGCTGGTGAGAGGTAAAGATGACATCTGATCCTTGAAGCTTAAATTGGCGGATGATTTCTTCTACTTGCTCTGTAGTATTTGGATCTAGATTGGCGGTGGGTTCATCTAGCAATACCAAATTGGGTTTTTGCAATATGACTCGACCTAAGCATAGCTTTTGTCTTTCTCCTGCTGAGAGTTTATGAGCAGGACTATTCGCAAGACGGCTTAAACCGATCTGCTCTATGACGGCATCAATAGCCCTCGACTCAATAGAAGGATCGGAGTCTTGGACCATCGCAATATTGGTTCTAGCGGAGGCCTTAATCATTGGCGTATGGTGCAATACCAAGGATGATTTGATGGATCTTCTTGAGTGGGTGATCGTGCCTGAATTCGGTTTGATCAAACCATCAATTAACTTAAGGAAGGTAGTTTTTCCGGCGCCATTGGGCCCAATACAGGCGCTAATTCGATCTGCAGGAATGAGTGCGTGGGGGATGTCCAATATTGTCCGACCATCACTTTTGACAATGATGTCCTGAAGCTCGATGTATTGCTGAAATTGTTCGGAGGGATTAACCATAGCGTCGCTCCGCAATTTGGCGAACTACAAATGTGAAAAGGTTGGCCAGCAACACAATACCTAGCAGGACAATCCCTAAGGCAAGCGCAAGAGGGAGATCGCCCTTACTCGTTTCTAGGGCAATCGCAGTGGTCATGGTTCGAGTGGATTGATCAATATTCCCGCCCACGATCATGACGGCTCCAACCTCGGATATTGCTCTAGCTAGTCCAGCTAGGACGGCAATAGTCAGTGAGAAGCGACAGTCCCAAATCAGCCATTTGAGGGAGGCCATTCTGGGTAAGCGAAGGGCCATGAAGGAATCCCGATGGATTCTCCAGGAGTCTTCCAAAATTTGGCGGCTTAGAGCAGCAATTAGAGGCGTTGTGAGCAGTGTTTGAGCCAGAATCATGCCCTTGGGTGTAAATAGCCACCCCCATACCCCTAAAGGCCCAGAACGCGAGAGTAGAAGGTAGACCACAACGCCAACAATGACTGTTGGGACGCCCATGAGCGTATTTAAGGTGACTGTAATGGCCTTCTTACCTCTGAATTCTTCGGTAGCCAGTAAGGCGCCGATAGGGAGACCAAGTAAAGTGCCGAGCAGTAATGCAGTTAGGCTAACCTGTAGCGAGATCAGTACTATGCCCACAACCCCGGCATCTAAATGCGCGAGTAGCTTAAAGGCATCCTGAAAGGTCATCAACATGGGCTTGATTCTAGCAAGGGGATGGCAAAATGGCATAAATGCAAACAATTCCCCCTTTTTTAACTCATGGCTGAAGTGATTTGCCTCTGCAATGAGGTGCTCGATGTCGATCTTCGAGAATATCTTGATACCCATCCAATCGACTCGATTGATGAGTTGCGCGAGCAAGCTTCTATTTGCAATAAATGTATGCAATGCCAAGATTTAGTTGAGGGTGAAATCTATTTGGCACGCGTGCGACGACAGCGTGCTGCAGGACAGTTTTGATGACGCAATTACAGTTGGGTCGTTTTAGCGTGATGACTATGAATGTGCATAAGGGGCTATCACCCTTGCACCGTAAATCCACCATTTACGAGCTACGCCAAAAAATGCGGAGCCATCATCCCGATTTGCTTTTTCTGCAAGAGCTCCAGCAGGAGCATCGTGGTCGACTCAGAAGATTTGGTCAATGGCCTTTAACAGAGCTCACCCATTTTTTATCCGAAGACTTTTGGCATGATTGGCATTACGGTAAAAACGTCGAATATCCAGATGGGCATCATGGCAATGCAATTCTGTCTAAAAGACCTTTGCATAAGGGCGAAAATTACGATATCTCTGCTTATCGATTTGAACGGCGCGGTTTGCTACATAGCGTCACACAGCTAGAGGGTGTAGCAACACCGATTCACTGCTTCTGTGTACACCTGGCTTTATTTGAACGCGGACGAGAACGTCAATTAAGTGAAATTATTCGTTACATAGATTCATTAGCAAATAGTGGTCCAACTATTGTGGCTGGTGACTTTAACGATTGGCGCAACCGCGTGAGTGCACCGATGCAGGCTGCCGGTTTTAATGAGGTATTTGAGGTGCTTACTGGCGCCCCTGCAAAAACCTTTCCTAGTGTGAAGCCTATGCTTCCAATGGATCGAATTTATGTGCGGGGCTTAAAAATCCATTCTGCGGAAGTGATGCATGAATGGTTGAAACTATCCGATCACTTAGGCATTGCAGCAGAACTTGAGATCATATGAACATCATTAATTTTTTACTAGGATCCCTTTTTGGCGAATCCTTTATTTGGGTCCCAATCGCGCACGTCCTGATTGTGATTCTTTTTGGATTTAGATTAATCTCAGTGAGAAGACCGGTTGGTGTTGTACTGGCCTGGTTTCTGATTGTGGTTCTATTTCCCTTAATTGGTATTAGCTTATATATCCTCATTGGTGAGCGTCCCGTTGGTCGAAAACTCACCCGAAAAATTATTCGTATGGATAAAGAGTACGCTGCCATCACCGAAGCGATGCGTAAGCGCTATCAGGCTGATAAACAACTACTACCAACTGAAGGCAGGGCGTTGAGTCTCTTGGCTGAGGCTAAAAATGGTTCGCCAGTGATTGCTGGCAACCAAATTGAACTCTTTACGAATTCTCTAGAAATCTTGCAGTACTTTATTGACGAGATTAATCAGGCTAAGAAAACATTGCATTTGGAATTCTATATATGGGCTCTAGGCGGCGATGCAGATCGCGTCGGCGAGGCTTTAATCGCTGCAGCTAAGCGCGGTGTGACTTGTAAGGTGCTATTAGATTCCTTGGGTAGTAAAGACTGGTTTAAATCGACTTGGCCTAAGCGCTTCAGAAATGCTGGTATTCAAGTAACTGAGGCCTTACCGATTCAAGTTGGTCGCTTTCAATTTCGGCGTGCTGATTTAAGACTGCATCGCAAGATATTTGTGATCGATAACACCATCGTTTGGACCGGCAGTATGAATATGGTCGACCCACGTACTTTTAAACAAGATTCGGGTGTGGGCGAATGGGTAGATGCGATGGTCAGAATTGAAGGGCCTGTAGCATCTCAGTTTGAGCTGACATTCTCGTTTGACTGGAGTGTTGATAATCCCAAGATTAAGCACTTTAGTAATGTAGTGCCAGCTGCTAGCCCACTTGAAGGGAAGGTATTGGCTCAAGAGTTTTCTTCTGGACCGGTATACCGTGACGATATCTTGTACCAGGTATTGCTCTCAGCCATCATGGATGCTCGTGAGGAGCTCACTATTACTACACCTTACTTTGGTCCTGACGATGGTTTGATTCAGGCGCTGATGGCAGCAGCTGGTCGTGGTGTGAAAGTGACTCTGATTGTTCCTAAATTAAATGATTCCACATTGGTCGCTTGGAGCAGTCGCAGCTTCTATTCTGATCTCATGAGTGCTGGTGTGAACATTGCTGAGTTCCATGGTGGCCTATTGCATACGAAGAGCCTGTTAATAGACAAGCGAGTTGCAATTTTTGGTTCAGTGAACTTTGATCAGCGAAGCTTGCGTCTCAATTTTGAGATTAGCTTAATCGTCTATAACGACGAGTTTTGCGCAAAGCTCGAAACCTTGATCGAGTCTTACTTGGCTAAATCAGATATGGTCAATCCAGTAACTTGGGCTAAGAGACCGCATTGGCATATTCTGCTGGAGAATGCGGCTCACCTGACATCACCCTTACTTTAAATAGAGCCCTGACTCCGCATCTTTGCAATCTCATCAGCAGCAATACCAAGCTCAGTCAGAATAGCTTCTGTATGTTGACCTACTGCAGGTATCGCATCCATGCGGTAGTCAAAACTGTCATTACTGCCCGGGGGAAGCATTGCTGGAATAGGGCCTACAGGTGATCCCACTTGTACCCAGCGATCTCTTGCTTTGAGTTGATCGTGATTCCATAAACCCTGCATATCATTTAGGCGGGCATTAGCGATTTGCGCTTCATCTAGCTTTGCAATCACTTGCTGGGTAGTCAGTTTGCTAAAACAAGCATCAATAATGGAGAGGAGTTCATCTCGCTTTTCATTACGCTTGAAGTTTTTATCAAAGCGCTCATCTTTAGCCAGTGCTTGATTCTCAAGTACGACCTCACAGAATAAAACCCACTCACGATCATTCTGTAGGCCAAGCATGACGGTACCGCCATCACCCGCCTTAAATGGCCCGTAGGGATAAATCGTGGCATGGGATGCGCCATTGCGAGGAGGGGGCGTAGCTCCCTCATAGGCGTAATAGAGTGGGTAGCTCATCCATTCACCCAAAGACTCCAGCATAGAAACGTCAATACAAGAACCCTTGCCAGTCTTACCTCTTTGAAGTAGTGCGGCCAAAATATTGGTGTAGGCATACATGCCTGCTGCAATGTCTGCAATGGAGTTACCTGCTTTACTGGGTGTCTCTGGCGTACCCGTAACCGACAAGAATCCAGCCTCACTCTGAATGAGTAAGTCATAGGCTTTCTTGTCACGATAAGGCCCATTATTTCCATAGCCTGAGATATCGCACAAAATTAGGCCGGGATTGTCTTTTTGCAATAGTTCTGCGGTCAATCCCATGCGTGCTGCGGCACCAGGGGCTAAGTTTTGCACCAGTACATCTGCTGTCTTGAGCAGCGTCTTTAGCGCTGCTAATGCAGACTCCTGTTTGAGATCCAGTGTGAGACTTTCTTTAGAGCGATTTACCCAAGTGAAATGAGATGACATGCCATTGACTCGCTCATCATAGGCGCGGGCAAAGTCTCCGGCGCCTGGTCGCTCGACCTTAATCACACGAGCTCCCAAGTCAGCCAATTGACGCGTACAAAACGGAGCAGCAATGGCATGCTCCAAAGAAACTACAGTGATGCCGTCTAGAGGGCGAATACTCATGAAATTGCTTATCCAAACACTAAATTAATTAACGGGTCTACAGAATTAGAAAGAGCGGGGGAGTCCTAAAACATGCTCAGCTATATAGGAGTAGATCAGGTTTGTGGAGATTGGCGCGACCTGGTAGAGGCGGGTTTCTCTAAACTTGCGCTCGACATCATATTCATTGGCAAATCCAAAGCCACCATGAGTTTGCAGACAAACGTTAGCGGCTTCCCAAGAGGCTTTGGCAGCTAAGTACTTGGCCATATTGGATTCGGCACCGCAGGCTTGTTTAGCATCAAATAATTCACACGCTTTAAAGCGCATCAAATTTGCGGCTTCTGTTTCGATATAAGAATCTGCGATCGGAAACTGAATCCCTTGGTTCTTGCCAATCGGGCGATCAAATACTACGCGTTCATTTGCGTAGCGACGAGCCTTATCTACAAACCAATAAGCATCTCCAATGCACTCGGCAGCAATGAGGACACGCTCCGCATTGAGGCCGTCAAGAATATATTTAAACCCTTGGCCTTCTTCACCAATTAAATTCTCGGCGGGAATTTCCAAGTTATCAAAGAAGACTTCATTCGTTTCATGGTTCACCATATTGGCAATGGGTTGAATCTCCATGCCTTTGCCAATCGCATCCTTGAGATTGACGATAAATATTGACATGCCTTCTGATTTTTTCTTTACCTCTGCAAGCGGAGTAGTGCGCGCTAAAAGAATCATTAAATCGGAATGCTGAATCCGAGAGATCCAAACCTTCTGACCATTCACTACATACTTGTCACCCTTTTTAACGGCGGTAGTTTTGAGTTTGGTGGTATCGGTGCCTGTAGTCGGCTCCGTTACAGCCATGCTTTGGAGGCGTAATTCTCCGGTAGCAATCTTAGGGAGGTAGAGCTTCTTTTGAGCATCTGAGCCATGGCGTAGTAAGGTACCCATGTTGTACATCTGGCCATGACATGAGCCCGCATTACCGCCTGATAAATTAATTTCTTCCATGATGACGGAGGCTTCTGCCAAACCTAAGCCGGAGCCACCATATTCTTCCGGAATTAATGCTGCTAACCAACCAGCTTGTGCCATGGCGTCTACAAATGCTTCGGGGTAGGCGCGTTCATGATCTACTTTTTGCCAGTATGCGGAGTCAAAACTGCCGCAAAGGTCGCGCAAGGCTTCACGCATGTCTTGATATTGATCTGGCTTAGGAATGGGGTGGTTCATTTAGCTATCTATAAAAATTTAAGAATTGATGAAATATGAGAATTCCCATAGTTTAAGCAAGAATTCAAGATTGTGGGCGATCCAAAATTTTGCCTTTGTCTACTTGATTATTGAGTGTGATGGGGCTTGGGGCATACTTGGGGTATGACCAAATCCTTGATTTCCATCCGACTCGGAGCGCTTGCCTAATGGAGCAAATGCTGGGTCAGTTCTTTGATTTCTTTGGTATGCCATCGGTTGGTTTGCCAGCCGTATTTATTAGTGCCTTTATTTCTGCAACTTTATTGCCTGTAGGTTCTGAGCCCATCTTGTTTGGGTATGTTTCGGTTAATCCGCACTTATATTGGGCTGCCATTATTGTTGCCACAATTGGTAACACTTTGGGGGGTATGCTGGATTGGTGGCTTGGGCTATTGAGTCGAAATAGCTTTGAGTCCTTGAAGGGCCCTTCTAATAACCGAATGCAACGCTGGTTGGAAGAGCGGGGCCCTAAGATGCTCCTGCTGTCTTGGCTGCCAGGGTTTGGTGACCCCCTTTGTTTAGCCGCCGGGTGGCTTAGATTGCCTTGGTTACCCTGTCTAATATATATGGGCATCGGCAAACTGCTGCGTTATCTCACGATGACCTGGCTTTTAACTTTAGTGCCTACCAGCTTTTGGCACCAATTGGGGCATTGGATTCGAATTATCTAAGAGGCTGCAAAAGCATTAAACAGCGCAATACTTTTGTTGAACCTCGTCGTTATTAAGGAGATTCTGAGCGGTGTCATGGAAAACAATTTCACCTTGATCAAGAATATAGGCTCGGTCAGAAATCTTGAGTGCTTGTTGAACATTTTGCTCAACCAATAGAATGGTTAAACCCTGTTGTTTGAGTTTGGCAAACAGCTCAAACATTTCCTCTACCAAGACTGGCATGATTCCCTCTGATGGCTCATCTAGCAGTATGACTTTAGGCTTAGCAATCATCGCTCGTGCGATTGCTAGCATTTGCTGCTCGCCACCCGACATCGATGTTCCATCTTGATGCAATCTCTCCTTAAGACGTGGAAAGGTTTCAGCGATCTCATCGACCAAGGCACTCATATCTCCTCGGCTTTTCTTGGCAATAACGCCCAACTCTAAATTTTCTTTAACAGTTAATCCTGGAACAATCCGTCTATCTTCTGGAACGTAAGCCAAGCCTAAGTGGTAGCGCTCATGCGCCGCCAGATCCAAGAAGGAGCTACCATCAATCAAGGCTTTGCCTTCTCTTTTTGAAAGAAGACCCATTAAAGACCGAAGGGTAGTAGTTTTGCCGGCACCATTGCGACCCATTAAGGTAACGATTTCCCCTTTGTTCACTTCCAAAGATACGCCTTGCAGAACATGGCTACGGTCGTACCAGGCATTTAAATTTTCTACACGCAACATATAAGAACCTTCGAAGAACCTTCGTTAACCTTGGCCTAGGTACACGCGTCGTACCTCTGCATTATTTTGTATTTCTTCTGGAGTGCCTTCAGCTAAAAACTCACCATGATGTAAAACAATGATTCGCTTACATAAACCCATGATGAGTTTCATCTTATGCTCAACTAAAATAACCGTTCTCTCATCTGCTAGTGTGCGAATGAGATCCATCATTACGAGCGTTTCTTCAGGAGACATGCCCGCGGTTGGTTCATCCAATAATAGAAGACTCGGGTTGCAGGCAAGGGCCATAGCAATCTCTAAAGCACGTTGCTGACCGTGAGCTAAGTCACCCGTTTTTTTATTTCTTAGATGCTCTAAGTTCACGCGACGCAAAAGCTGGTCTGCAAGTTCAATTGGCCCCGGGTAACTTTGGGCATTACGCAAAAAGTTGTAGCGTGCTGTTTCCATTTGTGCAGCAACGCGGACATTTTCATGAACCGTTAACTGCTTAAACACGTTGGTAATTTGAAAACTCTTAGAGATACCAATGCGGGCAAATTCGTATTGCTGCATGCCGGTAATATCTTTGCCATTAAACAAGATTTGCCCGCTCGAAGGAGGGAAGGCGCCACTTAGGACGTTAAAGAATGTACTCTTGCCAGCACCATTTGGCCCAATGATTGCTGTAAGCGACCCAGGCATAAAGGTGGTCGATACATTCTGCAAGGCTTTGAATTTCCCAAAGCTCTTACTCACATTACGAGCCTCAAGGATGGGGGTTTGGTTTGAGCTACTCATTATTTCGAATCCTGATTGAGGTTTAGCTTGCTCAAGATAGTTCCCCAGATCCCCTTGGGGAAGAATAGTACAAAGAACATAAAGATGAGCCCAATGACGGCCATCCAATGTTTAGTAAGGGTGGTAACTACATCCTCTAGATACAGCATGACTGCAGCACCAATAAATGGACCAAAGAAAGTGCCCATACCTCCCAAGATGCTCATCATGACAGCCTGCCCGGATTGGAGATAGTGAAGTGAATCTATTGGAACAATTGAAAGATGCAGGGCACGCAATGATCCTGCTAAACCACAGATGGCAGCAGACAATACAAATACCAACAGTTTTGTGCGAGCTACATCAAATCCGCATGCAGCTGCACGCTTCTCATTCTCACGAATCGCCTCCATTACTGCGCCAAGAGGCGAGCTTAGGATCCGGGAGATGAGCCAGATGGCAATGACTACAAAAAAGAGAATGATGTAGTACTTCACTAATGGATTGAGGAAGTCAACTGGGATTCCAAAAATGTTGAAGGAATCAACACGAACGCCTCTTAAGCCATTCTCACCACCAGTCAAACTCTCAGCCTTATAAAAACCATAAAAAACAATTTGGCCTAATGCCAGCGTAACCATGGAGAAGTAGATGCCTCTAGTACGAATTGCTAGAAAACCCATAATGAGTCCTCCGATAGCTGCACCGATCACACCCACCAGAATTGCAGTCCCCCAGGACATTCCGTAGTGGACGATGCCGATGCCAGTGAGGTAGCTACCAATACCGAGGAAGGCTGCATGACCAAATGATAGGAGGCCCATATAACCAAATAGGAGATTGAAGCCCATGGCAAATAAGCCAAAGATCAAGATGTTGATCGCAAGGGCCTCGTACGGCATGATGAAAGGAAAGACCATCAAGAAGAGACTGCTTGCTAGCACGCGATGACGTGCAATGAGTTGGAAGAATGATTTCATAAGTATTCAGGGGGATTAACCCATTGCCCCCGCTTTACCAAATAAACCTTGTGGTCGAATTAAGAGCACTACCGCCATCAATACAAAGATAGAAAGTTCTGATAGGTCAGGGAAGAACAGGGAAGTCATGCTGTAGACCACGCCAACTAATAAACCAGCAACAACAGCCCCCACTGGTGAGCCCATGCCGCCAACTACTGTGACAACAAACGACTCCGCCAAAATTGGAATACCCATTTCTGGATTAACAGAGCGGGTGGGTGAGGCTAATATTCCGGAGAGGCCGGCAATTGCGCAACCAAGTCCAAACACCATGAGCCATACTTTGGCGATATCTACACCAAGCACTTTGACGATCTCTTGGTCAGCGGCACCAGCTTTGATAATTAGGCCGTATCGGGTTTTTTGAATGAAAAACCAAACTGCAAAAATAATGACAGCTGTAGCGGCAATCAGGAAAAGTCGATACTTGGGAAAGAAGCCGATGCCGACGTCGAGAGAGCCTTTCAGTCCATCAGGGGTAACAGACGGTAGGCCTTCAATGCCAAAAGTGACACGAACTGCTTCAATTAAGACATACGACAATCCAAAAGTCAGTAGGAGTGGATAGTCAATCCCACGTCCGTATAGTGGGCGGACTAAGAATCGCTCGGTCAGCAATCCAAGGACTCCGGTAGTAATTGGCGTCAGAATTAAACTAAACCAAAAATTACCTGTTACGCCAAGAAAATAGACACCCAAAAACGCGCCAACCATGAAGAAGGCGCCGTGGGCAAAATTAACGACATTGAGCATGCCAAAAATAAGGCATAAGCCCAGGGCAAGAAGTGCATAAATACTACCCAGAGCAATTCCTGTCAGTAGTTGCATGCATAGAAGTTCAAATGTAAGGCCGGTCATATATATACTCAGAAAAACTCCCCCTCAGCCTGTGCGTTGGGGGAGGGGTTCAGGGTAAATCAGATGATTCACCCTGAATTTCAGATTTAAGCCTTGTGGCCCAACTCCGCACAACTACGCATATTTTTCTCGGTAGTTGGTTCAATTGTCAGAATATTAAAGACGTCATACTTATCCTTCATATTCTTTGATTTAGACTCAATAATGATCACGGATTGAACTGCCTGATGATCGCATTTGCGGTAGTACTCAGGGCCTTTATACCAGTCGTACTTGAGATTCTCCATTGCGCTGATTACTTTCATGGTCTCAGTAGACTTGGCAATCTTGATTGAGGCTAAAACGCTTTTCACACCTGCATATCCAAGTGCACCGTAATCGGATGGAACCGAGCCGTTATATGCCTTTCTGTAGGCATCATTAAAAATCTTGGCCTGAGGAATTCTATCTTCTAGACCCCAGTAGTAGGAGGTTCCGCCAGCAATACCTTCAAATGCTTCTGCACCACCTGCAATGCGGGATGTATATAGCAAAACAGGTGCCACAATTTTCATGCTGGATTTCAAGCCAAAATCCGTACATTGTTTCGCAGAATTTACTAAATCTCGGCCGAAGTTGCATAAGACCAAGATATCAGGATTCAATGCTTTAATCCGCGGTAAAAAAGCTGAATAATCTGATGTACCAAGTGGGTGGCGGATATCCGCCAATGTTGTTGCTCCCATCTCCTTGCCGGCACGCTCAAATGCGCGCACCATTTCATGGCCATAAGCATAATCGGCAGTCAAAAATACAATCTTCTTACCAAAGCGAGGAATGGAGTAGCGAGCTACTGCACCTGCTGTCATAGTTGGATTTAATGCCTCGTGGAATGTGTAGACACTCCAGTCTTTTGCTTCGTTAATCGCATCAGATTGGCTGATAGAGTTAAAAAGTACCTTACGCTCTTTGCAGACGGCATTGATAGATAGCTGGGTTGCAGCAGAAAGTGAGCCCACAACAAAACCCACTTTATCCTTCTCAATCAACTCAAGAGTACGTGTAGCGGCTTCACCTGCATTGAGTTTTGTATCTCTTACTAGTAACTCTGCTTTGCGTCCGTTAAAGCCACCTGCATCATTAAATTCTTTAATAGCTAGCTCAGCAGCCCTTACCTGATCCTGTGCTTCGGCAGAGAAGGGGCCTGTTAATGGGGTGGGGAAGCCAATCTTAATTGTTTCAGATTGGGCGCTTGCCATGTTCATCCAAAGTGGAGTGCTTGCTGCAGCAGCTCCACCGATTAACATTTTTCTTCTGGTTTGATTCGTTACTTTTTGTTTCATGGTTGTCTCCTCCATTTAAAACAGTTAATTAATAAGAATACTTTTTGCTTCGTAAATCTTAACTGAATGCTTCTGTTAATGCGAAAATCTACATCTAGTTTTTTAATACGACTCTGGAACTGCTTTTCCTTGTGCCAGTAAGGTGCTGATATCAATTGCTGTCTCAGCCATCACCGTATCTGCGTTTCTGCGAAGGCTGTTGCCGTCCCTGCTACCTTTACTACCTTGTGCTTGCATATAGCGCCCTAAATATTGGGCTCTTGCAACAACCTGTTGACCCAACTGAAGTCGTTCCCTGCTATAAGCTGCCAGTGCTGCAGGGGTTGCGCCCAATTGGGCGATGTGACGCGCAATCACCATCGCCTCATCACCTGCTTTAGTAACGCCCATCCCAACATGAGGACGACCAACAAAAGCTGCATCACCCATTAAGGCAATTCTGTCAAAGACAATTTGCTCTGAACGAACATCGTATATCGCCTGTAAAAATGGTGAAGCAGTTTTCTCTAGAATTTCTGCATATTGAGGCGCCAGGATTTTCCGAGCAATACTGCGCATTTCAGCAATATGCTTCCACGATACCTTTAGTGGTGGAATACCAGTTGGGTAGTGATGACCATCCGCATCAGTCAATAGTTTTACGAGCTCATCATCTTCGGATGCAGGGCGATACCATACAAAGTTATAACGGCGCTTACCTGGTCGAGTGTCATTTCCAGGGCCTGCGACTGGGTAGCCCAGCATCTGTTCGCCGTTGGGAAGGCAAAAGCCAAAATAATTAAAGAGTGTGTCTAGGGTGTAATTCGATAAATGACTTTCATCGCATACACCACGCCATGCAATATATCCCGCATATTCAGGCTGAATACTTGGTGCTACCTGAGCCCTCACTGCGGAACGAATGCCATCGGATGCTATTAGTAGCTCAGCCTGATAACTACTGCCATCCTCACAAACTACTTGAACGGTATTGGAATCTTGACTAACAGTTTTTACATTCTTGCCCTGTAAATAACGCTCGTTCGGAAAATTCTCCTTAAGCAGGTGATACAGGCGACTCCATGAAGTCAGAATCTGTGGAAGCGGCATTTCGCCCAGGCTCTCACCATCGACACCTAAGGTAACTCGCTTCGATACGGCAACTCCTAGACTGTCATCAACAGCAATACCCGCTTCACGCAAAGCATCTGCAAGTGCATCATGTGTCACGATCCCCGCACCCCGACCATCTAAGGAGCCAATCGCTTTTTCTAATAAGGTGACATCGTGACCTTGGCGCAGCAATATATTGGCTGCAAATAAGCCTCCAAGCGATCCGCCGATGACGAGAATTTTTGCCATCTTTGCTTATGTAGCCTTAGCATCTAAGGCTGCTTTTTCAGCAGCAGGGTAATTTAATTCAATCACGATGCCGTTAGGATCGTCCAAAAAAAGTTGGTGCAGCTGTAAAACAGGCACAGTACGTTGTCTGCAAGGAACGCCCAATTTATCTAGTTGAGCAAGCTTAGCTTCCAAACCTTTAGCAAAGAATGCAATGTGATCCACAGCTCCCGAGCCATAGAGTGAGCTTGGATCACGCTCGCCAAGGTATTGCTTGAGACCGTTGGGATCATTTTTATCAATCGCAATTAAATGTAGTACTGCATTGGCCCAATCGTTTTCATCACCGTTGTAAAGCCAGACCCCTGGAAATGGAAACTCTGGGCGTGGTCCAACCGTTAGTCCAAGCACCTCACTATAAAACTGAGTGGTCTTTTCAATCTCTAAGCTGCGGATAGAAAAATGATTTAGGCTGAGGTTTGTCATATTATTTTTTACCAGTAGTAAATAAAGCTTTTGCTGAACTGAGATAAGAGCTAATCCGATCTTGAATGATTTCTTGCTCAGTATTGGGGTTGCCGGAGTCGTAGATGGCTTGCCCATAAATCCAGCGGCGCATTCCGATGTAAAAAATACCACCATGCAGGCCCATTAAAAATTCTAATTCCCGCTGCGAAGGCTTGCTACGAGTGGTGCGGCCACAGTGTTTGCGGGTTTCACGAATAAGACGGGGCAATAGGCGATCCCGCAGTAGCTCAAAGAATCGGTCGCTAATCGAGTGATCGCTTAAGCCAGAGAAAATCAAGATACGCACGAAATCGTAGGTGAGAACTGTATTTGAGTAGTCAATATAAAAAGCATTGAATTTCTCTTCTGGCGAAAGATCCTTATTGTCTAGCAACTGCTCCCATTCAGGCTTCCAGCGTGATTCAAAGACATCCTCGTAGACGGCCTTAATTAAGGCGTCTTTTGTGGGAAAGTAGTGATAGAGCAGGGTATGGGTAACGCCCAGTCCTTTAGTTAAGTTTCTGAGTTGCCCATCAATCCCATGCTTAGCAAAATACTGAATTGCGCGATCGAGTATTTGCCGTTTACGGTCTGCAGTGCTCATTCTGCGACGAGCAGGAACCTCAGAGACAGTCATTTCTGAAGCGACGCTGTTTCTTGTGCTGCGGTCTCGATCGAAACTCATTGTCATCGGGGTTTATCCGAATTTGGCCTTATTGACCAAAAGTTAAATAATGGTACATTGTTGAACAATTGGTAGATAAGACTCTATTCGTACAAACCCCAAGGAGATGTAATGGAACTAAATGGCGAGCAACTCATTGCGGCTCCAATCCCAGATGTATGGAAGGGCTTGAATGATATTGACGTCCTTGCAAAGTCCATTCCCGGCTGTGAAGAAATTAGCCGGATCTCTCCAGAGGAGATTCATGCCAAGGTGATGTTCAAGATTGGCCCCGTGAGGGCTAGATTCGCGGGAAAGCTTCTGTTGAGCGATGTTGTTCCTGATCAATCCTGTTCAATGACATTTGAGGGGTCGGGAGGCGCCGCAGGTTTTGCTAAAGGCCGCTCACGGGTTGAGTTAAAGGCTGCTGAAGGTGGTACCTTGATTACGTATACAACTGAAGCCTCCATTGGGGGGAAGTTAGGACAAATTGGCGGGCGTTTAATTAGCGCTTCTGCTAAAAAGATTGCAGATGATTTTTTTCTGCGATTTGCAACAGAATTGGGTGGTGAAGTGCTACCCCTAGAGCCGGACGCACAGGCCGAATAAGGCTTGGCAAGATAAATATAAAAGTTGTGGAGGAGACGCAATGAAAGCAGCAGCATTTGATTATGCAAAACCGAAGGTCCTCAGCGAGGCCCTAGCTTTGCTGGCTGAAGCTGGTGAGGATGCCCGTTTGATTGCTGGTGGCCAGACTCTCTTGGCTACGCTCAATCTGCGCCTCTCTGAGCCTAGCATTTTGATTGACATAACTGATCTACATGAACTTAAAGGGATTGCTGTAACTGGCGATCAATTACGTATTGGGGCCTTAGTTACTCATACTGAGATTGAAGACTCAAAATTGATTGCGCAACATGCACCATTACTAAAAGCCGCCGTTCCTCATATCGCACACAGAGCGATTCGCAATCTAGGCACCTGGGGAGGATCCTTGGCTTACGGAGATCCAGCAGCTGAATGGCCGGCCTGTAGCTTGGCACTCAATGCAACAATGTTAATTGCAGGTCCTAATGGTGAGCGTCGCGTTTCAGCGCAAGACTTTTTCATTGATCTGTACACCACCTCCTTAGAGCCTAATGAAATTCTGGTGGCAACTGAAATCCCAGTTGCAAACAGTAATCAAGTTTTTTATTTTCATGAGCTAGCACGTCGTCACGGAGACTATGCGGTTGCAGGAGCAGCCTTGGTTGCAAATAAGGCGGGAGATATTCTGAGCGATTGCGCTTTTACTTTCTTTTCTGTTGGGGCTACGCCGGTAATGGCAAAGAAGGCTCAGTCCATAGTTGACGGCAAGCCGGCGACTGATGAGTTAATTGCCAGCGCAGTTACTGCTGCAAGGGCAGAGATTGAGGCGATTGCAGACATTACTAATAGTGCAGAAACAAAACAACATTTAATTGGTGTTTTATTAGAGCGCGGCTTAAAGCATTTAATTGCTTAATAAAAAAATTTAATAAAAGATAAATCGAGTTCGGAGATTGAGATGAGCTTAAAGAAAAAAATTACGATGACCGTCAATGGTACTGAAGTCAATGCTGAGATTGAGCCGCGTCGCCATTTAGTGGATTTTTTGCGTGAAGATCTTCATTTGAAGGGCCCCCACTTGGGCTGTGAACAGGGTGCTTGCGGTGCCTGTACCGTCAAGGTGAACGGCCAAATCATCCGTGGTTGCTTGTACTTAGCTGTTCAAGCTGATGGATGTGTTGTAGAGACAATTGAAGGCTTAACGAAAAGTGGTGCCTTAGCAGACTTGCAAGAAGCCTTTATGCGACACAACGCAATGCAATGTGGATTCTGTTCTTCTGGAATGTTGCTAGCCGCAGCCGAGTTAGTTGAAAAACAACCCAAAGCCACGCGCGAAGAAGTGCGTGAATGGATCTCAGGCAATTATTGCCGTTGCACTGGTTACCATTCCATAGTGGATGCCATCATGGCCGTTCTTGAAGCTCGCGCCAAAGGTGAAAAAATTAAACCTGTTGTTGCTCTCGCTTAAGTAGACTGGGAAAACTGATTATGAATAAGCCAGCAGACCTCAAAGGATTGGTGCTTGATCCGGTAACCAATGATCAACGCTACATTGGTAATAGTGAACCTAGGCATAAGGCGCGTCGACTCATTGAGGGTCAAGGCACTTATGTGGACGATATTCAGTTGCCCAGAATGGGGCATGTGGTGTATTGGCGTTCTCCAGTAGCCCATATGAAGATTGGAAAAATTCATACTGAACAAGCAAGCAAGATGCCAGGGGTTCTAGCCATAGTTGATGGCGCCAAAATGGCAGAGCTTTGCAAGCCTTGGGTTGCTACTTTGGGCCACCTAGCTGGCATGAAGTCTGCTCCTCAATATGCATTGGCAATTGATAGGGCTTGCTGGCAAGGTGAGCCTGTAGTTGCAGTAGTTGCCGAAACACGTGCCCAGGCGGAAGATGCTTTGCAGTTAATTGAGGTTGAGTGGGAGGAGTTGCCTGCTGTCGTTTCTATGGAAACAGCTCTGGATGCGGATACGCCAGTAATTCATCCGGAGCTCGGCGATAACCTCTGTTTTACCCGCAGCTTGGATGTTGGCCAGGTTGATGAAGTATTTGCAAACGCAGATGTAGTTGCGGAAGCTACCTTTGGTTTTGGTCGTCATACCGGCGTGACTTTGGAGCCTCGCTGTCAAATTGCTGACTACAACCCAGGCGATCGTCGCTTGACGGTTTATCACTCGCAGCAAGCACCTCACATGATGCAAGATTTATATTGCCGTCAGTTTGGTTTATCTGAGTCTGATGTACATGTCATCTGCAAGGACGTTGGTGGATCTTTTGGTATCAAGGTTCATGCATATCCCGATGATTTTGCAACAGTTGGTTTGGCAATGATGTTAGAGCGCCCAGTTAAATTTGTCGCGGATCGACTCGAATCATTTACGAGTGATATTCATGCCCGTGAGCACCGCATTAAAGGGCGTATTGCAGCCAATAAAGAAGGTGACATATTGGCTTTTGAGATCGACGATCTCACTGCGATTGGTCCATATTCTATGTTCCCAAGAACGAGTGCAATTGAAGGTAACCAAGTGGTGAACTTGGTTGGAGGCCCGTATAAGCATCAAAATTACAGAGCCAAGCTGAATGTGGTGTTTCAGAATAAAACGCCTACATGCCAATATCGCGGAGTGGGGCATCCAATTGCCTGTGCTGTGACTGAAGGTTTAGTAGATTTGGCAGCGCAAAAGTTAAAGATGGATCCATTGGAGTTTCGTAAACGCAATGTGATTCCTGATGATGCTTATCCATGCTCTGGGATTTCAGGGATTAAATTGGAAGTCTTATCGCATGAGCAATGCTTGCGCACGATTGAAAAAATGATGGACTATTCTGCTTTGCGCAAGGAGCAGGCTGAGTTGCGCAAAAAGGGTATCTATCGCGGAATTGGTTTTGCGACATTAATTGAGTTAACTAATCCAAGTCCAGCCTTCTATGGTGTGGGTGGTGCTCGTATTGCCTCTCAGGATGGAGCTTCTGCGCGACTTGATCCTAGTGGAGTTGTTTCTATATTGATTGGCGTTGGTGAGCAGGGTCAGGGCACTGAAGGTATCTATGCACAAATTGCTGCTGATGCTGTTGGACTTTCTATTAAAGATGTTCGCATCATTACTGGCGATACTGATGTCACACCTTATGGTGGTGGTACTTGGGCTTCTCGTGGCGCCGGTGTGGGTGGTGAGGCAGTGTTGTTAGCATGTCAGGCGCTCCAAGAAAATATCTTGAAGCTTGCTGGCGCCATCTTGAATAGATCGCCTGAAGAGTTGTCAGTTCGACGTGGCCATGTTTTAGATAAAGCCACTGGTGAGCAATTGCTGCCATTTAGCGAGATTGGTCGTATTGGTTATTTCCGTACGGATACCTTGCCTGTGGGCTTCTCTGCTGATTTGATGGTTACACGTCATTACACCCAAAAAGAATATCCATTCATCTTTACTAATGGCGTTCAGGCTTCTTATGTTGAAGTGGATCCTGATACCGGATTTGTAAAGCTCTTGAAACATTGGGCAGTTGAGGACTGTGGTCGCGTATTAAATCCTATGCTGGTGGATGAGCAGGTACGTGGAGCTATTGTTCAGGGAATTGGGGGCGTTCTTTTTGAGGAGTGTCTCTATGACGATAGTGGGTTGCTACGCAATGGCAGTATGGCTGATTATTTGGTGCCGATGGCCAATGAAATGCCAGATATTGAAGTAGCCCACGTGGAGACGCCAACTCAGTCATCTAAGTTGGGGGCAAAAGGTGCAGGTGAAGCTGGTACTGCTGGAGCCCCTGGAGCCGTTCAGAATGCGATTAATGATGCTTTGGCGCCGTTTAATACTGCGGTGTTTGATCAGCCTATCACTTGTGAAAAGATTCTGAAGGCTCTTGGCAAGGTCTAATCAGGAGCTCTCCTGACTTAGTGCATTCCCGATATCGACCGGGTTGTCGCTTCCTGTAACATCAAGTTTTGATCATCCGCAAATCCCCTCTGAGGGGGTTTGCGATTAACTTGATATAGCGAATAAGAACATGTCTCATTTAAAAGGTAAAACAGCTCTGGTCACTGGCTCTACAAGTGGCATTGGTTTGGCAATGGCTATTGGATTGGCAAAGCAGGGCGCCAATATCATGGTCAACGGTTTTGGAGAAAAAGATGCCGCTATCGCTGCGATCAAAGCATGCGGAGTAGAGGTGGATTATCACGGTGCTGACATGAGTAAGCCTGCCGAGATTGAAGATCTGATCAAACAAACTGAAACACGTTTTGGATCACTTGATATCTTAGTGAACAATGCAGGTATTCAATACACAGCTAATGTGGAAGATTTTCCGGCAGATAAATGGGAATCCATTATTGCCATTAATCTCAGTTCAGCTTTCTATACCTCTCATCACGCCTTGCCTGGAATGAAGAAGCGTAACTGGGGTCGCATTATCAATATTGCCTCTGTGCATGGTTTGGTGGGTTCAGTACAAAAGTCTGCTTACGTAGCTGCAAAGCATGGCATTGTCGGCTTAACTAAAGTCACTGCTTTAGAGAATGCTAAAACTGGAATTACCTGCAATGCGATTTGCCCAGGCTGGGTTCTTACCCCTTTGGTTCAAAAACAAGTGGATGCCCGTGCAGAGCGTGATGGGGTCTCAAATGAAGAGGCTAAAAAAGCTTTGGTTTCAGAGAAGCAGCCCTCCGGCGAATTCGTGGCTCCCGAGCAATTGGCTGCATTAGCAATCTTCCTTTGCGGTCCCGATGCCTCCGAGGTGCGTGGAGTGGCTTGGAATATGGATGGTGGCTGGACAGCCCAGTAATCCATGGGTGGGGTTGATACAGTCAGCCCCATTTTTTCACGCTCAAACAAAATCGCCAGAATCGACTATAGTTAGGTCGAATATGGCCCTATAGCTATTTATTAACACGTCTTTAAAGGAAAAAATGATGGAACACACATTACCTCAGTTACCTTACGCATTGGATGCGCTTTCCCCATTCATTTCTAAAGAAACGCTAGAGTTTCACTACGGGAAGCATCACCAAACTTATGTCACCAATCTCAATAACTTAATTAAAGGGACTGAGTTTGAAAATGCATCTTTAGAAGATATTGTTAAAAAATCTGCTGGCGGTGTTTTTAATAATGCAGCTCAAGTATGGAACCACACCTTTTACTGGAACAGCATGAAGCCAAATGGTGGCGGTGCTCCAACGGGTGCTTTGGCCGATGCCATCAATGCTAAGTGGGGCTCATTTGATAAATTCAAAGAAGAGTTTGCAAAATGCGCAATAGGCACTTTTGGATCTGGTTGGGCTTGGTTGGTGAAGAAGGCTGACGGTTCACTGGATTTAGCCTCAACCAGCAATGCTGCTACACCGCTGACTACTGATGCAAAGCCGCTCATGACTTGCGATGTATGGGAGCATGCTTATTACATTGATACACGCAATGCGCGTCCTAAGTATTTGGAAAACTTCTGGAATGTAGTGAACTGGGATTTTGCTAGCAAGAATTTTGCTTAATCTCGCTTAACTATTTTTATTGAGAAGGTTTCTATGGCATCTATCTTTACCTCATTAGGCCGCACAGTTTTAGCTGGGTTTGTTCTCCTTGCTTTAATTGTTTTGGGCTTAGGTGCCAATCTAAGCTCTATTGAGTTGCCATTTTTATTCCGCTGGATTCACGTGATGGTTGGCGTGATGTGGGTTGGTTTGCTTTGGTACTTCAATTTTGTGCAGATTCCTTCGATGCCTAAAATTCCGGATGAGCAAAAGCCAGCCATTGGTAAAGTCATCGCCCCAACAGCTTTGTTTTGGTTTCGTTGGGCAGCTTTATTTACCGTTATTAGTGGCATGATTTTGGCCGTTTTGAATGGCTATGCGCATCAAGCATTTACTTTGCAAGCGCCATTTCGTGCAATTGGTTTAGGTATGTGGATCGCTTTGGTAATGGCGTTTAATGTTTGGTTCATTATTTGGCCACTTCAGAAACGAGCCCTGGGTATTGTGGCGGTTGAGTCTGATGTCAAGGCCAAGTCTGCGCGTGTTGCGATGTTGGTCTCACGCTTTAATACGATGCTTTCTATTCCTATGTTGTTTTTGATGGTTGCTCAATCACACAATGCAACTTGGTTTGTTGCGCTTGCTTAAGTAAGCTGAATTAGTTCATTAAAAAGGCCCGCAATTGCGGGCCTTTTACTTATTCCATGAAGCTATTTCAAAAAACAATTTGAATGGGTGATATAAATCTACCGCTTATTGCAATATTGGCGGCAACTCTTTTGTCAGAGCACCGCGTTGTGCTGTTGCTGTTCCCAAGAGAGCAAAGCCTAGGAGCTTGCCATCACTCGACTCAAAACGTGCCTCAAGGCCGCCATCCACGGTATTGATTCTCCAATCGCCAACCGCACCTTTTGCTGGTGGAGAAACAACTGTTGGAAGGGCGGGCGTCTTTACCATCACCGGCATAGCAGGATAGGTGAGGGTGGCCGGCTGTCCGATGAGGTTTGGCGCTAAAGCACGTGCTGCCTGCATGATTGGCATGACATAGGGTAGAACTAGGCCATCTACTTCAGCGCAGTCACCGATGGCAAAGACATTCTTTGCGCTAGTCTCCAACTGGCGATTCACTGTAATTCCTGTGCCTGTTGCAATGCCGCTCGCTTTAGCCAAATCTAGTCGAGGCTTCAATCCTACTGCTGATAGAAATACATCACTGGTGATTACCGTTCCATTAGCCAGGGTCACTGTGAGGGATTCACCATTGCGATCAACTGATTGCACGGTAGTTCCAAAGTGCCAACGAACACCCGCCTCGCTTAACTTCGCTTGGAGTGCTTGAGCAGCTGCTTCAGGAAGGAGTCGACCTAAGGCTTGGGGCGCTAGATCTATCACATCCACTTCATAAGACCCCAAAACTAAATCGTTTGCAAATTCACACCCAATCAGTCCAGCACCTAAAATCACAATGCGTTTTTTGCCTGCGATTGCCTTGCGAAATTGGGCATACTCTTCCAGATCATTTACTGTAATCACTTCCTTAGCAGCGTTACCTTGCAAAGGCAGGCGTATTTGATCTGCGCCCAAGCCTAGCACCAGCTTTCCATATGGAATCGATCCTTTAGAGGTTTCAATTGTCTGTGAAGCTGTGTTGATTTCAGTGACATCAAGGTCATCCAAAATCGTAATCTCCAATTGAGTTGCCATACCTTCTGCATTGCTTGAAACCAATTGCTCTGCAGATTTATTACTCGCTAGTGCGGTAGAGAGCATCGGCTTTGAGTAAAAGTAGCCCGGCTCGCGAGTCACCAGAGTGATCGGTACTGCTTTATCGAGCTTGCGCAATTCGCGAATAACTGTAAATCCAGCTAAGCCGCTACCGATGATGACAATTCCTGATGGAGATGATTGATTCTGATGATCCAAAGCTGGACTCCCTAGTAATACAGTTAAATGAGTGATGTAAGGCTTGAATTAAGAAACTTGCACCATTTCAAAATCCGATTTTGCTACACCGCAGTCTGGGCATTCCCAATCTTCTGGGATGTCAGCCCAAGCCGTGCCCGCAGGAATACCGTCATCCGGTAAGCCTTTTGCTTCGTCATAGATGAAGCCACATACGATACATTGCCAAGATTTCATGATATTTCCTTTAAGATAATTTGATCAGTTTAAATTTAATTCTGTTTTATTTCTAAAGCCGTTCAGACTGCAGCAAATTCTTTTGCTTTTTCTAAGGCCTTTTTGTAGTGGTTAGCATGGCGTTCCTCTACATTAGCCAAGGCTGCAAAGCGTTTTGCTGCTTTTGCCAACATGGCTTGAAACTGCTCTGCATGCTCTTTTGATTCGGCAATTTGCTCATCAATCTCCACTACCGCTGCTGTATTACCTTCATCTACCGCTGTTTTTCGGAAAGTTGGGTACATTTCGGTGTATTCATATGTCTCACCCTCGATTGCGATCTCTAAGGCACGAGTTGGGGTAATCGTATTCGCGGGGTAGAGCAAATCGAGGTGACCAAAGGCATGCATGACTTCTTGGTCTGCAGTTGCCTCAAAGATTTCAGCAGTTTCAATATCGCCAGCAGCGCGTGCTAATTTTGCAAAATAGCGATACTTGATATGCGCCATGGATTCACCTGCAAAAGCAGACTCTAAGTTTTGGATGGTTTTAATTTCTGGACGTGCCATTTTTCATTCCTTTTCATATTGATTTGTAAACGGTGCTTAAACACCATGGAATGAATTCTGAACCTCAAAAGATAATCAGTCCAATAAATAATAATGATATTATTTATCTAATAAATCGATTATAGGGAGTTTTGCAACATATGACTGCTTTACCTTCATTACGTCAGTTGCGCTATTTTGTAGCCATTGCTCAAGAGCTGAACTTTACTAGGGCTGCAGAGGCCTGTTTCGTTGGTCAGTCGACCTTAAGTGCAGGCTTAAAGGAGCTTGAGGATGGTCTAGGCGTGCGCTTGGTAGAGCGAGATCGCCAAAACGTGGCCATTACTCCAATTGGTATGGAGATTCTGGAGAGAGCTAAGGCAATCTTGGCCTCATCTCAGGATTTGGTGGAATATGCGGATGCAGCTGGCAAGCCGATGTCTGGAACCATTCGGCTTGGCGTGATTCCGACTATCGCACCATTCCTATTGCCAAATGTATTGCCAGATATTCGGGAGTATTACCCCAATCTAAAAGTTGCCTTGCGTGAAGACTTAACTGCTAATTTATTGTCGCGCTTAGTTGATCATCAGCTGGACTTTGCATTAATTGCTTTGCCATATGACACGGCCGGCTTGTTGGTAAAAGAACTCTTTATCGATGAATTTTGGGTGGTAGCCAGAGCAGACGATCCAGCTCTTAAAGGCAAGGACATTCACCTACCCGCAAAAATGGCTGAACGCTTATTGCTGCTGGAGGAGGGGCACTGTCTTCGCGATCACACTATGCAAGCCTGTAAGCGCTCTGATATTCGGAATGCAGATGGTGTGGAGGCAACGAGTCTGCTCACTTTGTTGCAAATGGTGGAGTCTGGCATGGGCATTGCACTGCTGCCTGAGATGGCGGTCAAGGGAGGGCTCTTAAATGGCACGACATTGCTTGCTCGGCCATTAGCTCCACCCGCTCCTAAGAGGGTGATCGCGCTTGTGGCTCGCGCTTCTACTGCACATCTTGAAGAGTTCCAGGCGCTCGCCGAAAGTATTGAAGCTAGATTTAAATCTAGCCCAAGAATTAGTCGTGGAAGTCGCAAGAGTTTTCAAAGAGTCTAGCGGGGTGTCTGCAGGACTATGCTATCCCTGCTAAAGTTGCCCCATTAATAAATGTATCTAATTTAAAAGAAAGTAGTTCATGTCTGGAAAAGAAATGATGTTTACCCCCGTCAAACTTGGCGCCATTGAATTAAAAAATCGCTTGGTGATGGCTCCACTTACCAGAATGCGCGCTATTGAAGGCGATGTGCCTAACCCTTTGGCAAAAACATACTATGCACAAAGGGCAAGTGCTGGTCTCATCATCAGCGAAGCAACACAAATTTCGTCAATCGGAAAAGGCTATCCAGCAACCCCTGGAATTTATTCTGCCGATCAAACAGCTGCTTGGAAAGAGATTGTGAATGCAGTGCATGCCAAGGGTGGCAAGATGGTTGCCCAACTTTGGCATGTAGGTCGCATCTCTCATTCTTCCTTACATCCTGAGCAGGGCGCTCCCGAAGCGCCTTCTGCCATTGCACCTGCAGGTCAAACTTATGGCGCTGACTGTAAGTTGCACGATTATGAAACTCCTAAGGCAATGACGACTGAAGATATTGCTTGCCTATTAAAAGATTTTGAATTGGCTGCAGCCAATGCCAAAGCGGCAGGTTTTGATGGTGTGGAAATTCATTCTGCTAATGGTTATTTATTGGATCAGTTTTTACAAGATAAAACCAATCAACGTACTGACGAGTATGGTGGCTCAATTGAAAATCGTATTCGTCTACTAGGCGAAGTGATTGAATCGGTTGCCAAGGTCTTTTCAAATGATTGTATTGGCGTGCGTTTATCACCTTACGGCAGCTTTAATGACATTGCTGATAGCGATCCGATTGCCTTATTCAACGCAGTGATTCAAAAGCTCAATGGCTATCACTTGTCCTATGTTCATATGATTGAACCTCGATCTACTACTGCTGGCGGTAATGATCAAGTGAACTCTGAGGCACCAATTACTTCAGAGATATTCCGAGCTGCATATCAGGGTCAATTCATTAGTGCTGGTGGATATGATCAAGCTATGGGTGAGGCCGTTTTAGAGGCTGGCTTGGCAGACGCTGTAGCTTATGGTCGTTTGTATATTGCTAATCCGGACTTAGCAGAGCGTTTCCAGCAGGGTGCTGCCCTGAATCCCTATAACCGTGCAACGTTTTATGGCGGGGCAGAAGCGGGATATACGGACTACCCAACGCTATAAAACTAAAAAGATTGATACAGGCCTCTATCGAAAGATGGGGGCCTTATTTTTTGTCCTCAGGATCTTTCAATAGATCGTAGTGGTTTGCAAGGAGTAGTAGTGCAATGGAAGCGCAACCCATGGCAAAGAATTCCCATTGATGCAGCATGGCAGTGCCGATAACAGTCATCAAAATCGTCCATCCAACTGCCATCTTGGCTTTTTTACTTAAGGGTTTCATATATCAGAGTCAGTGTGAAATTTATCGAACGGAAAGTCTCGCTTTGGCGCTGAGTTCGTTCAGAGTTCCGCGCTTATCAAGCTGAGAAAGTCTCAGAGCCTCTTGTTCAAAGTCAATTTGGGCTGGATGAAAATCAACATTGCCAAGGTGAATGACATAAGTCCAAACCAGTTCACGACCTCGATCTTTATATACGTCTACAACACGTTTCATTTTTTACCACCTATAGAGAGTGCGGAGTTATGCACTGCATTCAGATTACGTTTCAAATCAATTAAATTTCGGGGTAATTGGCGAGGTGTGGAATATTAAAAAGTTCCTGGATACAAAATATCTTTAGTCACATTTTGAATGTCGCGATGCCCAGTGAAGGCCATTGTGATATCCAGTTCCTTATGAATGATCTCAAGACACTTGGTTACACCAGCCTCACCCATGGCACCCAAGCCATAGAGGAAGGGGCGACCGATCATGGTGCCACGTGCACCGAGTGCCCAAGCCTTCAACACATCTTGACCTGATCGAATACCACCATCCATCCAAACCTCGATGTCATTGCCAACTGCATTGACGATCCCTGGTAAAGCTTTAATGCTGGAGATAGCGCCGTCTAACTGACGTCCACCATGATTGGAGACAATCAAGGCATCTGCGCCGGAGTTAACCGCTAAGCGGGCATCTTCTTCGTCCAAAATCCCTTTAATAATGAGCTTGCCACCCCAGAGTTTTTTAATCCATTCCACATCATCCCAGCTAAGGCCTGGGTCAAACTGCTCAGCGGTCCATGAGGAGAGGGAGGACATATTGCCAACACCGGTGGCATGACCAACAATATTGCGAAAGGTTCTGCGAGGAGTCATTGCCATGCCCATACACCAGCGGGGCTTGGTCATCATGTTCATGATGTTTTTGAGCGTCAGCTTTGGAGGTGCGGACAAACCATTTTTTAAATCTTTGTGACGTTGTCCTAGAATTTGTAAATCTAAAGTGAGCACGAGAGCAGAGCATTTTGCTGCTTTGGCACGTTCAATTAGACGCTCAATAAAACCGCGGTCTTTCATGACATAAAGCTGGAACCAAAAAGGTTTAGTGGTTCGTTCTGCAACATCTTCAATAGAGCAAATGCTCATAGTGGATAAGCAGAAGGGAACACCAAATTTTTCTGCGGCACGCGCAGCCAGAATTTCACCATCGGCATATTGCATGCCAGTTAAGCCAGTTGGAGCCAGCGCAACTGGCATTGCCACCTCTTGACCCACCATCGTGGTTTTGGTGGTGCGGTTAGTCATATTCACTGCAACACGTTGACGCAGTTTGATTTTCTGAAAATCGGATTCGTTAGATCGGTAGGTAGATTCAGTCCATGAACCAGAATCTGCGTAGTCATAGAACATCTTGGGGGTGCGCTTTTGATGTAAAACCCGCAAATCTTCAATATTGGTGATGATTTCCACTAAAACCCCTTTGTATGTTGCTGATGCCAGATGGCCGATGCTAATCTAAGCTCTATCTTAGCAATACCGGACATTTGTTTCTACAATGCTTTGTTAAAGTCCCTCTTAGGGCTCAATAAGCCCCACTTACCTAGTCAAATCCTTCTGAATGCCTCAATTAAGCCTGTCGACCGTCTTTTATTTAACGCTTGCCACCATTTTTTGGGCGGGTAATGCAATAGCTGGGCGGGCGTTGGTAGGGAGCATTTCCCCAATTGCTTTAAGTACGGTTCGTTGGGGTTTGGCAGCTTTGATCTTGTTACCCTTTGGCTGGAAAGTTTTTAAGCCAAGCAGCGCGCTTTGGCAAAACAAAAGCCGTTTCCTAGTCTTGGGTTTATTGGGGGTCGGTAGCTATAACGTGCTCCTGTACCTTGCCCTGCAGACCTCGACGGCTATTAATGTCACCCTGATTGGGGCCAGCATGCCCATCTGGATGCTTTTGATTGGCGCTGTCTTATATCAAGTGAAACCAACGCTATTACAAATGCTAGGGGCGCTTGTTTCTTTAGTGGGCGTCACTGTGGTGTTAACCCGTGGTGAGCCTGCTAGCCTGTTAAGTGTGGAAGTGGTGATGGGTGATTTGTTCATCATGTTGGCAACGATTCTTTGGGCGTTTTATAGCTGGATGATTAGCCGTCCAGGAGAGAGTACTGAGCGTCAGTGGCCGTGGGCTGAGTTTTTAATGGCCCAGGTTTTCATTGGATTTATGTGGACGATGTTATTTGAGGGGGTCGAGATTGCCACGGGTCATGCCTTTATTGATCTCAACTACTGGACTGGGGCATTAATCGTTTTTGTGGCAATCGGCCCATCATTAATTGCCTATCGCTGCTGGGGTTTGGGGGTCAATGGTGCCGGACCCACGGTGGCAGCTTTCTTTGCCAACCTGATCCCCTTATTCACAGCACTGCTCTCGGCTGCAATTTTGGGGGATCCGCCTCAGTTGTTCCATGGCCTAGCTTTTGTCCTGATTGTGGTCGGAATATTGGTTTCCTCCACGGCACGGAAAAGTGCATAACCCCCTTTATTTGCCGAAAAAGCTGATTTTCAAAGCTTCGCCACCTAAAGAGTGCTAAATCAGTATCATTTAGTCCTAATCATACGATTTACTAGGAAATTACTATGCCAGGCTTACTCCCGAATGTTGATCCAGACGGACTATTAGAGTTTTCGGTTGTTTATACCGATCGTTCGCTAAACCACATGTCTGAAGAGTTCAAAAAAGTCATGGTGGATATCTCTAGTGTTTTGAAAGATGCTTACAACGCTAGCTCTGCAGTGATTGTTCCGGGTAGCGGTACCTTTGGTATGGAAGCAGTTGCCCGCCAATTTGCCAATAATCAAAAGTGCCTTGTATTGCGCAATGGTTGGTTTAGCTATCGTTGGACGCAGATTTTTGATCTCGCCAACATTACCCAAGACATTACCGTTATCAAAGGTAAGCAATTAGAAGATACCGCTCAGGGTGTGTTTGCTCCAGCGCCTATTGAAGAGGTGGTTGCTTTCATTAAGAAAGAAAAGCCAGCAGTGGTTTTCGCTCCCCATGTAGAAACATCTGCCGGAATTATTTTGCCGGATGACTATCTCAAGGCTGTCGGTGAAGCAGTTCGTTCAGTGAATGGTTTGTTTGTGCTCGATTGCATCGCCTCTGGTGCAATGTGGGTAGATATGAAGGCTTGTAATGTTGACGTAGTCATTACGGCGCCACAAAAAGGCTGGAGTAGCTCGCCTTGCTGTGCATTGATTGCTATGGGCGACAGGGCGCGCGAGCGTATTGACGCTACACAAAGTAGCAGCTTCTCAATGGACTTGAAGAAGTGGCTCCAAATTATGGAAGCCTACGAAAAGGGTGGTCACGTGTATCACACCACCATGCCAACTGATGCGCTCAAAATTTTGCGTAATGTGATGAAAGAAACCCAGTCTCTAGGTTTCGCAGCACTCAAAGCCAAGCAGCAAGAGTTGGGTGAGAAGGTGCGTGCCTTATTGGTATCAAACGGCTACCACTCAGTTTCAGCAAAAGGCTTTCAGTCTCCTGGCGTAGTAGTGAGCTATACCAAGGACCCTGATATTCAGTCTGGTAAGAAGTTTATTGCTCTGGGTTTACAAACTGCTGCTGGCGTGCCACTGCAGTGTGATGAGCGTCCAGACTTCCGCACTTTCCGAATTGGTTTATTTGGCCTAGAAAAATTGGCACATATTGATCGCACAGTTGGTCATCTTGCTGCTGCTCTAGAAAAAATTACTGAGACTGAAGCACAGCCAGCTTAAGTAATAAAGATTCAACCCGAAAGGCCGTCTTAGGACGGCTTTTTCATTGCGTCTAAAGCTAGAGGGTTGGGTGTCGCTTCGCCTACCTTTGTCAGTACATTGGTGTCTAGATGATGAAAGGCTTCGGTTTGGCCTTTGATCATTATCACTGTGTCTTGCTCATAAGACCAAGTGCCATCTTCCAAGATGGTCACCATGATGCGGTACTCAATTGTTTTGAAGGCATAGTCTAGAAAAGGACTTGATGAGATACCAGCAGTTGGATCATCAATTTTGGCTACACACTCAAACTGAGTTGCATTGGCGGAAGCTTTTCCTGTTGCCATAGTGACCATGCCTCGTGGGATGGTAAGGGTGTGAACGATCAGCCCGGTTGCGGGCTCCCAAAGCCAATACCCAACTTGATCATGATAAGTTTTTACTTGGTCTGGTTTGGTAATGTGAAGGTGATAGCGCAATCCATAAAACAGCTGCGGCCCATTGGTTTGCGGATCAATTGGCTGCATCTCAATACGTTCGGTATAGACCTGCTTCTTTGGTCCCTCAGCTTTTGGTTTGATATCCAATCCTCGTTGGCCTTCCCAGATGCCAGCAAGGCGGGTGAGGGGGCCTAAGTTTTCCAGGGTATTGACTGAGTATCCCTGCGGTTCTGTATAAATATCAGATGGAAAAGAGTTCATGGGCAGGTCCTGGGTAAATGAGGAATGAATGGTAAATAATTGAGTATTATCAAATTATCCACAAACATTTTGGAGTTTTAATGCCTGCCCGCTTTGTAAAACTGTTTTTTGCTACCCTCATTTCTGCCTCAATTGGTTTATCACCTCTGAGCGTAATGGCGGCAGACCCAGTAACAGCCCCAGCGCCACTAGCTGCTCCTGCTGCAGCACCTGCTGCTCAAGCAGAGAAAGCTAGCAAGAAGGGTGCTAAGAAGTCCCTGAAAGATAAGAAAGCAGAGAAGAAGTCTAAGAAAAAATCGAAGAAAAAAGCAAAAGCAGTTCAACAACCAGCAACTCCTCAGCCTACTGCTCCTCAACAATAAATTCTCGGTTTTAACTCAGGGACTAATTGAGGGGGTCAGATCCCTCAAGGTCCAAAGGCTTTGTTGAGCTCGACTCTTTTTGCTTGCTAGTGCCATCGTTACGTACTAGCAACCACATTGCCCCCATCACCAAGCTCATCCCAATAATCTGAATCCAGGTAATCGGCTCGGAGAGTACAAGCCATCCCATAAAGAGTGTTGAGACAGGGCCGAGTATTCCGGCTTGAGCAACTAAGGGTGAGCCAATACGGTTGATTGCAATCATGATCAAGAGCATTGGAATGACTGTGCAAAGGCTTGCATTGAGAAGGCTGAGCCAATAGATCTGCTGCACTTGCGTAAATACAGCCGAAGGTTCGTAAATCAGAATCTGAATCACACTGAGAAGTGCAGAGGCAGAGCTGGCATAGACCACTAAGCGTACGCTACCCACACGCTTCACCATTTCTCCAGAGCCAATCATGTAGATCGCATAGGAGCATGCACTTGCAAAGACCAGTAACATGCCGAGCACTGCCAAGGTGCCAGTCGAACTGGCATCCTGGATAAATACCGCAATGACACCAAGATATCCAACAGCAAGCGCGTACCACTGCAAACGACTAATGGATTTATTGAGAACAAAATAAGAAATCAAGAGCACGATGGTTGGCGTGAGATACAGAACAATGCGTTCCAAGCCAACAGAGATGTATTGAAGACCCAGAAAATCGAGATAGCTAGATAGAAAGTAACCCATGAATCCCAGAACAAATATCTTCACTTGATCTCGCCAAGTGAGGGGGCTCATGAACTGTTTACGTGAGTGCCACCAAAAAATCCCCCAGAAGAGAGGGAGAGCCATCAACATGCGTAAAGCAATCAAAGTTTCTGCATTTGCACCGTAGCTAAAGGCGAGCTTAATGAGAATCGCTTTTCCGGAAAAAAGCACAGAACCTAAGCCGGCCATTAAGAGGCCGTAAATGTAACGACGGTGTTGAAGAGTTTCGCTAGCGGATTGCATGCAGTTTTATAACAGTTTATTGAGCAAGCTCCGCATCTCCAAAATAACCTCTGTTGGAGTAAGTCCAATAGGACCAATTTCCTTGGCCACCAAGCTATCTGCTGCAGAGGCATGAAGCTGAACCCCAATACAGCTCGCTTCCCATAAATTGAGATCATGGCGAAGGCCTTGAGCGGCAATAGCAGCAATGCTACCCGTTAATACATCCCCCATGCCACCGACAGCCATACCAGGATTGCCTTGTTGGCACTGCATGGCTGCATTAAGGGGTGAGCCTATCAGTGTATGTTGACCCTTGAGTGCAACAATGGAGTTGGTGAGTGTGATGAGATCTGATAATGCGGCCAAACGATTTGCTTGCACGACATCGCTTGTCGTATTGAGCAGGTGTGCAGCCTCTCCTGGGTGCGGGGTGAGAACACTCATGCCTGGGTAGGCTTGATTACGCTGCTTGAGAAGATCTAAGTACTCAGGGGTATCGGCAATTAAATTGAGTGCATCGGCATCAATCACCACAGGCGCATTTGGGTAGTGCAGTGTGGCAACTAACCAATCTCTTGCCAGCGCTGAAAAACCAAGGCCTGGGCCAATCGCAATGACATCGGGAGCAGTAGCTTCGAGTTGTTCTTGGGCATTAAAGCTCGCTAAGCGCACCATTAACTCAGCCTGCTCTGGCATTGCATGAGCAGCCGTTGGATCTAGCATCTCCAATATCGTCCAGCCAGCCCCTAAGTGAAGCGCTGCGCTACCGGAGAGCAACAGTGCGCCAGCCATGCCGGGTGCACCACCAACCAGCAGGACTTTGCCAGCATTCCCTTTATGTTCTGAGGGTGCTCGCTTGAGTCGAGTAACAAGCTCGAGAGATCTCAGTTCGGAAGGAATGCTCATTTAAATAGTATCGCTCTTAAAGGTGGCTTAACAATCGATTTTATCGAGAGTATGCTTAAGTAATGAAAATACAATTTCTCGGTGCAGCTGGTGAGGTTACAGGCTCAAGACATTCTGTAGAGGCTACTGTTGGTGGACGTGAAGTCCGGTTCATTGTGGACTTTGGTATGTTCCAGGGTGGGCGCGAGGCCAGCTTTAAGAATCTGGAGCCTTTGCCATTTTCTCCCAAAGAAATCGATTTTGTAGTGCTGACTCATGCGCATATTGACCATAGCGGCCTATTGCCAAGACTGTGTGCCCAAGGATTTACTGGCCCCATTTACTGTACGGATGCCACCTATGAGTTACTCAAGATTTTGTTGCCAGATAGTGCTCACCTTCAGCGCTCTGATGTCGAGCGGGCAGAGCGTAGGAAAAAAGCGGGTAAGTGGCGTGGGGACTTACCGGTAGCGCTGTACTCAATGGAAGAGGCTGAGCTTGCGCTCGGGCAATGTGAAGTGTTGTCTTACGGAGAACATGTCGAGCTTTGCAAGGGAATTCATTTAGAGTTTCTAAATGCGGGACATATTCTGGGATCGGCGATTGCTGTAATCGACATTACCGAGGATCATGCCCAGAAAAAGCGCTGTGTGTTTTCTGGGGATATTGGGATGAAGGGTAAGTTATTGATGCCCGATCCTGCCAGAATTGCTCAAGCCGATGTAGTAGTGGTGGAGTCAACTTATGGCGACCGCTTGCATAAAACTTTAGCTGATACAGAGTCTGAATTAATTGAAGTGGTCACCAGCACTCTGAGTGCCCATGGAAATATTATTATTCCTGCCTTTGCAGTAGGTCGTACACAGGAGATGCTGTTTCTATTGATTGATCTAGTCAGGCGCAATTTATTGCCCCATCTCAGTATTTGGGTGGACTCACCGATGGCAACTGCGGCCACTCATTTGACCCAACGCTTTTTTGCGCAATTAGATAAAGAGTCTCAATCTACCTTTGAATGGTTTAAGAAAAATCCTGGTGCGGTTGATCTGAGATTCATTGCGGATGTAGAGGAATCGAAAGCCCTCAATAAGATTAAGGGTGGGGCGATCATTATTTCAGCAAGCGGCATGTGTGATGCAGGTCGTATTGTTCATCATCTGCAGAATAATTTGCCACGGGCACAAAATGCGATCGTGATCACCGGCTTTCAGGCGTATGGTAGCTTAGGTCGTCGCTTGGTAGATAAGGCAGCTAAAGTGCGACTCTTTGGCGAAGAGGTTCAAGTTCGTGCATCTGTTCATACGATTGGCGGTTTATCCGCTCATGCTGATCAGGCTGGCTTATTGGATTGGCTGCGTGGCTTTGAGTCGGTACCCAAATCCGTATTTGTTGTGCACGGTGAACCGGAGGCGTCGGCCGTCTTGGCTCAGACCATTCGTGACGAACTGGAGTGGAGAAACGTGATTATTCCGGAGCGTCTACATACCTATTCTTGTTGAGGCTTATTCGGCTACCTTAGCGCCCTGTACTTGGTGACGTAACATGGCCTCTGCGATAAATCCTGAGGCCTTGAGTTCTTGAATCTCGCTACTAAGGTAGGCATTGGTTTTTTCAAAATCAACACGTGCCTTAGGAATGCCAATGGCTTGATTGATCACCATAAATCGTCCGGGTAGCATGCGTAAACTATCGTAGCGCAGGGCATCACTTTCTAATTGTTGTTTAACTCCAGCGGCAAGGTTTCCAATGCCCTTCATAAAGTCGTCCACCACAGCTTGAGAATTAGCAGAACGTAGCAGACTAGCGTGTTTGATTTCTCGAGTAAGGTGGAGATCATATGCGCTACCTTTACCAACAACAATTTCATTACCTACTGCATCTACATCTTCATTTTTAGTGAGTGGTGAAGTGTCTTTCACCATATAGGCGCCTTCAATCTGAATATAGGCAGGGGTGTAGCTGATATCGGCCCCACGAACCGGGTCGATTGCTACAAATACCAAGTCCACCTCATTTGATTTAACTGCCTCAACAGTAGCTCCTGCCATTGGATAGCAGGTAAACGTAATAGGTAGTTGTAGCTTGGTAGCAATGTAATTTGCTATATCCACAGTAATCCCTTTGGGATCCCCTGAGTTGCCATCCAAGCTAGCCAAAAGAGGGTTGCCTAAATTAATACCGACTCGCAAGGTGCCGGTTGGAACAAAAGAGCTCAGTAGGGAAGGGTTGAGTGTATTCATATGCAAAGTGGATAAAAAGAAAACAAAAAGCTGTGGCAAACCAAGCTCAATTTCCTCTCATATTAAGGTTTCTAGGGCTGCTAGTAAATTGGAATAAGCCCCATCAGTGAATGAATGCAATATTCTAGGTACTATTACCCTTTCTGTTGCTGTATCTAGAGGTCCAAATATGAGTCCAAGTCTCCCGATCAATAATTCTCAAACTATCACTGATTTTCTGAATCTTCAGAAAAGCCAGTTGGAGGAAAAGAGTTCTGAAGACTCCTATCGATTTGCTTTTGATGACCAAGCCTTTTTAGCTCGTCGAGAAACTTTAGGCTTGCGCTTTCAGTTGGAGTTGTTAAAGCCGGAGATCTTATTGCATGAGCGAGGTATTGAGCACACGATTACTGTATTTGGTTCCACTCGTTTTATTAGCTGTGAAGCGGCACGAGAGCTAGAGAAGAATGCCAAAACTCCAGAGGCTGTAGCAGAAGCTAAAAGAGCATTACTGCATTGCAAATACTACGATTCGGCAAGGGAGTTTGGGGCAATTGTTGCTGGCTATAACGCTACGCAATCTGAGAATCGAAATAAGCTACACATCGCTACTGGTGGTGGGCCTGGAATTATGGAGGCTGCTAATCGTGGTGCTTTTGAGGCGGGGGATGAGACGATTGGTTTTAACATCAGCCTACCGCGAGAGCAGTACCCCAATCCCTATCTCACACCTGGTTTAAGTTTCCGCTTTCATTATTTTGCTATTCGTAAGATGCACTTCATGCTCAGGGCGAGGGCGATTGTGGCTTATCCAGGGGGTTTTGGTTCTTTTGACGAACTCTTTGAGGTGCTCACCTTAATGCAGACGAAGAAGGTGGATCGATTTCCGATCATCTTAGTGGGTAAGACATTCTGGCAGGAGGTGATTAACTTCCACCAGATGCTTGAGCATGGAGTTATTGAGCAGGCAGATGTGGATTTAATCCATTTTGTTGAAACCGCTCAAGAAGCTTGGGACGTCATTCGTAACTGGTATCAGTTGGCCTAGTAGGTTCATGAGAACGGTAAAATAGGCGTACAGACACCATGACTATTTCCAACACCATATCCCTTAGCTCCGAACTAGACCTACCGGCCTATTTGTTTGGCATTGCCATGCTTTTAGTGGTGATGTTGGTACACGGTCTTGCTTTACTTCAAATTGCGAAACGCTATGAGGTGAAATCATTCTTATATCTTTCGGAGCATAAGTACTCTTCAGTAGCTATCGTGTTTTATATCAGCGTGCTCTGTTTATTTCTCACGCACATCTTTGAAATCATTCTCTGGGGGATTGCCCTCAAAGCTTTTAATCTCTTGCCAAATTTGGGTGAGAGTATTTTATTTAGTGGTAGCACCTATACCGCAATGGGTTTTATGGATGACCTCCTGCCAAAAGGTTGGAAGATGCTAGCGATCATCATTGCGTTCTCTGGGATGTTTGCTTTTGCCTGGACTGCTTCCGTCATGATCTCGATGACCAAGAACTTCCGCCAAGCCTATACCCGTTTGCATATGCAAAAACTAAACTTGCCAGCCGATGTTATTGAGCGCTTTAAGTAAGTCATGAGTAAATCTTGGGATGCCATCATCATCGGTGGTGGTGCAGCCGGACTATTCTGCGCGGGAGTTGCTGGCCAGTTAGGCAAAAAAGTCTTAGTACTAGACCATGCAGATGTCTTATGTGAAAAAATTCGTATCAGCGGCGGAGGGCGATGCAACTTTACCAATCTCCACAGCAGTCCAGCTAATTTTCTCTCCTTAAATCCGCACTTTGTAAAAAGTGCTTTATCTCGCTATCCCGCAAAAGAATTTATTCAGCTCGTACAGTCATACCGAATTGCTTATCACGAGAAACATCAGGGGCAATTATTTTGCGATGACTCCGCTAAGCAGATTATTGAGATGCTATTGAGTGAATGCGCCAAGGGATATGTTGATATTCGTCATCCAGTTACAGTGCAGTCCATTTCTCATGAGGCAGGGATATGGAGTGTTACAACCAATGCTGGCACTGAGCGCGCGCGTTCTGTGGTCATGGCAACAGGGGGCCTAGCAGTCCCTGCTATTGGGGCCACGGCATACTCTTTAGATATCGCCAAGCAGTTTGGATTGAATGTAGTCCATCCACGCCCCGCATTAGTGCCACTCTCCTTTACCTCTGGAGAATTTGATCATCTAACGGCCTTATCTGGTCTTAGCTTGCCGGTTCGAATTGCCGCAGGATCAAAAGGCAATCGTTATGGTGCTTGCCGCTTCAACGAAGATTTACTCTTGACTCACAAAGGCCTCTCAGGCCCAGCAGTCCTGCAAGCTAGCAGTTACTGGACTGAGGGTGAGGTGATTCATATTGATTGGTTGGGTGCAGTCGAGGTCGATGGGAGCTTCAGTTGCGATAAATTATTTAATGACGAAGACAATCGACTGAAGTTGACTGAAAATATCTTAGCCTCCGTCATGCCACTACGTTTAGCAAAGGCATTTTCAGAACAAAAAAATCTCCTGGGTAAAAAATGGGCTGAGGTCTCTAAAAAGGATAGGCAAGCTCTCAAAGAATTGATTACCAATTGGTCGGTAAAGCCAGCTGGAACCCTGGGCTGGAAAAAAGCAGAAGTGATGTTGGGTGGTGTAGACACTAAAGAGTTAGATGGCCAGACTCTAATGGCTCGTAAGCACCCAGGCTTGTATTTCATAGGGGAGTGCGTTGATGTGACTGGACATCTTGGCGGCCATAACTTTCAATGGGCTTGGGCTAGTGGTTTTGCCTGCGCACATTCCATCTAGATCAAGCTACCAAGCAGTGCATTAGTTTGCTTGGTTTCTCATCCAGTCAGCGGTATTGAAAAAAGATTCCTCAAGCTGGGCACCAATCTGACCATCAATACCGCAGTCTTCCATGGCTCGATACATGCAGGCAAGCCATTGATTACGCTCTTTTAGGCCAATCTTGAAGGGTAGGTGTCTGGCACGTAGCATGGGGTGACCATACTTCGGCGAGTAAACATCTGGACCACCTAGCCAGCCCGATAAAAATAGTTTGAGCTTATCTCTAGAGCTCGACAGGTCCTCCGAGTGCATAGCCCGCAACTCGGCGAAAGGTTCCTCTAGCGCCATCAAATCATAGAAACGGTCAACTAGCTCCTCAACCTTTGCCGCACCACCAATAATCTCGTAAGGGTTTTTTCTTTCGCTCATACCTTAATTTTAATGTCAATTTAATGTCAATAAAGGGGGAGAATTGGCAAGTTCTTATTTTGGGTATAGAGTGGAAGTATGGGTTTTTGATAGCTCACTGCTCTAATTTAACTAAAGGAGAAATGTAATGGACAAGAAAGACATTCAAGCATGGCAACAAGAGAAGGCAAAGGAGTTATTTGATTACTCCCATAAATTATTGGATGCCGCAAAGGACCTCAGTGCGCACCATCTCGAGGAAATTCAGTGGGGCATGAAAAATGCAATGGAGAGTGCCAAGTCAGCTGCTAAGAACGATCTTGTTAAGCTCAAAGAGCTCCAGGAATCTGCCGCAAAAGAAGCTGCTAAGCGTGCAACTGTTTATCAGAAGAAAGTGAAATCAGTTCTGAAAGAGATTGGCGATGATGCAGCTGATGGAACTGAGAAACATCTTGAAAAAGTTCGCAGTTCTTTAGTCAGTTGGCTTGAAGATGTTGAAGATAAGATTCCAGGTCACGCTGATAAGTTATCTAAGGTAGTTCATGACATGTCGACCGCAGGCCAAAAGATGTTTAAAGAAGGTCGAAAAATTGTGAACCAAGTCGCTGATGCTGCTGAGAAAAACATTGAGGATCTCAGAACTTCATCTCCTAGCAAGAAGAAAACGAAGTAAGTATTTTTAAGTCTGTTGCCAATAAAAAAGCCGTCAATCAGTGACGGCTTTTTTACACCCAGCCCTGAAGCCAGACCCCTGTTACTTTTAGGTCTCGCCAAGGAATGATTTGCACACTCTTGTCAAAGACGGCTTCTAGCTCAATGAACTCAATAGGCATTTCAGGTGGCTCCGGAATAATGACCTTGCTAACGAGAAAGTGTTTGCGTTTATTAATAGGTTTAACTGCCGTCCACTTAGTCAGAAGTAGCTTCTTTGGATTGAGTGAGTTTTGATTCTTAGAGGGCATTGCACTGAAATTCATTGGCATTGCTAATTAATTGACCAGAGCTGGGTATGAAGCTTTTACTAGAGCTTTGGATTTGAGCTGGGCACTTGACATCAAAATAGCTCACAGGCCCCAAGCTGCCGCAGTAATCAAACTGACGATCCTGAAACTGCATCTGAGCTTTTTTGAGAACCATCGGATACTTGATTCCAGCGCTATCGATGCATGACCAGGTAGTATAGGTTTCCCTCTCGCAGGCTAAAAGACCTAAAGATAAGATGACCATTGCAGTTGTTTTATACATAAGGCATTCTAAGTTGCTAACGCCAAAACTGCGCTACCAATATCAACTACAAAACCCAGAAGTGATGAGTGCCATCCTTGCCTAGCTGTTCAACCAAGCCATACTCCCAATCTAGGTAGGCCTGCATTGCTGCTGGATCGACGCTAGTGCCTTCATACGGTCGTTTGTAACGGTCCAGCGGAGGGGACGCTAGGTGTGTGGCACCTTTTTCAAGAGTTAAGCCTGCATCAATCCAGGCTTTATTACCACCATCAAGAACATAAACCGCTGATCCTGTTAGCGCCTGTATTTCATTTGCAGCAAAGATGGCAAGTTCACCGGTTGTGCTCGTGAGGACGAGGCGATTTGAGGTTGGTAGATTTTTCATCGCGTTTGAAAACTGTGATCGCAGTGCAAACCAACTTCCAGGAATATGGCCCTTCACATAATTTGCATGAGTGCTCAGATCTATACAGATGGTTGTGCTATCACTCTCTAGCCATGAGGAAGCTGTCTTGACATCTACTGTTTGAATCTGAGGCGTGCTTGGTAGGGCGGGAGTCCATGCCCCTTTCTCAGTAAGGTCGGCAGCTTTGATGTCATCAATCACGTAGACGTCCCAAGCCATTTGGGCAAGCCACGAGGCAGGCATATTGGCTCGAACACCACCTGGGTCCGATAGTACGATTCGTGCGCCACGAACCGGCGCTACCATTTCTGTTTCTTGTACTAATTGCCCGCCTGGTGTGGAGCGGAATCCTGGAAGATGGCCTGCTTCATATTCTTCAGGGGTTCTTGGATCAAAGAAATAGGTGGTGCGTTCTGCTTGAGATTTCCATTGCGCAATATCTGCAAGCTTTACTCGCTTTACCCCAGCCTGATCCGCAACGCTACGTGCACGTTTCGCGGCTTCACTCGCAGTGCTTTCGCTAACCTCTTTGAATTTACGACTTTGCCCCTTATCTAATTCTTGCCCAGCTAAGGTCCAGCCAATCGTGCCATTGCGCAAAGCATTCACCTCATTGGGAATGCCTGCATTAATCAGAGATTGAGTGCCGATGATGCTGCGTGTTCTTCCGGCGCAGTTCACGATGATCTTGGTCTTTGGATTAGGGGCAATTTCAGGAACGCGCAATACCAATTCAGCGCCCGGTACGCTAATACCCGTTGGGATGCTCATGGTGTTGTATTCATCAAAGCGACGTACGTCTACCACCACTACATCTTCTTGATCATCAATTAACTTCTTTACTTCTTGGGCGGACAAAGAGGGAGTATGTCTTTTGGATTCCACGAATTCACCAAAAGATTTGCTGGGTACATTGACGTCCTTAAATACTTCACCGCCAGCTGCTTTCCAAGCAGGAATGCCACCTTTAAAAACAGAAACATCCAAGTAGCCTAGCTCTAAGAGTCTTTGTGCTGCCAACTCTGCAGCACCCTCGCCATCATCGAGTGTGACGATGGGGACATCTTTTCTGGGGAGCTTACTAAACGCATCAACTTCAAGACGTGACAGCGGAAAGTTAGCCGCAAACAAAGGATGCTCTTGAGCATGGGGATCTTCTTCACGAATATCTAGCAGTGCAACTTCTTCTTTTTTAAGGAGCTTATTTCGAACAAATGCGTAGTCTTGATATTTGATGGACATGGGTTTCTCTCTTGATTTTTGTTGATGCCGGCTGATACTGGATGCGGGGAGTAGGAGGTCATATTGCTACCTCACTCCAGCGCTCTATTTTTAGATCTTGAAGCCACCCCTGAGGGAGGGTGCCGAAAGCACGATTTTGAGCCTGAAAAACGACTTATTGATGATTTTCACGTGTGTCTCCGTTAGTTTTTTATTGTTTTTTGTATTTTGTAGGATTTATAGCATCTAAGAGTTATCCCTGATATCGCCGATCAAATCCTGTGGTTTTTATAGGGATATACTAATTCTGAGCTGATTACTCACACATTGAACGGTTACATAGGAGACAAGATGTCACAACACGATACATTGTTGGCTGCTTTCGAAACTTATAAAGCAGAAAACGAAAAGTTTATTGAAAAGGGTGTTAAGGCATCCGCTGCGCGTGCTCGTAAGGCTTTGCAGGAAATTGCTGGGGCTTGCAAAGAGCGTCGTAAAGAAATTACAGCCGCTAAAGAAGCGATGGAAGCGAAGAAGTAATTCTTCTTTCTCCGAATTAAATTCAGCCTAGCCCCCAAAAGGAGCTGGGCTTTATTTTTATACGCTGACAGAAAATAAGGTTAACTTCATGGCTCTGCTTCTGACTGGCAGTAAGCCTAGATATTCTGGGCTGCTAGCCCATGCCTGGGAGTCCGATAGGCTCGGAAACTCTAGCTCCACAAATGCACTAAACGAATCGCACTCCAATTCATTCCAGAGGAAAGAATGAAATGATCCTCGGCTTGCAATTTTTCCTTGATATAGGGCTACCGTAGCCCCCACTTGAGACCGATACTCCTCAAATGCCTCTGGGTCATTTACCTGAATGAGGCCAATCACCTTAATCCCCATGATATCCCCAGAAAAAATATATCAAGCTCATTAAAGCAATACCTCTAGAAATTGATTTTGCTTGCTGGTCATTTTTCCAATGACACAGGCGCTAGCAAAGCCATGTTGTCTAAAGATCTCTATCACTGCATTTGCGACATCTGGGCTACAAGAAACCAGCAGACCACCACTAGTTTGAGGATCGGTGAGAAGCGCTTGTTGTGCGGGGCTAAATTGTTTTGGTAAATGGACTTGTGAGCCGTAGCTTTGCCAGTTGCGATCAGATGCGCCCGTAATGACTCCCTGATCAGCTAGATCCTGAACATGAGAAAGCAGTGGTACTTGTTGCCAGTCAATTTGCGCAGTCAGTTTTGAAGCGCGACCTAATTCCAAAGTATGGCCTGCTAGGCCAAAACCGGTCACATCGGTTAAGGCATGAACGCCAGCCAGTTTGGCTAGGTCTGGACCAGCAGAATTTAACTTAGTTGTGTTGGCGATCATCTCTTGGTAGCCCGCACCATCGAGCAGATCTTTCTTGAGGGCGGCAGATAGAATGCCCACTCCCAATGGTTTGCCTAAAATGAGTACATCATCAGCCTCAGCAGCAGCATTACTCTTCACGAGTTTGGGGTCAACAATACCAATAGCAACTAAGCCGTAAATGGGTTCAACTGAATCAATCGTGTGACCGCCAGCAATCGGAATACCAGCAGATCTACAAGCCTCAGCACCGCCTTCTAAGATTCGGGCAATGGTTGCATTTGATAGCACCTTAATTGGCATGCCAACAAGCGCTAAGGCAAATATTGGAGTGCCGCCCATGGCATAAATATCGCTGATCGCATTCGTGGCAGCAATCTTGCCAAAATCAAATGGATCATCCACGATTGGCATAAAGAAATCCGTTGTGGCAACAATCGCTTGCGACTCATTGATTTGATATACGGCGGCATCATCTGAGGTCTCAATGCCAATCAAGAGCTCTTTAGGAAAAGGTAGTTGGGGAACGCTTTTCAGAATCTCTGAGAGAACTCCGGGGGCGATCTTGCAGCCACAGCCACCGCCATGGGAGAGTGAGGTTAAACGGGGCTCTTGAGGGCTTTGGGTATTCATATCAATTAACTGTACGTATTAATGCTTGCAATATTAACGGAGATCTATCGATTAAAACTTCGCTTTGGCGGGCTGCTCCGTTTTGCCGCAGGTTTGCCGCCACCAGCACTACCCGGTCTAGGCTTGCGAGATTGTTGGTGCTGTTGGCTTCGTAATTGGATTGGTTGCGCCACGGCATTAGGATCTGGCTCAAATCCAGCTATCACTTCTTGCGGTAGTTTTTGTTTGATGAGTTTTTCAATATCGCGGAGCATCTGATGCTCATCAACGCAGACCAAGGAGACTGCAACGCCATTGGATCCAGCTCTACCGGTTCTACCGATGCGATGAACATAATCCTCGGAGACATTCGGTAAGTCATAGTTCACAACATGGGGTAATTGATCAATATCGATACCGCGCGCGGCAATATCAGTAGCCACTAAGACGGTGATTTTCCCATCTTTGAATTCTGCTAAAGCTTTAGTGCGAGCGCTTTGACTCTTATTACCATGAATCGCCATGGCAGTGATGCCATCTTTTTCCAACTGGGTCACTAATTTATTGGCGCCATGTTTGGTGCGAGTAAATACGAGCACTTGTTGCCACTGATTGGACTTAATCAAATGCGCCAATAAAGGATGCTTTTGATTTCTATCTACTGGGTGAATGAGTTGAGCAATTGCTTCATTAGTGCTGTTGCTACGCGCCACCTCAATCAAGGCTGGTGAATTGAGTAAGCCATCTGCCAAAGCTTTGATCTCGGTAGAGAAGGTGGCTGAAAACAATAAATTCTGACGTTGCTTTGGTAGTGCAGCCAAAATCTTTTTAATATCACGCAAGAAGCCCATATCCAGCATGCGATCAGCTTCATCTAGGACGAGGATTTCAATATTGGCAAGTGAAACGCAGTTTTGTGACATCAAATCGAGTAAGCGACCTGGTGTTGCTACCAAAATATCTAAGCCAGCTGCAATAGCCTTGATTTGAGGATTTGCGCCGACACCACCAAAGATGACAGTGGATTTCAGACCAGTGTATTTGCCGTAAGTCACAACAGACTCTTGAACTTGAGCAGCTAACTCGCGGGTAGGAGTCAAAATCAATACGCGTAATTGGCGTTTGCCACTTGCCTTGGGGGTGCTGCTTAAGCGCTGCAAAATGGGCAGGGTAAAGCCTGCAGTTTTGCCAGTGCCGGTTTGAGCTGCTGCGAGTAAATCTCCGCCCTTTAATACGGCAGGAATAGATTTTTCTTGAATGGGTGTAGGGCTGGTATAGCCTTCCTCGCTAATAGCGCGAAGGATGGATTCTGATAAACCAAGATCTGTAAATAACATAGGGGCCAAATAAATATTGACCCGTATTCAATTAAACGACTATCCCGGTCAATGGGGTGAGCTGCCACACTTGCAGTGTTTGCAGAAAGAGAGCCTATTTTAAGCTATCAAACCCTATTGCTTGCTGTATTCCAAAGATTGGGTGTTACAGAATTTGCATACCCCGAGATAAATAATTTTTCCGTGCCTGTTGTCGGGTCAAATACTGCTCGCTCAATACGTCCTATATTTCCGCCATAGACATGAATACTGATTGAGGTTTGATCGCTTAAAGCATTCTCAACCACGTGAATATCATGTGTATTGGGTGATACGGTAGCTACTTGGCCCGGCTTGCACAAGGTAAATTCATCAGCTTTATAGCTGCCATCAGCCTGCTGGTGATAGTCGGCACTACGCTCTTGCCCTCGTAGTTGTCCAACCATGCCCCAGACAGTATGGTTATGCAGTGGTGTTTTTTGACCGGGACCCCAAACAAAGCTGACCACTGAAAAGCGATCGAGTGGATCCGCGTAGAGAAGGTACTGTTGATAGTACTGGGGATGCACTTTACAAAATTCCTCCGGTAACCAGTCATCCACAGCAATTAAATTTTCTAGGAGAGCTTTCCCTTTAGAAAAAATGAGCTCTTCACTGGGCTTGGTCTCTAGTAGTAGTGCCAACTCTTTAACGAAAGTCAGTAACTTGCCTTCTTGCATATACAGCTCCTAAATTGAGATATTACTGATCGGCTGCAAATAGCCAATCAGGCAGACCTTTGGGTTTGAGGGTAGTGGTATCAACGCAGACAATATGTAGAACTGCGCTGGCAATCAACTCAGGTTCCATGCCTTCAACAATGCGTTTTGCAGTTTGCTTGACAGCAATTTGGGTTCTGCCGCGATTCTCAATAACTTGATCAATGCTCAGAAGATCATCCAGGCGTCCAGGCCGATGAAAATTCATGGTGATTTCTCGAACTGGGAGAACAATGCCGAACTCATTCACCAGTTTTGTTGGGCTCAAGCCTCTTTGCTGGAGCCACTCCGAGCGACTTCTCTCAAAAATCTCTAAATAGCGAGCGTGATACACAAAGCCAGCTGCATCAGTATCTGAGTAGCAAACACGAAAGAGGAAGGGCGGGTTAGTGGGTTGAGTGGATTGAGTCATGATGAATGAAGTGTCTTTAGATATTGAGAATCATATCGCGATGTGCGATGCCTGCCTCGTCGTAAATATCACCTTGTGCAATAAACCCAAACCGCTCATAAAAAGGAATAGCTGATAACTGGGCATGGAGCTCAATTTTCACCATGTTTTGAGAGGTCGCCTGTTGAAGTAAGGTGCGAAGTAATTGAGTGCCAATTCCACCCCTGCGGTATGCAGCCAGTACCGCCATGCGTCCAATTCTGCCAATGTTCCCAGGCATCGTGACTAGGCGTGCAGTGCCAATGGCTTGCGAGTCTAGGTAGGCTAGGGCATGCTGTGCAAGCGGATCAAATTCATCTAGCTCCATATCCTCTGGAACCCCTTGCTCCTCAATAAACACGAGCTTCCTAATTGCATAGGCCTCACTCTTAGCCTCTTGCCAAGGTTTAATCAAGATCACTTGCTGTCTCTTTACTATGTATATGGAGGTCAATAGCTCATTAAACATCTAATGTAGCAAATTGAACCCATTTAAGCTTCAAATATTAGCTCTAAGGCTTATAAGTAAGCCACTTCATGGTTAAAATGGATTGGTGGTGCTAGACACTTGGCGCCCCTCACAAACCTTTATCTAGGAGTTATTTTGAAGAAATCTTTATTGGCTACATTAGTTGCCTCACTCGGTTTAGTAGTTGCAAGTTCAGCATTTGCTCAAGCTCCTGCAAAAATGTTGCCTTTGGCAGCTGAAGCGGTTGTATTGACTGCTACTGTTGATTCAGTGGACGTAAAGAAACGTATCGTTGTTCTCAAGGATGCAAACGGGAACTTGGCTCAAATGAACGTATCTAAACAAGTAAATGATTTAGATAAAGTGAAAAAGGGCGATATGTTTGTTGTTGAGCATGCTCAAGCGATTGCAGTTGGTTTGGTTGCTGCCCCTAAGGGTGCTAAGCCAGGCGTTTCTGGTGTTCGCTCAGTAGTGGTAGCAGGTAAGGGTTCTGCTAAGCCATTTGAAGAAACTACAGATACTGTTTATGCCACAGTGAAGATCAGCACAATTGATGCAAAGACCCGTGTTGTCACTTTCACATTGCCATCAGGTGAGAAGCAAAAAGTGAAGGTTGATCAAAGCGTTTTGGGTCTTGAGAAGTTCAAGGCTGGCGATGACGTTATGGTTGAGTTCGTTGATGACACAGCGATTGGCTTTGTAACGCCAAAGAAATAAGCAAAGAAAGAAGCATTAAAAACTGCTCCAGCATGAGTCATGCTGGAGCAGTAAAGAAAAAGGCCCGCTTAGCGGGCCTTTTGCATACCGAATAAAAGATTAAGCGTCTTTCGCAATCATGACATCGGATGCCTTAATGACTGCCCAAGCTTGATCACCAACTTTAAGTTTGAGTTCATCTACTGCCTCATTGGTAATAGAGGCAGTAACGATATGACCCGAACCAATATCGATCTTTACGTGAGAGGTGGTTTGCCCCATTTTGAGCTCAACCACCTTGCCGCTAAGAGTATTGCGTGCGCTGAGTTTGACTTTCAGTTCCATGATTTTTCCTTAGAGGGGCTTATTTATTGGCATTCGGGAAGAAGAGTTGCTCGCCACCGATTTTGTAGCTTGCAATCACATCTTGTCCGTTCTTGGAAGTAATCCAGTCAATAAATTCTTGTCCTTCAGCTTTTTTCACATGTGGGAATTTTGCTGGGTTAACCAACATCACGCCATATTGATTAAATAACTTTGGATCACCTTGAGCCAAAATTGTTAAATCACCACGGTTCTTGAAAGAGAGCCAAGTAGCGCGATCAGTCAGGATGTAGCCATTCATTGCTGAAGCAGTATTAAGAGCTGGGCCCATACCTGAACCAGTTTCTTTATACCAAGCGCTTGGGGCTACTGTAATGCCGGTATCTTTCCAATAGCGTAATTCTGCAGCGTGTGTACCGCTCTTATCGCCGCGCGATACAAATGGTGCTTGAGCAGTTGCAATTTTCTGAAACGCAACTTTAATATCTTTACCGCCTGCAATTTTGGCTGGGTCAGACTTTGGCCCAACCAACACAAAGTCGTTGTACATAACTTCAATGCGTTTTGTACCAAAACCTTCGTTCACAAACTTTTCTTCAGCAGGCTTGTCGTGTACAAACACTACATCGGCATCACCTCGACGACCGATATCTAATGCTTGACCAGTTCCAACTGCAACCACTTTGACATCAATGCCTGTCTTCATTTTGAAGATAGGCAACATAAAGCCAAAAAGACCAGATTGCTCTGTAGAGGTTGTGGATGACACAACAATAATTTTCTCTTGCGCGTAAGCTGAGCTGCCTAGCAGCGCTAGAGTAGTAAAGGCAGTTGCCAGTAATCTATTAAATGAGGATTTCATTTGAGTTCACTTTCATTGAGTGTGTTCGGTTAAGATTTGTCATATTACAAAACATCAATATGAAAAAAATTACATATGAGAATTCAGATTCGGCCGACCCTAGTTTTTGGTAGCAAAAACGCAAAAGATCCGGCTATCGTTGATTTGGTGTGGTTAACTGCTTTGCTCAAAGACATTGAGCATGGCAAAACACTGATGTCTGCCTGTAAGAAAATGGGGCTGTCCTATAGAAATGTCTGGCAAAGGCTAAACGATGTTGAACAAGCGCTTGGTTTTAAGCTCATCGATAGGGTGAGGGGGCATGGCTCCCAGCTATCAGAATATGCTCGCTATTTGATTCAATTTACTGAAGACTTTGATCAAAAGACAATGCGTTTGGGTCAATCTAGTCTCTCGCACTTAGAAGAAGGATTTTCTCAATTTCGGGTTAAAGATAAAAAACAGCTGCGCTTTGCTAGTAGTAGCGATCCTATTATTCAAAAGGCTGTTTTCGAAATTGGTGGATTTGAGCTCATTACAGCTGGATCAGGTGAGGCCTTGGAGCGCTTACTCAACTATGAGGTGGATATTGCAGGTTTCCATGTCTCCGATCCACAAAGCTCTCAAATTATTTCTAAACGGTTGCAAAAAGAGGGGATGCAAATATTTCCTGTGATGAAACGTGTTCAGGGATTATTGGTTGCCAAAGGAAATCCCCACAACATTATTTCAATCAAAGATCTACTGAGACCAAAGATTCGCTTTATCAATCGACAGAAGGGTTCTGGTACGCGCCTGCTCCTAGATACTATTTTGGCGAAAGAGGGCATGCTTGTCCGTGGCATTAAAGGTTACGAGAACGAAGAATTTACCCACTCTGCAATTGCTACGGCGATATTGGCTAAAAAGGCGGATGTAGGTATGGGGGTTAAAAGTATTGCCCTAGAGAATGGTTTGGATTTTATTCAGCTCAAGGACGAAATCTTTTTTCTGGCCATGAGCGAGGAATTAAGTCTTAACGCTGATCTTGCAAAACTCATTCGGAAAATCCGAGTCCTCTCGGGTGCTAGCCCAGGCTATAAATCGATTGGACTAAAGAAGCAGATTGCTGGCTGGCTTTAGCCTGTGAATCAACCCTGTAAATCAACCCAATACACCTCCATCCAATCTTGGTTTTAGCTGGAATAGCACATTGGTTTAAAAATTGAGATAAATTGTAGGAATGATCAACATTCTCTATTTCTATTGATATGAATTTATCTCTTCGCCCCTGGATTCTTGCCCTTGGTGTTCTGAGCTTTTCTGCCTTTGCCGAGCCTGGTGAGAATACCTATAAACAAGTTTGTGCTGCCTGCCATGGCTCTGGAGTCTTAAACGCCCCCAAATTGGGTGACAAGGCTAAGTGGGCCCCATTGATTGCAGAGGGGCAAGCCACTCTGACAGCCCATGCATATGTTGGTGTCAGGGGTATGCCTGCTAAGGGCGGTAATCCCAACCTCACAGTAGAGGGCTTCTCTGATGCTGTGGCATACATGGCCAATAAAGCGGGGGGTAACTGGAAAACGCCCGATGCAAAAACTTTGGCCGCCATTAATAAAGAAATTGAAGCGCGCAAAGCTAGCTTAAATAAGAAGCCGTAATAAGGCCTATCAGCGCATGAATTTACAGCCACATCAGATTGAGATTATTGGTTACTGCGCTGCATTTCTAACTACGATTGCCTTTCTTCCCCAGGCTATTCAATCCTGGCGTACTCGAGATCTCTCTGGGATCTCCGTGGGAATGTATACCCTATTTACTACTGGGGTAGGTTTATGGCTCATTTATGGCCTCATGATTGAGACCTGGCCTTTAATTTTGGCCAATGCCTTAACTTTTGCTCTAGCTTTAAGTATTTTGCTTCTCAAGCTACGCACCAAAGATCCAAAATGACCTTCTTTTAAGTAGTGTCATAATTCATTTACAAAATATTTATAAAAAATTTGGCACCCATTAGAAAGGCTTTTATGAGCACTGCATACGTCATTGACCCACCAATCATCCCATCACTTCCGGTGGTGGGTGACACCCGTCGGTTTGCCGTGAATCGTATCTATTGTGTTGGCCGTAACTATGCTGACCATGCGCGCGAGATGGGTCATGATCCCGATCGGGAACCCCCATTCTTTTTTATGAAGCCAGCCAATTCGATCGTGACAGACGGTAAGGATATGCAATATCCCAATCTGTCGAATGATGTTCATCATGAGATTGAGATGGTTGTTGCTATCGGTAAGGGTGGCGCCAATATTTCTGCGGATAAAGCGCTAGAGCATGTATATGGTTACGGTGTTGGTCTGGATATGACACGTCGTGACCTACAGGGTGAGGCTAAGAAAATGGGGCGCCCTTGGGATACTGGTAAAGCCTTTGATCAATCCGCTCCTTGTGCGGCGCTGACTCCTGCTACTCAGTTCGGACATCCGAGTAAGGGCACAGTAAAGCTATTGGTCAATGGTGAAGTGCGCCAAGAGGGTGATCTCAATCAACTGATCTGGAATGTTCCCGACACTATCGCTTATCTCTCCACCTTATTTACTCTTGAACCAGGTGATTTAATTATGTCTGGTACACCTGCAGGTGTTGGCCCCGTTAAAAAGGGTGATGTACTTGAGGGTAGCGTCGAAGGACTTACTCCACTCAAGATTAAGATTGTTTAATTCAAGCAATCGCTCTTAAAAAACTACTTACCAAGCCATCTTGGCGGGCGTCCTTCAAGGAAGGCATTAACCCCTTCTTTGAAGTCGACGCTGTTGTAAGTTTCTCGCATCAGTTCGGTGCAGTCCGGTAAATTGCTTTCCATCAAACGCGCTAAGGTCACTTTGCTCGCTTTTTGGGTAATTGGCGCAAGTGCAGCTAATTTTTTGGCCAGGGCTTCAGTCGCCTCAGCAATCCCTTCTGGTGAAGTTGTTTGATAAAGGTAGCCTGAGTTCAATAACTCGGGTGCCTTAATGAGTTCTGCAGTCAATAGCATGCGTTTGACCATGGGCACGCCCAAGTGATTGGCGATCCAGGATAGGTTACTCGGCGACAAACAATTACCTAAAGTTTTTGCTACAGGAATTCCAAAGCGCGCATCAAGAGTGGATATTCTGAAGTCACAAGCAGTAGCAATCAGTAAGCCACTGCCAACCGCCAATCCTTCGATCAGCGCAATGGTTGGAATAGGTAAGTGTTGCAAAGAATGAAAAATAGCATCCACTGAAACTTCGTAAGCTTCGTTTTCTTTTAGGTCAACAAATTGCTGAATATCGCTACCAGATACAAATGCCTTGTCACCAGCGCCTCGAAAAATAGCCACCCTGATCTCTGGTCTATTTGCTATGTCATCGCAAATTCGCTTGAGCTCTTCGTACATTGGCCAGCTTAAGGCATTGCGTGCCGCAGGATTGTTAAAGGTAATGCGGGCAATGGAGCCATCGAGCTGGAAGTCGACACTGGGCGAGGTGGTGTTCATGAGTGCATTCTATACAAAAGACCCTTTGGAGCGCTTGTTTTTCAAGCTTGAACCCACCTGCGATAGAATTCTTCTATGTATATGTTTCTACCTTTCCTGACAGCTTTGATCGGCCTTGCCCTTGTATGGTTTGAGAAGCGTCTGGCAGGTTTGGTGATGCTGGCTATTACCGTCGGTATCCTGATGTTGTGGTTCCGAGTTCATGCCACTAATCATCTCAATATCAGTCTCTGAGAAAAATGAGTAAACACTCTTTCTCTTCTTTTCCCTCTCTAGCTGCGCTGGGTAATCAATTAGCCTTGGCCGGCATTATTGGCATGCTGTCCTATGCCTTTATTGATCAACTCTATTTTGGCGAGTTACCTTGCCCGCTCTGCTTAATGCAGCGCATGGGTTTTATCATCATCGGCTTCGCTTTGGTATTGAATATCCGCTGCGGCGCTCATTCTTCTCATTACGGCTGGGGAATCATTGGTGGTTTGGTAGGGATGATGGTGTCTTTGCGCCAAGTACTTTTGCATATCTTGCCGGGCGATACAGGATTTGGAAAAACTTTCTTAGAGTTGCATTTTTATACTTGGGCTTATGTAGGCTACGTTGGATTATTAGCAGGTCTTGCTATTTTATTGATGCTACCTAATCGTGATGTGCGCTCACGATCCCTATTTGCAAATGTTTTAGTGATGACATTCATTCTTCTGGTCTTTGCTAATCTGGTATCTACGCTACTGGAGTGTGGCATTGGTCCTTGCGCTGATGATCCTGTTAAATACGATGGATTAATTTGGTTGCGCTCGCGTTTTGGCATTTAAAAAGTCGCAAGTAAATTGATGATGATTACTTCTACGGTGGTGAGGGCTCTAGCTATCGTTTTGGCCTGTCTGAGCTTTGCCAGTGCCGCTCAATCTCAAACAGCTAAATCCAATACTGCTTGGCCTAAACAAGCGATTCGTATTGTGGTGACATTTACTCCTGGTGGAGCGCCTGATATTTTGGCGCGTGTGCTTGCTGAGAGTTGGCAACAAAGTCTAGGGGTGCCAGTCCTCGTAGAAAATCGTCCCGGCTATGGTGGCAATATTGGTGCTGACCTAGTGGCAAAGAGTGAGCCAGACGGCTACACACTCCTGATTGGGACGGTGGGTATCCATACTATCAATGGCGCCCTCTATGAAAAGATGTCTTTTCATCCGATCAATGATTTCACGCCCATTAGCTTTTTAGCGAGTACACCTAACGTGCTGGTGGTGAATAAAAAATTGGGCGTGAGTAATCTTCATGAACTGATTGAGTTGGCCAAATCAAAACCCAATGAGCTCACTTTTGGTTCTTCTGGTGTTGGCACCTCCTTGCATATGTCAGGTGAGCTACTGAAAGAAATGACTGGAGTACAGATTCGGCATATTCCATACAAGGGAAGGGCGCAATCTTTACCTGATCTCATTAGCGGCCGGATTTCGATGCTCTTTGATAATCTGTCCTCCTCACTTTCTTTAATAAAGGCAGGAGAGATTCAAGCTTTGGGGGTTACCTCACTAAAACGCTCTCCAGCAGCGCCAGAGATTCCGACGATGGCAGAGCAAGGCTTGCCTGGATTTGAGGCAACATCATGGTTCTCGCTGATGGCACCAGCTAATCTCCCATCTGACCTGCAAAAACGCTTAAATACCTTAACCCGCCAAACCCTGAATCAAGCGGAAGTCAGAAATAAGTTGCTCGCAAGCGGGCTAGATCCTGCTCCTGGAAGTCCACAAGCGCTATCTAAATTGATTCAATCTGAGACCAATAAATGGGGTAGAGTGATTTATAAATCAGGCGCAAAATTAGAGCAGTGAGTATCTAGAAGTAATTAACAAATATTCAAATAAAAGCCCAAATCCTGTCAGCCTAGATTTGGATCAAGCGTTAAAGGTAGTAGGAGGCGACCAATTAATGGGGTCCACTATGAAAACAAGCCATAAGCAATACAACTCAGTTGTGTCTAAGGTAGTTCTGATGCTCTTTGCAGCAGTAGGTCTATTTGCTCTTGCTCCTGTCTCAGCTCAAGCGGGTAATGTTGGCTGGGCAGTCTCTGTTGGCGGTGGTTACGGAGGTGGCTATGGCGGCGGTTGGCGTCCAGCAGCATACGGCCCTGGTTGGGGTGGTGGCTGGGGTCCAGGTTGGCGCGGTGGATATTATGGCCCTGGCTATGGTTACCCTTATGCTGCTGGCTACTATGCACCACCCGTGGTCTACGCAGCTCCGCCGGTGGTCACTTATGCAGCGCCTCAGCAACCCATGGTCTTGGCCTCTCAACCGCAGGCTCCAATTTGGTATTACTGCGAAGCAAGCGCGCAATACTTTCCGTATGTGCAAAGTTGCGCATCGGGCTGGCAAACTCGACCAGCAGCGCCACCTTCTAGTAGTACGAACACAAGACAGCGCAATCAAAATTAATAGAATTTAATGCTTTAACTGATTTAAGGAATCCATATGAAACGTGCTGTACTGACTTTAGCCATCATCAGCTCTTTAGCCGCTTGCGTATCCGCACCAACTGGCCCAACGATCGCAATCATGCCGCGCGAAGGGAAGCCTTTTGAAGTCTTTCAGCAGGATGATCAACAGTGTCGTGATTTTGCTGCGAATGCAATTAAAGATACTAGTAATGCAGCGCTCAAAGAGGGTGCGACTAGTGCAGCCATTGGTGCGGCTTTAGGTGCAGCAGCGGGTGCAGTGATTCAGGGTGGAAGTAGCCAGAACATTGGTACTGGTGCAGGCATTGGCTTGCTCGGTGGTGCCGCTATGGGTGCCATGAATTCTTCTGGCAAACAAAATCAAGCTCAAGTTCAATACAACATTGCCTACCAACAGTGTATGTATTCCAAAGGGAATCAGGTTCCTAGCTATCCAACTCAAAACTTTGGAAGCAGTAGTAATAATGGATACAACATTCCACAAGGCAAGCCATCAATGCCGCCGAATGGTTTCAAGCCAATTCAGTAAGAAACCAATCCAGTAAACCTGTTTACTGGAATTGAATCTCGACTAAACCTCAACTGGCGGATGCGTTTTCTCAAAGCGTGCCGCCGTTCTTCTAAAGAGGTAGAGCAAGAGGAGTGCAGCTAATCCTAGGCTCATACTGTTACCAGCCCAAAAGCCGTTAGCACCCTGTAAGAACTCTGGTGTATTGCCAAAAACATTAAAGCCCATCAAGTAGCCGCCCCCAAGTCCCACACCCCAAAGTGAGCCGGCATAAATGACCATTGGCCAGAAGGCAATCCGATAGGCTCGCAGTATGAAAGCTGCTGTAATCTGCAGGGCATCAAAGACTTGATAAAAGGCGATAAACAAAAAGAGTGGAATGGAAAATAATTTCACTTCTTCTGGCGGATCGTATAACTCCAGAAGCTGCACTCTAAAAATCCAGACTGCGATACCAATCACAACACACAAAGTGGTTGTGAAGAATACCGAGGACCACCCAATTTCCTCAGCACGTTCTTGTTTATCGGCGCCAATCGATTGAGATACTAAGGTCATTGTCGCAATCGACAGAGATAGTGGCACCATATAAATTACAGTTCCCATATTAGCCACAATTTGATGGCCAGCTAAAGCAGTAGTGCCTAGCCGCGCAATAAAGAGTGACATGAAAGTAAATGAGGTCACTTCTATTAAATAACTAAAGCCAATAGGCGCACCCAATTTCAAGAGTGTCCAGATGCGATGCCAGTCGGGCCAGCTAAAGCGTGCAAAGATCTTAAATGGCCTGTAAAAGCCATCAAAGAGCACAAAGCCCAGAGTGATGATGAGCCAAAACCAATTGATGATGACAGTAGCTACTGCGCAACCTGGGCCGCCCATACCTTCAATGCCCAGGCCACCATAAATAAATAGGAGATTGAGCGGGAGCTTTAAGCCTAAGCCAATCAGTTGCACCACGGTAATCACTGCTGGCCTGGAGACAGCGTTGTGTAATGCCATGAGAACCCGCATTGCCATGCTTGCTGGTAAGCCAATAGCAAGAATATTGAGATACAGCTTCGCTTTACCTTCAATATCTGGTGTGACTTGGGAGATTTGCAGAAGAAGATCGGCATTGAGCAAAATGGCGCCACCCAATACAGTCAGACCTACTGCTAGCCAAGTGGCTTGACGCACTTCTTCACCAATCTCGCCATAACGCTTGGCACCAAAGAGTTGCCCTGCAATTGGGGCGAGGGCAGAGATGACGCCAGTTAGACCAACATAGATGCTGATAAAGATGGCGGAGGCCATTGCTAAGGCAGCCAAGTCATCAGCGGAGTAGCGTGCAGTCATAGCGGTATCTAAAACACCAAAGGTAATGACTGCAAGCTGACCAATCAGTAGGGGACCAGCGAGTTTTAGTAGAGAGGGAATATCCTCGCGCAAACGCGATAATTTAAAGTGCAGCACGTTTTATTCTTTACCAGCAGGGGTAATTTGATAGAGGCGCAGGCGCTCATCTCGGTCAGATGCGCGGCGATCTTCCCAAAGTAATTCTATTTTCTTTTTGTTGAGGCTAGCGTAAGCCTTAGCCTCTGAGGAGCTGTGTGTCAGCATCAGATTGCAGCTAGGATCATCTCGTAGTGGAAGCTTGGTGAAGTAACTAAACGAAGCTAACTGTGCTGGACCTAGATTGCTAGTATCGATACACCCTGGTGTGTTGGCAATCATTTGCACCAGACGATCAGATACATCGCGATAGGTCTTTGCATAGTTAATTGTTGGCAACCAAAGCGTCATCAATAAAACCCACATCAAGGTGGTTCCAGACGCAGAGATAATCAGGCAGCGCCAGATTTCTTTTGGAGCGCGCGATGTTCTCCAGCGCACAATCGCTAACCACACACCAGTAATGATGAGGGCAATCACAAAACCAAAGTAATCAAACTGCGCCTGAAAGCCTGGCAGCAGTCTTGCTAAATTGGCGGCTGTCGATTCTGGAAAGCCAGTCACTTTTGCAAGCCAAATAATCCAAATGGCCAAAGCGATCATGGTGAAGCTAAACATCGCAAACCAATCGATAAAGCTGATGAGGTTACGCTTGAGTATTGGCAGGCTAAATGCAGCGATGATCGACAGGCTCGGAATCAAAATGATGAGGTCATGTTCATTCGCCTCAAGGCGGAAGAGAACATAAATCAAGCAACCAATAAATACACTTAGCGGAATGCACAGATGCGGCGCACGCCATTGACCCGCTTCTTTGACTCGACCCCAGTGGGCAAGAGAGATGATGGCTAGCGGCCAAACTGGCCAAGCGTAAGCCCAGAAGTTAACGCTCAAAAATCCGAGGGATTCAATGGAAGGCGTTGCACGCATCTCTGGCATATTGCGCCAGCCTTCTTCGGCTATATGACGCCACTCTGGAGTGATGTTACCTAGGTACCAAAGCGCGGGCCAAATCGCAAAACCAATCAAGCCTAAAACTGTACTAGTTAAAGTCCAACGAAAGCGTAATTTCGCATTACTCGCAATCACCGCAATGATGGTGGAGCTGACAACAATTAAGCTAAGTGTGAGATTGCTGGAGAGTGCAACAATCGCAATGCCAAGACCAGTCCATAAGCCACCTTGCCAAGGCTTATCTAAACCTCGCACTGTGCCATACAAGACAATGCTGATGCCCATCAGTTGAGCCATCATTGGTGTAGTCTCATGTGCACGTTGTGCAAGACCGACGCAAGCCAAGAATATCAATAGCGCGCCATCAGCCAGAGTCATGCCATAGTTTTTACGACCAGGCTGACCGCCCACCGCTAAGACCATGGGCTGAACTTCTTGACGACGACCTAATAGGTAAGTCGCATACCAAATAGCGAGAGCAGCAGCGAAGAAGCAGATTGCTGCATAGAGACGTGCAGCATTGGCCATTCCAATCAAAGGACCAAAGAGATCCATGAGGGTGGCACCTAGCCAGTAAGGAAAGGGTGCGCCCAGGGAAACATCGCGTCCTGCAAGATGCGGAACAATCCAATCGAGTGCTTTGCCGCTTTGCAAAGTCCACATGCCACCAAATCCGATGGCGTCTTCATTCTTCCAAGGATCGCGTGCAAAAAGACCGGCAAAACCATAGACCAAAGTCAACGCAAAAATAATGATGCGTGGAATAGAGGTGGTAGCAGCGGCAGTGAGTTTGACCATAGAAAACTAGCAATAAAAAAGGCAGCAAACGCTGCCTTGATTATCTCGCAGGGGAGGGTGAATACTGAATATCCAAACCCCAGCCCCTTTGTAGAGTAAGTCTATTACTTCTTCTTAGCTGGCTTTTCAGCAGCTTTAGCTTCTGCAGCGGCAGCTTTTTTCTCAGCCGTTTTAGCAGCGCCATCACCGGTAGCTTTAGCAACAGCTTTAGTACCGAATTTCTGACGGAATTTCTCAACACGACCGGCAGTATCCATAATCTTCTGGGTGCCAGTGTAGAAAGGGTGTGACTCAGATGAAGTCTCGATCTTGGCCAATGGATACTCATTGCCATCTTCCCACTTGATTGTCTCTTTAGTAGACATAGTGGAGCGAGTCTTGAAGCTGAAGTTATTAGAAACGTCTACAAAGACGATTTCACGATATTCGGGGTGAATGCCAGGTTTCATTATTAAGTCCTATTAGCAGGCAGCCGTTTAGGTCCAAAGACCCAAATACTTACCCAGTTAAATGCAAATTATTAAAGCGGTAAAAGCGAAATTATGCCATGAAATCAACAACAAAGCCCACTTTTACCGACTCTGAGAGCCTAAATTAACCGCCCTTACGCATTAAATCGAAGAATTCACCGTTATTTTTGGTGGATTTGAGCTTATCAACAATGAAGTTCATTGCCTCGATATCGTCCATATCGGCTAACAATTTACGTAAAACCCAGATTTTCTGGAGGTTTTCAGCTTTAACCAGCAACTCTTCACGGCGCGTACCGGACTTGTTGAGGTTAATCGATGGGTAAACACGGCGCTCAGCCAAACGACGCTCAAGGTGTACTTCCATATTGCCGGTACCTTTGAACTCTTCGTAGATCAGGTCATCCATACGGCTACCTGTTTCAATCAAGGCAGTAGCGATGATGGTGAGTGAGCCACCTTCTTCCACGTTACGCGCTGCACCGAAGAAGCGCTTTGGACGTTGTAATGCGTTGGCATCCACACCACCAGAGAGCACTTTTCCAGATGAAGGAATCACGGTGTTGTAAGCACGAGCAAGGCGGGTAATCGAGTCAAGCAGGATGATGACGTCTTTTTTCATCTCCACTAAGCGCTTGGCTTTTTCAATCACCATCTCAGCAACTTGTACGTGACGCACCGCTGGTTCATCAAATGTAGAGGCAACCACTTCACCGCGTACAGAACGCTGCATTTCAGTAACTTCTTCAGGACGCTCATCTACCAACAATACGATCAAGATCGCATCTGGGTTGTTTGCAGAGATCGCATGCGCAATGTGCTGCATCATCACGGTCTTACCGGATTTAGGTGAAGACACGATCAAGCCACGCTGGCCATAGCCAATCGGGGAGATCATATCGATGATGCGGCCAGTTAAATTCTCTTCAGCCTTGATATCACGCTCTAATTGAACAACGCGATTTGGATGCAAAGGCGTTAAGTTCTCGAACATGATGCGGTTCTTTAAAGCCTCTGGAGGCAAACCGTTGATCTTGTCTACCTTAACCAGGGCAAAGTAACGCTCGCCATCTTTAGGGGTACGAACCTCGCCTTCAACGCTATCACCCGTATGCAGGTTAAAGCGGCGGATCTGAGCAGGGGAGATGTAGATATCGTCCGGAGAAGCCATATAAGAGGCATCTGGGGAGCGCAAGAAACCAAAGCCATCAGGCAACACTTCCAAAGTGCCGTCACCGAAAACGGATTCACCTTCCTTGGCGCGTTTCTTGAGGATGGCAAACATCAACTCTTGTTTGCGCATACGTTGCGTATTTTCAATCTCCAGGCTGGCTGCCATTTCAAGCAGAGCGGATACGTGGAGGACTTTGAGTTCAGATAATTGCATGTGGTTCTCGGGTGTAGATAAGGATGTAAATGTGTTTTGAGGTATCGCTGTCTAGACGAACATCAGACAGATTGGAAAAACAGAATTTTGGGGAGTTTGCTAAAAAAGAAGGGGGAGGGAAATTACTGGGAATCTTGCTAGAAATCGGAGCACTGAAAGTGCGATGAATTAGATACTACACTAAAAACAGCTAAAAACCACAGGCTCACCCAGTGAACCTGTGATCTTGGACTATTTACAGATGACTATCAATAAATGCAGTCAGCTGGGATTTAGCCAAAGCGCCTACTTTTTGAGCAGCAACAGTGCCGTTCTTAAAGAGGATCAATGTTGGGATGCCACGAATATTGAACTGGGCAGGAACGCCTTGGTTCTCATCTACGTTCATCTTTGCGATTTGGATCTTGTCGCCATACTCACCAGCCAGCTCTTCAAGGATAGGGCCGATCATCTTGCAAGGACCACACCACTCAGCCCAGAAGTCGAGGAGAACAGGTTTATCGGACTTGAGAACGTCTTGCTCGAAAGAAGCGTCAGTTACATATTTGATGCCGGCACTCATGAAAATTCCTTAATTAGTCTTATTTAGTTTTATATAGTTATTGCACTACAACGCTTATATTAGCAATAAGCCACACTTTCTGCCTAAATTCTCATAATCCGCTCACAAAATAACCCAAAAGCCAGCCCTAGACACACCACCCCACTCAGCATGTCGCACCCATTTCCAACCCTAAAAGAGCAAAAGCAGCCACATGCTTGGGCAATAGCGCCTAATGCCAGTGCCCTGAAATCGCTTGCCGAGGGTATTTGGGATTGTGCGATGCAAACAAAGCGGCGCCCCTTAGTGGTTCTGAGTACTGCGGGCCCATTAATGGGGGTGAGAGCCGCCCTAGAAAAATATCGACCTAAAGACCTGCCGAGTCATATTGCTTTCTTACCCCAGGTGATGAGTTTTAACGATTGGCTAGAAGCGGCGCCAGGTGCATGGAGATTTCCTAAAAAGCAAACCGATTTAGAGCGTTGGTTATCGGTGTACATCAATCTACGCAAACACAAAATATTGCAAAGCTGGTTTAAGGCCGAGAGTGAAGCTGGAGCTTGGGGTTTGGCACAAGCGGTGATCGATGCATGTGATTTATTGTCAGAGTCGGTTGTGCCACTGATGCAAGGTGAGATCAATTCCCTAGCGCAAAACCAAGCTATGGATACAGAGTTGTGGGTTAAAAAAGTAGAAACACTATTGGATCAAGCGATTGCTAAGGCCTATGTTGGTTTATCTCGTCAGGTCGTTGATCAAGAATCCACCGTTTTATTGGCGTTCTGGCGTTACCTTAGTAGTCCTGGTGATCCTGTCATGCGCAAGCATCTCGCATTAGCCGCTCATCTGCAAGCTGCAAGCACTAATCAATCTGTAGCAAGACCTTTGATCTGGGTGGAGACGGCTGGTCCCAAACCAATTGATCAAGAGTTGATGTCTCGGTATTTGCATGAGTATTCACAGTGTGCGCCCGTTATCAATATTGGAATGGATTGGCATTCAGTGGCGCTGTGGTCTGAGGCCTTAGCTGGGCAAGATGCTGAAGGGCAGCTTCAAGCAGTAGATGGCGAAGAGCAGACCCTTATTGATCGCAACATTCAAGCAAGCTTTCATGATGGTTGGAAGTTGCTAGCCGCTAGACGTTTTGAAGAATTAGCTTGGGCGGCTGCCAAATCAATTGAAGCCCATTTAGTTGCAGGTAAAACTAATATTGCTTTAGTTGCACAAGATCGTTTAGCTGCAAGAAGGGCGCGAGCATTGTTGTCGCGCTTTGGTCCAAGTCTGCGTATTCGTGATGAGACCGGTTGGAAGCTCTCGACCACCCGTGCCGCAGCATCGCTCAATAGTTGGTTGGAGTTGATTCGCTCTCCTAAGGAGGGGCCTAGTGCAAGTGCCTTACTGGAGTTTTTGCAAAACCCATTTTTTGATCTTGCTCATACCTTACATAAACCATCAGAAGCTTGTGTCAGTCTAGTTGCTCAGCTTGAAGATATATTGATTGCAAGCCAAGCAAAGTCAGGTTGGGAAACCTTTCGGATTGCGATTGAGCGAGCTAATGCCTATTCATCTCGTGGCACCGTACCCCATGAATCACTCTTAGAGTTACTTACGTTATTGCAAAGACATCATGCGCAGTGGTTGGAGCTCAAGCTTGATTGTGAAAATGCTTATGCACTCCTGCAATCTAATTTGCAATCCATGGGGATGGCACAAGAACTTGAAAAAGACTCCGCTGGTAAGCAATTACTCGAAGTACTCAAGACCTTTGATTTGGGCGCAGGAGCTTACCGACAGATCAGCATGCGTTTGCCAGAATGGCTAAGCCTACTCAAGACGATTATTGAAGAGGCCTCCTATCAAGAGGTGGGTCAGCAAGCTGAGGCTACTTTAAGCATTCTGCCTCTGAGCTCAACACGCTTACGTGAGTTTGATGCCGTTGTCTTAGTGGGTTGCGATGAGCAACAGTTACCAGCGTTTTCTGAGCCGCCATTATTTTTCTCGGATACGCTCAATCGTTTACTAAAAGCCTCAACTCTTACGGCGCAATATATTCAGCAGGCTAGAGATCTCTCGCAATTACTGATTTCTTGCCCACAAGTCGATTTGCTTTGGCAAAGTAAAAGCAAAAGCGGTGAACCACTCAGACCATCAGCTTGGATTAGTCGCCTACGCACGCAACTACTAGATTGGCCGATATTAGAGGCGAAGCCTGATACGTATTCAAGCCTGTCAGACCCACTGCAAGAAGCGGTTACAACGGTGAGCCCAGATATTGCTTTGCCGATCAGCATGTCTCCTAGTGCTTATAAAGCATTAAGAGATTGTCCTTATCGTTATTACGTGCGTAGCATCTTGGGTTTGCGTAAGGCCAAAGAATTCGAAGAGGGTTTTGATGCCTCATTGGCTGGGCAGGTTTTACATGCTTTACTAAAGAACTTCTTCCAGGCATTAAAAACAGAAGAGCAAAAACCCCATTCGAGTATTCATCAAGGCGAAGATGCTCGTCGTGAGTGGATGCGTGAACATCTCACCAAGTATTCAGAAAAAGAGTTTGAGCGCTTGATCAAGGGTGATGCCAGAGTCACGGGTACTTTGCGTGATTGGCAAAAGCAGATTCCTAGTTTTGTAGAGTGGCAACTCCAGCGCGAGGCAGAGGGTTGGCAGTATCACGATGCCGAGTTGCCTGTTGGATTCATGGTGACGTTGACTGATCCAGATGGCGTGCAAAGAGAGATTGAGATTGCGGGGCGCGCTGACCGCTTTGACATCAATACCAATAATTCCACTGTCGCAGCAGTGATTGATTACAAAAACCAAGGCATTAACAAAATCAAGAAGCGGGCAGATCATCTCTTAGATGATCCTCAATTACTAATTTATGCCCGAGCTGTTAATGAGAATGCCATCGCAGCGCATCTTCCTGGTCGTAACATTGAGCAAGCCGAGTGGGTGTCCTTAAAAGCAGATCTGAAGAAAGCCGAGGACAAGATTGTTAGATCCTATCCGGTTGAGCAGATGCCAGAGATGATGGCGCAATTTTCAGAGCAACTCAGCGATGATCTCCAAGTCTTATGGGCACGCAAGCCCATGAAAGCGTTTGCGCCTGATAGCGTTTGCCAGTATTGCGAAGCCAGAGGTATCTGCAGGAAGGGGATGTGGTGAGCGATCAGTTTGATTACGCCATAGCCTGCAATCCGAATCACTCGGTAATTGTTTCTGCTTGTGCAGGCAGTGGCAAGACCTGGCTCTTGGTTGCTCGCATGGTGCGTTTATTGCTAGCTGGTGCAAAGCCCCAAGAGATTTTGGCGTTGACCTTTACCCGTAAGGCCGCCCAAGAAATGCGTGACCGTCTATACGGATTGCTAGAACAGTTTTCCAATATGACTGATGAGCAACTTATTCATGAGCTCAAGATCAGGGGTTTGGATGATGCGGAAGCAAAGAAATTATTACCGCAAGCAAGAGCGCTATATCTCAAAGTATTAATGAGTCCTCAATCGATAGTGATTGATACCTTTCATGGATGGTTTGGAAAACTTCTCGGAGCGGCGCCAATCTCCGCAGAAGTCCAGCCTGGATTTAATCTTCGTGAAGATGCTAAGCGCTTGCAAGAAGAGTGCATGCAAGATTGGTGGGGCGATTTACCTGCTGATCTTAAAAAACACTATGACGTGTTACTCAAAGAGTTTGGAGCCTTTGAAACTGACAAGTTTTTGATGGGTAATTACAGTCTCTTTAAGCAAAGGGGCGCTTGGACATTTTTCTTGGTTTCTTGCAAGGCTAAGGGCATTAGTCCAGTCGATGCATTAGCGCAATGCTTACCCCATTTATCTTTGCCAAACCCGCTAGAAGAATTTTGGCGACGCCCTGGCACTGCAGAAGATTTACAAGTGATGCTCGATTGCTTCAGTAACGGTACTGCTACTCAAAAGAAAAGGGTGCCGCTGATTCAGAAGGCGATCTCGCTTCACGCGGCAGAAGGCTCTGTCATGGAAATTGCAGGTACATGGCAAAGCTGCTTCTTAACCCAAAAGCGCACTCCAGCAGACGATATCGCCAATATGTCCTCACCCATGCAGAAGTATCTGGCTGCGACTGGTGGCGACCCGATGCAGATCACCTCCATACGAAATGCTTGGGTAGACGCCTATCAGGCATGGTTTCCTTGGCAGAATGATCAAGATGCTGATGCAATCAACACTGCTTGGTTTGCAATGAGTGAAGTTATGCTGGGTCATATGCAAAAAGCAAAAGAGTCCATGCGTGTGCGTGACTTTGATGATTTAGAGATTGGTGTGAGCCAGTTAATGGCTGATCCGTCTAATGCTGCTTATCTTCAAGCAAGACTAGATGCCAAGTACAGCCACATTCTGATTGATGAGTTTCAAGACACTAATCCGCTGCAATGGCAGATTCTGCGATCCTGGCTCGAAGGTTATGGACAAGATGGCTCTCGACCTAGCGTCTTTATTGTGGGGGATCCGAAGCAGTCGATCTATCGTTTCCGGCGTGCTGACCCCAGACTATTTACTAGTGCCAAGAAGTTTTTGGAAGCGACCATGCAGGCTAGGTATTTGGAGAAGAACACCACCCGCAGAAATGCCGACGCAATTAACAAGGCCGTCAACAGCATCTTTTTATCCCAATCTCTTCCTGCAAGTTACCAATTCTCTAAGCAGAGTACAGATTGGAAGCCGCCATTGGAGGGTATGGCTGAACCAGAATATGCTGTCAAAGGCGAGGCGATGTTATTGCCACTGATTGAGCGCAAACAAGAGGATCAGGCTGAACGCACCGGTAGTGCTTTGGATAATCCGATTGAGGATTTGGGGCTGACTGTTGGAGTGCAACAGCGCTATTGGGAGGGTCAACAGGTAAGTCGTTTGATTCATCATGTTCTGGCAACACGCCAAGTAATTGATAAAACAGATGGCAAAGAGTATTGGCGTCCAGCAAGGGCTAGTGACTTTATATTGCTCGTCAAACGCCGAGCCTATTTGCCGCAATTTGAGCGAGCACTGCGCGAAGCGGGCTTGGCTTACGACAGCTCCCGCTTGGGTGGCCTCTTAAATACGCTAGAGATCGATGACTTAATTGCCTTACTTACTGTCTTAGTATCCCCAAGGCATGACTTGCCACTAGCGCAGGTGCTACGTAGCCCCATCTTTAGTTTTACTGAGCAGCAAATGCAGTCGCTTAGCAGTCATGTAGGTGATATCCAAAGTCAACACCAAGCTCAAATTTCATCATCTTGGTGGGATGCCTTACAGAGTAGCGTCGATGCGCCCATACAAAGGGCAGCACGCTATTTAGAGCGTTGGAGGAGTCTAGGTGAAGTCTTGCCCGTACATGACTTGCTTGATCTCGTATATCAAGAGAGTGATTTACGAGTCAGTTATGCAGTGGCCTCTCAAAATCTCGCGCGTGCACAGGTGTTAGCTAATTTAGATGCATTCTTAGAGCTTGCCTTAAATCAAGACGGTGGTCGCTATCCGAGCTTGAGTCGCTTTATCGAAGAGATTAATGCGATGCGACGAGGTGATGATGACGAGACTCCGGATGAGGGTGATGTAGAGGCTGAGGCTGATGACGATATTGGTGAAGTAGATCTCGACAGTGAGATGTCTGAGGAGGATCAGCACAAGCGCGTGCGCTTAATGACAATTCATGGGGCTAAGGGCTTAGAGGCCCCATTTGTCATCATGCTCGATGCTAACCATACGGAGTGGAGGGCACCTAATCGCGGCGTACTGCTCGATTGGTCGCCAGACGAGACTAGTCCAAGCCATCTTTCTTTATATACCGCAAAGTCTTTGACGGAGAAGCGTGCAGCAATCTATGAAAAAGAGAATGAAGTCAGTGAGAATGAAAATTGGAACGTCCTCTATGTAGCGATGACTCGTGCACAGCAAGGCTTATGGATTAGTGGTGTTCAATCTCATATCAAAGACGGTATTAGCCAAAAATCTTGGTATGGCAGAGCGCTTGCGGCAGGCATGGAGACATTGGATATGACCCAGTTGGGTGAGCTGCCGCTTCACGGTCAGGAGAAGCTTGATTCCAGCGGTTGCGAACCATTCCAAATAAATCATTTTCAATTGTCATGGGATGCAGCTAAACAAGCCCATCAAGAAACCATTGCCAATATTGAAAGCGGTGCACTAGCTATAGCTGAAAAGGCAAGAGAGCAAGCGCAATCGGTAGAGCAACCCGACCCAGAAATTTTGGAAGAGGGTGCCCATTTCCATAAACTGCTGGAATTCTTAACTGCGCACTCAGGTAGTCAAATAACCAGCCCAATGCCAAGCGAGCAAGAGCTCATGAATTGGTTAAGCATTGATCAAGAGCACGCCAAAAAACTGACAGAGCGTGTGCAGATAGTGATGGATGCACCCAAACTGAAACCTTACCTCACAGAAAATCAGTGGGTACAGGCTTGGAATGAAATTGATGTTGTTAGCCTAGAGGGAAAGAGCTTTCGCTTAGATCGCCTAGTGGAGTTTGATGATCACTTAGCTATCCTCGATTACAAGCTCACAATCCCAGAGGTGGGCAGTGAGGCATATAACAAGTACAGCGTACAACTCAATAACTACAAACAAGAGTTGGGCAGAATTCGGCCGGATAAGCCGGCTAAGGCCTACTTAATCTCTGCTTGGGGTGAGATCGCCGAGATATCTTAGGGTGTCCAGACCTTTTGATCTTTGGATTTTGCTAGTTTTACCCATGCATCTTGCTGTCTTCAATTAGACTTACTCCTTCGATAAAATATTTACTAAAATTAATACCATTACTTAGAAGAGTTTGGCGCAATGACAGAAGGTTTAGTAATAGGATCACTGTTGGTATTGGGCGGCCTAGTGGTGCGCTATATGCAAAAGCACCCCTTTTATCGCTATAAAACCCAAAAATACAAAGAGCGCTATCAATCTAAATTGCATGACGCTCTAGAGCATAGAAGTGATAGTTCTGGTGCATATTGGTTCTCGCGTGCCATCGCAGACTATATCTTTGATTTTGGGCAGCGCACCTACCATGACTACCATGTAGAACAATATGAAAAGCGCGCTGAGTCAGAAATCCCCCATCTTTACCATCTGCGCATTGAAGAGCCGAGCACTTTGTGTCAGCACCTAGTCGAGCGGGCAGTAGAGATGAAGGTTCCAGCCACCGTTTTTGGTATGCATATGCGCGTTTTATGGAGGGGCTACTTGGTACCAGTAGGCCGCATCACCCCCAAAAATATCCAGAGCATTCCGGGTTCTGCAGCCTATTACGCGGAGTTAAGCAATTTGCCGGCCTCAAAAGAAGATGTGCAGCGCTTTATGGAAAAGACCGAGGAGTCGTAGTCAAGCTGCAGGCTTCAAAAAAGTAGACTCATAAAGAGGCCGTCGCTTTTGCTCGAAGGGTAGATCCCTATTAATTTTGATATTCTTCTGGGCTATGCTCAACCCAACTTTTATACAAAATATTAAAAAATGACAAATCGTTTAATTCTTGCTGTATTTCTTTTGGGTTTGCTTGGTGGTTGCTCTACACCACGGGTAATTGAAACAACCAAACTGTCTGATAGAGATTTGTCTTGCGAGTCTTTAAAGGACGAATTTAAGCGAGCTGAGGAAGCTAAAAAAGAAGCTGAGGATGTAAAAGGTGTGACAGGCACAAATACCGCAGCCGCAATTTTCTTCCCTATTGGCATTATTGCCACCTACAGTAATGCCAACGAAGCTATTGCGGCAGCCGATGCAAGAATGTCAAGATTGGCTGATCTAATGGATAAGAAAAATTGCAAATAGATCTTGGCTTATCAAGAAATATAAAAACCACCTTCGGGTGGTTTTTATTTGCTTAGCTTTCCTAGGTTGCGGATGAATTTGCATTCTTGATGCCCCTAAAAGGGGTAAAAACCACGTTTTTGGAAAAATAAGGCCTGGGTATTGAAATACTGTATGGATATACAGTATATTAGAACCTATGGCACTAATCGCACTTCCACAAAGCTCCTCAGAAAGCACTCTGACCCAGGCTCCACAAGCCTTGGCGGCAAATGGCGCCTATGAGTTCAAGCTCCTGAGTCACCGTATTTCAGCAGGATTTCCGAGTCCAGCGGCCGATTATGCCGAGGAAGGCCTCGATTTAAACCACTATTTAGTCCAAAACAAACCAGCCACTTTCATGTTCACCGTTAAGGGTGATTCGATGATGGGTGCAGGTATTTGTGACGGCGATAAGGTGGTGGTTGATAAAGCCCTCAAGCCAAAACACAAAGACATCGTGGTTGCGGTGGTCGATGACGAGTACACCATCAAGCGGCTCTATCAATTGGGTGGCAAGACCGAGCTCCAGCCAGAGAACTCCAATTACGAGCCCATTACATTTAACGAGAACAGCGAACTCCAAATCTGGGGTGTAGTGATTGGGGTAGTACGCAAATACAGCCACGCTAGTAGCAGAAATGGTAAATCTATATGAGCGCCATTCATCAAGCCGGCAAAACCAATCAACTCTTCGCGCTGGTCGACGTGAACAACTTCTATGTATCTTGCGAGCGTGTATTTGCGCCCAAGCTGGAAGATGTGCCGATGGTCGTTCTCTCAAATAATGATGGTTGCGCCGTAGCGCGTAGCGCTGAAGTCAAGGCACTCGGCGTAAAGATGGGTACGCCCTGGTTTCAGATGAAAGACCTAGCCAAGCAGCACGGTATTCAAGCGTATTCATCTAACTACACCTTGTATGGTGATATGAGCGGCAGGGTAGTGGAAGTCTTAAGAAAGTTCACACCCAATTTAGAGGTCTACAGTATTGACGAGAGCTTTCTGCAAATCGAGACAGTACTTAAGCAATATGCTGACCCGACTAGCTTGGGCCAAATCATCAAGCAAGATGTTAAAGATACTACTGGCCTGCCGGTGTGTGTCGGCATTGGTGCTAGTAAGACGCTTGCCAAGTTAGCCAATCATTTGGCGAAAAAGAATCCCCAGTTTGCTGGCGTATGTGACATCAGCTCCATGCCTAAAGAAGTCCTCTATCAATGGATGGCCGAGACAGCAGTAGGTGAGGTGTGGGGTATTGGTGGCAAGACTGCCAAGAAACTCAAAGAGCTCAAGATCAACAGCGTGTTTGATTTGGTGCAAATATCACCGCAAGCTATGCGTCAACAGTTTGGTGTTGTGATCGAGCGCATTTGCTATGAGTTGCGCGGAGTCTCTTGCCTCCAACTGGAGGAAGTGGCACCAGCTAAACAACAGATTATTTCTTCAAGAAGTTTTGGTAAGCCAGTTACTTTAATGGAAGAGTTGGCTGAGTCAGTTGCTACACATGCCGCAAGAGGTGCTGAGAAGCTGAGAAGTCAGAAGTCAGTAACGGGCGCGCTCACCATCTTTGTGCAAACTAATCCACATAAGCCATTTGAGCCACAACACCACCAAAGTATCACCGTAGTTTTGAGTGATCCTAGTGATAACACCTTAACGCTCACTAGCGCTGCATTAAAAGGTTTAAAGCAAATCTACAAAGCTGGCTTTAAGTATAAAAAGGCAGGGGTGATCCTTAATCTCCTGGCTGATAAACCTACGATGCAGCAATCGCTATTTGATGACATGGAAGTGAAAGGCAAGTCTGCTGGACTCATGAAGGCTATGGATTCAATTAATAGTCGCTTTGGTAATGCCGCTATCAAAACTGCTGCATCTGGAACTAAGCAAGACTGGCAAATGAGATCCAGTAACCGATCACCGAACTACACCACGCAGTGGGATGAGCTACCGGTAGTGCGTTAAATAACTAGACAAATGATAAGCAAAAGAGCGATGAAAAAAATGAAGAAAAACAACAAATAAGGAAGTGAATTTAACTAGCTCATTTCGTGAGCTTGTAAGCAAATATTCTGAATACATAGCAGCAAAACAGTAATGAGCAATAGCAACAAAACCAAATTAACGTAGATACAAATCAGGAGAAATCAAATGGAACTATTAAATAACTTCAACGGTGCTTCACTTGCAATCATCATGATGATGTCTTACTGGGCTGTGCTGAAAAATACCAAGCGCAGTGAGCAGAAAAAGTCACACATGTTTAGCCGTCACTATCAGTAAGAGGGTGAGTGGTAACAAAATAGCAGTTAGCAGTAATGAGTCAGCAGTAATCAGTAAGCAGTAGGCCAATAAGGGGAATAAGGAAATCACGGATTCCTTATTCCCTGTCAAAGGCAAGCTAAGACTAAGAATTCAATAGTTCAGCATAATGACGCAAATCAACAAGATATTTGCGTGTAAAAGAAATGTCTTAAATATCGTTAAAATGACGCCATGATTGAAGACAAACAAACCTTTTTAGATAAAAAATTACGCCCTCTACCGCGCTGGATATTCATGTCCCGTTGGTTACAGGCGCCGCTCTATATTGGTTTAATCGTAGCCCAGGGTGTTTATGTGTGGCAGTTCTGGATAGAGTTGGCCCATCTCATTAGCATGATGTCAGAGAGGAATGTGACAGAAACCGCACTCATGCTCATTGTGTTGGGTCTGATTGATGTGGTGATGATCTCGAATTTACTGGTGATGGTCATCGTTGGCGGTTGGGAAACCTTTGTGTCGCGTTTGGAGTTGGAGAACCATCCAGATCAACCTGAGTGGTTATCGCATGTCAATGCAGGTGTACTCAAGGTGAAGTTGGCAACTGCCATTATTGGTATCTCATCGATCCATTTGCTCAAAACCTTTATTAATGCGTCCTCACACGATGAAAAAACCTTGCTGTGGCAAACCGTCATTCACATGACCTTTGTATTTTCAGCTCTCGCGATTGCCTATACAGAAAAGCTCGTAGCCTCAGCGCATCAGAAGCACTAAATTGATTGGGACTAAAAAAGCTTAGGCTTGCAAAGCTTTGCGCAAGTATTCAGAGACGTTGTCTTGACGAAGCATCCACTGCTTATAGTCAGAGGGTACTTGGCTAATCAATTCACCTTTGTGTTTTCCAAAAGGCATGATCTTTGGAATGCGGGCATTCTCAGACATTTCCCATAAAGCATCAAGAGAGGTGGGTTTAAGTTTTTCAATAATTTGCCCCAAAATCTTGGAGCAAATCCAGACATCCGCTAATGCACTATGAGCATCACGTAATTGTTCTCTAGCAGTAGGGCGCTCAAAGTGATAGAGCAGGGCACTCTGGGTGTGACTGTCTAAGTCAGGCCAAAGGCTACGAGCAAGTGCAAGCGTGCAAATGCGTTTGACTTCAGGGCAACCAATGGCCTCCCAATCAAAATCCACGCTATGACCAATGATGTATTTGGTGCCCGCTGGCAATCTAAATGAGCTGCTAGAAGGGCAGTTCACTAATTCCTCATCCATGATGTGGTGTGTCGCTAGTGCGCCTAAGCTAATCGGTTTACCAGGGTTGTAGCGTTGTACCCAAGGATTGCCAACTGCAAGCGGATTAATGGAGGTGACATCTAAAGAGGCTGCTTCAATAATGACAGCATCCTTCTTATCGGTTGCTTCAACATCGAAAATAATCGCTTGGGGCATAAACAGTCTTTAGAAGGGAGGGCTAGGGGTTAGCGAATGCATCAAATTGGGGGTGTCAACTCAGCTATTTTTAGACGAGGAGCCGTCTGAATTTGCAGGAGAATCTTGGTCTAAACCCTTGGTTTTATCAAGTTCCGCTAGCTTTTGCATTATGCTTTGAGCCATTGGGGACAAATCTTGGGAAGGTTCAGGTTTCTTCTTTACCTTCTTTTTCATTAACAAACTTTGCAGTACCGCTTGAAATAGCATTGGTAACCCCCGTATGGCCGTCTTTGTAAGTCGAAATTTGAATATACAGTAATTGAAAGCGGCAAGATAGTCGCTTGGGTTAAGAGAGATCAGGGAGAGCATGTTGGGCAAGAATATCCACAGTCTATTTAGAGGCATGCGCGTTTCGGATTTTTTCTTTCTTGGGGTTTTATTTGCCAACTTACTTTTAGTAACCTACCTAGGAATTGGGAATTATCAGAACGGAATTAAAGTTGCAACATCACAAGATAATGGTGAAGAAATCGTAGCGTGGTTTGGTAATCTCGCTAGCAAGCTAGAGGCCAATGAGCCAATACATCCAGAAGCCTGTAAGCCTACTGATGAAGAGAATAAATTTGCTAAAGATATCAAAGTAAATCAATGGAAAAATTGCGTTGAGGCACTCTTTGCAGCCAAAGGCCCATTTGAGAGCTATACCAATCTCTTAAAGCCAAATGGGCCGGCATATTCAAGCAAGTGTAATAAGCATGAACTTTTAACGAGTGGATCTTTTATCTTTGAGAAGCTCACCATCAATCCTGCAGGAGCTCCGAGCCTGTCACCTTTGGAACCGAGTGAAAAAATCGTCAGTGGCTTACAGATTCGTTTAAGTCTTTGCGATACTGGATATTACCTAATCAAAATTGGGGAGTTTAAGTTATGAGTCTCCAAGCACTTTCGTTTGCTAGTCTGAACTTACGAATCCGTAAGCGGGTATTTGATCTATTTTTTAATCATCAGATCAAGAAGAATTACTGCAATCAATTTGAGCGCTTTATTACTTATATGATCGTGCTCAATATGGCCGGTCTGGTGCTTGAGCAGATCCCCGTTATTTATGAGACTAGAGAACATCTGTTTCATATTTTTGATGTCGTTTCGCTAGCGATCTTCTCTATTGAATATGCATTACGGCTTTATGTTGCGCCAGAAGACCCTGCCTTTAGCTCCGCTAAATATCCTCGACTGGCCTATTTCAAGAGTCCATTTGCGATTATTGACTTGGTCTCGATATTGCCATTCTATTTAGGCGCCTTCTTTGATGCGGACTTACGCGTTCTTAGGGCCTTGCGTTTACTGCGTTTATTCAAGCTCTTCCGCGCTTTGGCGCCGGCGGTCAATGAGTTCTTAGAGCTCAATAAAGATAAATCTTATCGTTACAAGATTTACGCGCTAGTAAATGAAACGCCGACCAGTGGCAATCTGCATCACATCTTCGATATGTTTATTGTGACCTGGGTGATTTTGTCAGTCCTAGCAGTCATCTTTGAGTCTGTTCACAGTATTAACTATTACCTTCACTCCGAATTTATTATTTTGGATGGAATCGCAGTTGCCATATTCTCAACCGAATATTTAATGCGGATCTATAGCAGTCCAGAGGATCCCAAATACAAGGGGTGGTTACTAGGGCGTCTTCGCAGCGCAGCTAGACCGACGAGCATCATTGATCTTCTGGCGATTCTGCCTTTCTACTTAGAGGCAGTCCTTCATCACCTCTTCGACTTGCGCTTCTTGCGAGTCTTCCGTTTAATGCGATTGCTCAAGTTAGCGCGTTACTCCGGAGCAACGCAATCCCTATTTATTGTCATTAAGCGAGAGTGGCCGGTCATGAAAGCGGCTGTTTTCATCATGCTCTTGCTAGTGATGCTGGCAGCCTGTTTGGGTTACTTGTTTGAGCATGAAGCCCAACCAGATAAATTTGAAAATATTCCCCAAGCCATCTATTGGTCTGTTGTCACTTTAGCCAGCGTGGGTTATGGTGACATCTCTCCGGTTACTCCAGCGGGTAGAGCAATCACGATTGTCTTAGCGCTATTGGGTATTGGTATTTTTGCGATTCCGGCGGCGATTCTTTCATCAGCTCTCAGTGACCAATTGCGTATTGAGCGTGAAAGCATGATGACTGAGCTCTACACCATGTTAGAGGACGGTGTGATTTCGGCTGATGAGCAAGAGCTCATTGAGGCGGAGGCTAAGCGTCTACATCTGTCCCAGGGAGAGCTGACGCGCTTACTCGAAAAAGCCAAGGTCGAGATGGGCGTAGATCATGCGCATGATAGCCACGCCAAAGTAAGCTGGGATGGTAAGGCTACAAAAGCGGGTGCAGGGGAGATGAGTCTGGAGTTTTTATCTAAACACCCTGAGCTTGCTGCGGAACAATTGAAAATCACTATCTCTAAACTGCAGCAAATTGTCAGCGTGTCTGATCTTGAGCAATTGCGTCAGTACATTGATAATCCGGATAATGTGACGGCACTACAGAGCAGCATGCTCCAGATCCTATTGCAAAATAATGGGGAAAAACTGAAGAATAAAAGCTAAGCCTTCTATCGGTGATTAGGACTTTGCCAGTAGAGCATTAAAAATCTCCTGAAGCCCTGGTCGATTCCGTTCCGAGCTACACAGTTAGTTTCGGTGCTAGATACAATCTATCCATTAGCTTGGAAAATTTAATTAGACAGTATTAGTGAGGTGCTCAAAAATGAAAGACATTTCAATTGGTGACTTATCTTCTTTTGGCTTATTGATAGGCTTTATTGTCGTGTTTTTTGTATTGATTGTGTATCACGGTTTATGTTTGTGGGCCGCTCAATCCATATACCACCGACACGCCAGTACATTGATTGCTAAAAAGCAGTATTTCCGAATGGAAATTTTTTTCTTTATGGGCTTATCCGCACTAGCGCTAATCCATTTAAGTGAGATTGGCATACTGTCTATCTTAGGCTTGATGCACGGAGTGGCAACAAGTATTGATCACGCTATTGTTGTGATTGGTGGCATATACACAACGATTGGATCCGAGCAGGCTGTATCAAATCTGCCAAGTAGATATCGCATTCTTGCTGTGGTTCTATCAATGAGTAGCCTTTTTTGTTTTGCTTGGAGTACCGCTGTAATGATGGATATGATGCGCACTTACCGCAAAATAAGGGCTTCAGACGGGACGATTGTGGCCAACAACTAGAGGAACCCAAAAGCAAGCTCAGAATGTATAAACCACCTTCGGGTGGTTTGTTTGGAATGCAGTCATCACAGACTTCCAAAGCTTAATGTTAATGTTGAGTGATGAACTGTAAAAAATGTCAATTTTTCTACATTACCTGGGACAAGAAGTTCCCCTATGGCTGTAAGCTATATGAAATTAAGTCCAAGACAACTCCGGACGCTCAAGTTTTGGCAAATACCAACATAGCCTGCCTGGGCTTTCAACCCAAAGTCACCAAGAATCAATAGCATCGATTTAAGTCACCAATTATTAGTTGAGCTAACGCTAGCAATCATACAAAACCACAATTTACCCATTCTTAAGCTGGGTCTGGTTTAGCCATAAAAACTTCACATATCTGATTTAAGCTTTTGAGATACAGCATTTGATGTTATTTCTTCTGGCCTATTCTTATGGAGAGTCACCATGTTTCAAACTGAGAAATTCATTGCAACCCAAGCCAAAGCGATTGAGTCTGCTCAAGTATTGGCCCAACTGGCTATTGAGAACGCAAAAGCCATAGCCGATATTCACTATGATGCAACTAAAGATGCGGTACTTGCGACACAAGTTAAGGCTGCTCAAATCCTAGCTATTCGAGATGTCAAAGAAGTCTTGGGGTTATTTACTGCTGAAGAAGCCCAGGCAGCCGTCTCTTAGGTATCAGCTATTCAGTGCAAGGTATCTAAAGTGATTAGTCATAGCCACAAAGAAGTTATTGGCATGATTGAGTCCGCAATCGATGAGTCTAAGCTTGAGCTAAAAAAGATGGTTAAAGAGATTTCTGGTGGAGCTCCTGCTGGTTCAGCACCAGTTATCAATACATTTGATTATGTATTTGATTCAACTCTCCAGAGTTTTGATCAAGCCTATGCTGCATCAAAAGATACTTACACAAGTTTTGAGAAAACAATTGAAAGCACAATGAACTTATTTCAAGATCAATATGCGCCGAGCAAAAAGGCTGCACCAAAAAAACAGAAGGCAATCGCCGCATAACTTGTTTTACTTGGCTTTCAAGCAATACCAAAACCACCTTCGGGTGGTTTTTCTTTCCAAGGCTAAAACTCAGATTCACAAAAGTAATCATTCCTAATTAGGCGTAGGAAGGCTAAATGCTTTCCTACATCTAAATCAACTCTAATCCCTGTGATTTCCTATCCCAAACCTCTACGCTGAACTTTTCTAGCTAATAGGGGTTTGTAATGCAGGTTTCCTTGGAATGCACTCATAAGCAATTACGTTTATTCAGATTGGTCATGGACGCACGTACTGTTGCCGTCTTATTGATTATTTTTATGATCTGGCAAATCCTCAGAATGCTTCGTATTATTTAATTTAGGTTACTCAGGGGTTTTCTGGGGAAGGGGGTATCAATCTCAGAACCCTCAATTCTAAGGGTCCAAATGGGGCTGTAATTAGGGGCTTATTTATAGAAATCCAAGGTAATATATGGGCTTCATGTCTTTATATTGCATCGAGCCCCCACTATGTCCGAGTTAAATAACGCTGATTTTGCTGAAGGTTTACGTTTCCAGAACCTGGGTCTATATCCCCAAGCATTTGATGCTTTCATCACGATTGAAAGCGCGGGCTATGAGCGCACCTTTCGTAAATGCTGCGAGATGGCTTGGAGCGATCAATTGCAAGAGCGTCAAATTGACCGACTCTTTTATGAACTCGATACTGAAGTCAAACGCAAAAACGGGGTAGCAATTTATAACTATGGCCTCGTGATGGAATATTTAAAAAATATCCCCAAGGCTACGGAGTTACTCAATTTAGCTGACCAACTCAAGGTGCCAGAAGCGCGTACTGCCTTAATGCGAATTTTGCTCGCACCAAAATAAGTAATCGCTTAGATATGGCACTTGCATTCCCCAAAATGAATTGCATTCATCAAGGGATTGGAGGCTTTTGTGGATGATGATCTCGTATATAAAAAGCCCCGTCAGGGTCCTAATATAGGTTCGGCTCTAGCACCTAGTGTTGATTCATCATTACCTACACTTGAAAGCTTGCAAGAAAAGCAACGCAGTGAACTCATTGAAATGGCCCAAGTGCGCTATGGGATCAAGGGCAGCAAGGTTCAGATTAATCTGACATCAATACAAATCAATAGCGTGATGACTGAGGCGCAAATCTTTAAAGCCTTGCTAGCTGCCCCAGAATCGGAGCGAGCGGATCAAATTCTGTATGCCTTGGCTAAAGGGGATCTGAGTGCGGATATGGCTAATCAAATATTGGCTAGCCTGGCTCTGCTTGGTAAGTTCAAGAAAATCAAGATTGAGCCCTAATAACTTGAATCGAATCGCAACCACCTCACTGGATCTTGCCGTATGAACACTTCTCTTAAATGGGTGCTGATATTTCTGGTGGCAGTCATCCTAGTATTGATCGTGGTGGATCAGTTCATTTGCAACAAGTGGATTTATCACGACTTTGCTGCTGGAATTGACCGGCGCTTATCCTGCTTTTGGAAGCCGTAATTATTTTTGCGCTTTTCGAATGTTTTTTGCTTTTAATTCTTGAATCCGCTGATTGCGAAATTTAATGAATGCGTCATTGGAATCAAAAGCCTCTACAGATTCTTGTTCGGTTACGCCTCTAGGGGTTTGGTAGGTAATGACCCAGTGGTTGCTTAGATCAGTCGGTTCGATAGAGATGACTACGTATTTGTTCATGTCTGGTTGTGACATTGAGACCTTAGCTTAGTGCAAATCCTTGTCTAGAAATACAAATATCAAACTAAACAAGGACTTATCAATAGGGTGGACGAGCCCGACCCCCGGCACTGACAGAATTGGGTTTGGCTGCTTCGTTCCCGACCTGACCAGGTTATCCAAACCGCCATGCGGGGAGGCCCGTCCAATTCCATTTTAGCTTGTTAGAATGGAGTACATGACAGCATTGGCTTTAGCCCGTTCGTGGCGCCCTAAAACTTTCTCCCAATTGGTAGGACAAGACCATGTGGTTAAGGCATTAACCCATGCTTTAGACCAAGGTCGACTACACCACGCTTGGCTCTTTACAGGCACTCGCGGGGTCGGAAAGACCACCATTGCCCGAATTATGGCCAAAGCCCTCAATTGCACCGGGGAAGATGGTCAAGGTCGCATGACCTCAGAGCCTTGCGGAAAATGCCCAGCTTGCTTAGAGATCGATGCCGGTCGCTTTGTTGACTATATTGAGATGGATGCTGCGAGTAATCGCGGGGTAGACGACATTGCCGCTCTATTAGAAAAAGCAGCCTACGCCCCTAGTAATGCACGGTACAAGGTCTACATGATTGACGAGGTGCACATGCTCACCAATCATGCCTTTAATGCCATGCTCAAAACGCTTGAAGAGCCGCCAGAACATGTGAAATTCATCCTGGCAACGACTGATCCCCAAAAGATCCCAGTCACCATTCTGTCCCGTTGCTTGCAGTTCAACCTCAAGCAAATGCCAGTACCGCTCATCGTTGAGCATTTAGAAAAAGTACTCGCCGCAGAAAACGTTGAGTGTGAGACTAATGCTCTGCGTGTTTTAGCAAAAGCAGCGCAAGGCTCTATGCGCGATGCTTTATCACTGACTGATCAAGCGATTGCTTATGCCGCTGGCAAAGTATCTGAAGAGGCAGTACGTGGCATGCTCGGCACACTTGATGATGCATACCTCATCAGAATTTTGGATTCATTGATTGCTAAAGATGGTGCGACATTGTTAGCCATCTCCAATGAGATGGGTGAGCGCAGTATGTCTTTCTCATTAGCGCTGGCCGATTTATCCAGCCTCATCCAGAAAATCGCAGCCGCACAAATTGTTCCTGAATCTGTATTAGAAGACTGGCCAGAAGCGGCTGAGATTCGTCGCTTAGCTATCGCACTGACAAGAGAAGAGGCGCAACTCTTCTACCAAATCAGTATTACTAGCCGTCCCGATTTATCACTTGCACCCGATGAGCAAACTGGCTTTGCAATGACGCTTTTAAGGATGTTAGCCTTTCGTCCCGGAAATGAAACTCCAAGCAGGGTAGCTAATTCAGCTCCACCAGTAGCGGCAGCACCAAGACCGTCTGCACCAGCAAATCAAACTGCTGCGCTAGTCAGGTCTGCGCCTGCAGCATCTGCTTCGGCCGCTGCTAAATCTGCTGCCCCAGCCCCAGCAGTTTCTGCACCAGTCGCTACTGCATCTGCAGCCAATCGTCCAGACTGGCATTCCTTAATGCGCCAGTTACCGGTTAAAGGCTTAGTTCAGCAGTTAGCATTTCAGACAGAGTTGCAAGATTGGGAAGATTCACCGGTAGGTGTACGCGCTACTGTTGTGACACCGATGCCGCAATTGGCATCCGAAGCTTCTATTGGTCGTCTTGCAGATGCATTAACAGCTCACTTTGGCAAACCCATCAAAGTCATTATTGAGAAGGGTGAAGTTGAGGGTAAGACAGTAGCCAAAGTAGATGCTCAGATTCATCAAGAGAAAAGACAAAACGCAGAGCAGATGATTGCGCAAGATCCATTTATTCAGCAATTAGAAAAAGAGTTTGGAGCCAAAGTAGTTGGCGGCTCTGTGAAGCCTCTTTGATTGCCCAGTTCAATATTGATAGACATATAAGTAAGCAAAGGAAATAAGCGATGATGAAAGGCGGCCTTGCGGGTTTGATGAAACAAGCCCAGCAGATGCAAGAGAAGATGAAAGTAGCGCAAGAGCAATTGGCTGCGCTTGAAGTCACTGGCCAAGCGGCTGGTGGCTTAGTCAAAGTGTGCATCTCTGGCAAATATGAGATGAAGCGCGTGCAGATCGATCCAGGTGCTATGGATGATCGCGAAATGCTCGAAGACTTATTGGTTACCGCCTATACAGATGCATTCAAACAAGTAGAGGCTGCTAATGCACAAGTGATGTCTGGTGCTACTGCTGGTATGCCGATGCCTCCTGGATTTAAGCTGCCGTTTTAATCATTCTGAGAAATATTTTTATTTAATGGCACGTCAAGAAGCTCCGCAAGATGCCCTTGGTCGTTTGATCGAGGCATTGCGTGTATTGCCTGGCGTAGGCCCCAAGTCTGCTCAGCGCATGGCTTTTTATTTGCTTCAGCATGATCGCAATGGTGCTGCAGTGCTTGCTCAGTCATTGGGTGAAGCAGTAGAGACTGTAGGTCACTGTGCCCGTTGCAATACTTTCTCCGAAACCCAGATCTGCGCTACTTGTAATGATGACCGTCGTGATCCATCTTTGCTATGCATTGTGGAAACGCCAGCTGATCAAGTGATGGTCGAGCAGACTTTGAGTTTCAAAGGTAATTACTTTGTATTAATGGGTCGCATCTCACCACTTGATGGCATGGGCCCTAATGAAATTCATTTCGATCGATTGCTAAGTCGTATTGAAGCGCCAGATACTGGAGTGCCAGTGCGAGAAGTAGTTCTGGCAACGAATTTCACGAGTGAAGGTGAGGCCACAGCCCATTACATTGGCGAAGTACTCAAATCCAAAGGCATTAAGGTCACCAGAATTGCCAGAGGTATTCCGGTGGGTGGTGAGCTTGAGTATGTGGATGCAGGCACATTAGCCAGAGCGCTGATGGATCGGCGCTAAGTTTGGTATATCTAAGTTATATCCTAAATCCCCATTAATAAGGTGCTTAGTAAAAAGTTGCTTTTTGCAACCTTTTGTATTAAATTGATACTAGTTTAATAAGGAGCTCATTATGGCTATAGCAATCAAGTTATCGGATATATTGGTGGAAGACGCCAAGCCCTATGCTCAGGCAATGCATAGATCAGTACCTAAGCAAATTGAGTACTGGGCTCGCTTGGGTAAGGTCGCTGAAGAGAATCCTGATCTACCCATCAACATGCTTCAAGATATGCTCGTAAGTATTGAAGAGGTAAAAGCTGGCAATCTTTCCCCATATAAATTCGGATGAGGGTATTAACAACCCCTCGATTTGATCGAGCTATTAAGAAAATTTCTCCCGCCGAAAAGAAGGCCCTTGATTCAGCGGTTAAAGATATTACCTCCAAGCCATTTGTTGGGGATATGAAGAAGGGTGATTTGTTGGGTGTGCAGGTTTATAAGTTTCGCTATCTCCATCAACAAATGTTGTTGGCATACTCGGTAAGTCTGGATGGAACTCAAATCGCATTAATTGGCTATGGAGTTCATGAAAATTTTTATCGAGACCTTAAGCGATAGGGCGCAATAGGCTCAATAGTCACTAAAGCGACATAAATTTTAGGTAAATTAGCTCTTTTTAGGGATAATTTGGCCTGCACTCCTGACGAGCTTCAATCCCACGCAGTGCCTATCCGAGTTGTCTGGTTTTTACCCCGGTAGATCTGGCCATTAGTTGCTTCTAGTTTCTTTTAGCGATTCATTGGGCATTGATGCTAAGTATTGTGAAATTGTGAATGACCCACAAATCCCTTCGACTTCTGCCTTGCTTGCTTGCTGCCTTTTGCAGCACAACCGCTATCGCCCAGAAGGCGGGATCTGGTTCGGATCAGATTGCAAGTTTCGCTTCTCCAATTGAGGGTGTTCCAACTGAGGGAGAGCTCTTTGGGTTGCCTGTAAATCTGCATGGGCAAACGACTTACATTAATCAGCGTTATAACAATTTCAATTCATCTTATTCTGGGCAGAATAGTTTGAATGCTCAAAAATCCATGAGCTATACCTGGTCGGGCACCTTATTCATGGGTGCACGCCTAGCACCCAATACCGATGTCTACTTCAATCCGGAAGTGATTTCTGGTGTGCCCTTTTCTGGATTAGTTGGTCTTGGTGGTTTTCCTAACGGCGAGGGTAGTAAAGCTACTGGTGCGCAAGCCAAGTTTTATTCTGCTCGCGCCTTTGTGCGTCAAACGATTAATCAAGAGGGCGATAAAGTCGTTCTGGAGAATGAGGCTAATCAAATTACGCAAACCGTGAGTAGTAATCGCGTGGTGCTCACTGGCGGTCAGTTCTCTACGCTCGATATTTTTGATGACAGCCGTTATGCCAAAGACCCACGCATTCAGTTTATGAACTGGGGCAATATGACCTATCTGGCTTATGACTATGCAGCTGACGCCAGAGGCTATAGCTGGGGATTGGCGGGTGAGTGGTATCTCGATAACTGGGTGATGCGCGCTTCCAGAATGCTCGCCCCCAAATCACCCAATGGCCGTGACCTTAATTGGCAAATCTTTAATACCTATGGCGATCAAGTAGAAGTTGAGCGCCAGCACAATATTGCCGATCTTCCTGGCAAGGTGAGTGTCTTGGCCTATCGCAACAAAATGATGTTGGCGCGATTCTCAGACGCTACCAATTACATTGATCAAGACCCCAATGCTCGCCAAGGCACACAAGCTATTAACAATGTCCGCAACAATATGCAGATCAAAACTGGTATTGGTTTGCATGGTGAACAAGCTCTAACCAAGGATCTTGGTATTTATGGCCGCGCCTTCACATCTGATGGTCATACCGAAACGATGTCGTTTACAGAAGCGGACAATTCACTCTCCATTGGTATGGGCATGAATGGCACCAGTTGGAAGCGTCCCAATGACAGCATTGGTATCTCTGCCATGCAAAATGGTTTGTCGAGCTATCGCCGTGGTTACTTACAAGCTGGTGGCGTGTCTTACTTCATTGGTGACTACGCTAGCCCAAGTCAAACGATTTCTTACTCACCAGAACGGATTGGTGAGGTGTATTACAACGTCACGATGATTAAGAACGTGCTCGCTGGTTTGAACTTCCAGCACATCATCAATCCAGCCTATAACTCTGCCCGCGGACCAGTCAAGATCCTATCTTTCAGGGTTCATGCTGAATTCTAGCTGTTGTCAGTAGGGCTAAATTCATTATTGTCCTTAGAATCAATAAGATAAGAATTTGTATTTGATGGACTTTTGCCTCTATACCCCTATAATCAGTAAAACCCCTTGATATGTAGGGAAATCTACATTCAAGACTATAAAAACAGCATTCGAAGAGATTTAGAGGCAGCCGATTTGATTCACGGCCAGATTACAACTCAGAAACAGATGCATGCAAAAGCCAAGCCCTCAAAGTGGCTTGCTGGTGTTTGTTCTTTTGCATCCCTGTTCTTAGTGACATCTGTTTTTGCGCAAACATCGCCTGCAAATACTGCCACTCCAGCTAGTGTCACTGTACAGCTCAATGAATCTCAAGAGAGCTTATCTGCACCTCCACTAGTTAGCAATGTCAGTAGCACCCCCAATGCTCCCAATCCTGCCAAAGCCGCAAGCTTATTTGCGCCAGTAACGCAAAGTAATACGCCGAAGATCTACACCATGGGTGCAACATCTGGCCCCGCAGAAATGGATTTGCGCCAGCTTTGGAATGAACTTAAATTAAACAACCCGCAATTGTCTTCTTTGCGCGAGTCCTATTTGTCTGCCAAGGCTACTGTGCCGCAGATTAATGCCCCAGCTAATCCACAAGTCGGGTTGGTGTGGTCTGGCATGCCAGTGAACTCCCCATTTGCATTGGGTGGCGCAAATGCGCCGACATCACAATACCCAAATGGGATCAGCAGTAATAATGCCATTACGCTTGCCCAACCATTTCAGTTTCCAGGTAAGAAAAGCTTGGCATCCGATATTGCCAATACCAATGCGGAAGCACTTTTAGCTCAAAGCGAATCCACCTACCTGCAGTTGGGTGCTCAACTATCTACTCTGTATTACGGAGCGTTAGCATCCCAGAAACAGTTGCAGGTTCTCAAGGAATCGGTAATGCGTTTGGAGATGATTAAGAATGTTGCCAAAGCGCGCTACTCTAATAATGCCGCTGCTTATGTTGAATATCTCAACGCACAAGTGGCGCAAAGTGCTGCTCAAGCAGATCAATTTATTGTAGAGCGCCAGCTATCGGTCTCATTGCACAACATTAATACCTTGATAGGCCGCCACTCAAGAGAAAAGTTGATCTTGCGCGGTGACGTCCGTCGTGCCATCAGCAGCGTTCCAACGTTGCTGGAGTTGGAAGACTATGCCGAAACCAGTCACCCCTCATTGAAGAGCTCAGCATTACAGCTTGAGGCTGCTCGCAAAGGCGTTGATCTCGCCAAGAAAGCCTACCTACCTGACTTTCAAGTAATTGGTTCTTCATTCACGCCAAGGGGGCCGTTCTCGGCAAATAATGGCGCGATGTACTACCAGTTTGAATTGGATTTGATTATTCCACTGTATTTCTTTACCAAAGAAAAGTATGGGGTAGAGCAGGCGCAGCGCAATCAAGCGGCAGCTGAAGCTGGCAATATTTCTAATCGACAACAAATTGTGTTGGCGGTTAATGGTGCGTATGCCACATACGAGCAAGCCAAGAATCAGGCGCAATTTCTCAAAGAGCGCCAAGTTCCGCAGGCAGATGCTGCTTATAAAGTTGGCTTAACTCAGTACTCAAATAATGGTCAGGGATTTAACGATTTGCTGACAGCACAAACCCAATTGCGTAGCCTCGAAGTTCAATTAGCCTTAGCAGAGAGCAATCTACTTCAAGCGCAAGCCGTGTTGCTAGCTACATCTGGCAAAGAACCTTTTTAAGGAGTGGTATTGAAAGACAAAATTCTTTCTGTTCTAAAACAGCTTGGTGATAAAGCTAAGCCCATTGCTGAAAAGGCTATGCACTTTGGTGGGCGGAGATTACATGTGGCACTCGCTAGTATTGCTGGTCTGTACTGGAATCTCAGCCCCCCAAATCGCTACCGTGTCCGCTTAGCCGCTTTTGCTTTTGCCATCCTATCGATGGGTATTGTTTTAGGCCGGATTACCAATGTCAATCGCAATGTGAAGATTGAGGCTTCTGATAAGGCCCTCAAAATAGAGAAGAGTGGCGTCTTGGAGTTAAGGCTTCCTGGCGTCAAGCTGAACCCAGAAATCTATATCTTCCAAACGGCAGAAAAAGTACAGGTACCCGTGGATATCAAAGTACCAGGTCGCCTAGCGTTTAATGCTGAAAAGTCTAAGGTGCTATCAGCACGCGCACCTGGGCGGGTAGAACGTATTTACGCTTTTGATGGTGCCGAGATCAATATTGGTTCTCCAATAGTAGAGCTCTATAGCCCAGAATTTATTTCAGCTCAGCAAGAATATTTGCTCTCATCAAAAACAGCTAGGGTATTGGAATCTAGCAAGACCATGGGTGATTTACTTGGGGATGCTCGCATTACCCAACAAGCGGCCGCAAATCGTATGCGTAATCTTGGTGCTGGCGATGGTGATATCAGGACAATTGAAGCTACCGGTAAAACTCAAAGCAATTTAGTGATGCGATCACCCCTAAAGGGTGTGGTGGTTAAGCGGAATGTGGAGCCTGGTTCTGCTGTGGACTCAGGTGATGTGATTGCTACCTTAGCAGATCCAAAGCAACTCTGGTTCTTGGGCAATGTGTTTGAACAAGACTTGCGCTTAATTAAGTCTGGTCAGAAAATAGTTTTGCAGGTAGAAGCCTATCCGGATAAAGAGTTCGTAGCTTACGCAAACTATATTGCTCCCACGATTGATCCGCAAACTCGCGCTTTATTGATTCGTGCGGATATAGATAATCATGATGACCTTTTGCGTCCTGATATGTACGCCTCTGCCAAGCTCACCACCGGCATGGCTGATGCTATCGTTGTGCCACAAACAGCCGTGGTCCGCATACGCGAGATGCGTTATGTAATTATTCGGGCTGGAGACGAAGTGTATCGTCGCATTCCTGTTAAAGGTTACGACTTAAATAGCAAGGCCTTTGCGATTACCAGTGGCATTGAACCTGGTTCGCGCATACTGGCAGAAGGTGCAGTGCTACTAAACGATCGATTTGCAAAGCAGGAAGATTAGTTAAGTGAGCGCCTTTACTTCTTTCATTCGAGGTGTACTTGAAAAACGGGTGCTTGTCATCGTCGGTTCAATTGTGCTTCTCGGTTTGGGAATGTATAGCCTATCTAAGTTGCCAATACAGCCATACCCGGGTGTAGCGCCATTAACGATTCAGGCGATTTCTCAATGGCCTGGTCGAAGTACGACTGAGGTAGAGCAGCAGGTAACCATTCCGGTAGAAAATGCTTTGGCAGGTATACCTGGTCTTCAGGCTTTCCGTTCAGTGTCTTTATTTGGCCTATCAGTTGTAACTCTGAAATTCAACGACACGACGGACCCATTTCAAGCGCGTCAACGTTTTATGAGCAGCTTGTCTAATGTGAACTTTCCAGATGGGGTTACTTCCAGCGTTAGCCCGGACTCCGATGCCACTGGTGAGATCATGCGCTATGAGGTGAAGTCTGATTACGCCTCATCATCCCATCTCAAGACACTGCAGAACTACGAGATTTATAAAGAGCTAAAGCAAACCCCTGGGGTTGCGGATGTTTCTTCATTTGGTGGCAAGGTTCGCCAATATCAAGTGATTGTTAGTCCAGAAAGCCTGCAATCGAAGGGCATCACTGTTAATGAATTGATTACCGCCTTAACCAATGCGAATAGCAATACCGGTGGCGGACTACTGCCTAGCGGTGAACAACAGTTTGTAGTGCGTGGAGTGGGGCTTTTAAAAAGTATCGATGACATTAAGCGGGTGGTAGTCTCCATTCACAACGGGGTGCCAATTCGGATTGGTGATGTGGCGCGTGTAGAAATTGGCAATGCACCACGTTTGGGGATGTTTCAGTTTAATGACAACCCAGACTCTGTTGAAGGGATCGTTTACTTGCGTCGTGGTGAGAATGCCACTGAAGTACTGGCCCGAGTTCGTAATACGGTTGAGAACATCAACAAACAAATCTTGCCACCCGGAATTGAAGTAAAGCCTTTCTACGACCGCCAAGTGCTCTTGGATATCACCATCGGCACGGTGAAGCACACGCTGTTCTTCGGAATCTCCTTAGTACTCGCGGTGCTGTTTTTCTTTTTGGGTAATTTACGTGCAGCAGCAGTTGTGGCTGCAGTAATTCCATTGGCTCTGTGCGTATCGTTTATTCAGATGCATTTATGGAGCGTTCCGGCTAACTTGATTTCTCTTGGCGCAATTGACTTTGGTGTAATTGTCGACTCTGCGGTCATCCTGACGGAGAACGTGATGCGCCATCTAGAGGAAGGTGGTAAGCGCCTTAATCAAAGCATTATCTTGGCAACAAGCGAAGTACAGCGCGCCATGATTTATTCCACCGGCATCATTATTGTTGCCTACTCTCCATTGTTCTTTATGGGCGGAGTAGAGGGCATCATCTTTAAGCCAATGGCATTTACCATGGGCTTTGCCTTGATCGCGGCAATGATCTTAAGTCTGACATTCTTGCCAGCCATGATCTCTTTGGTCTTCGGTGAGAGCTTGCATCACAAGCCACCTGGATTTATTACTCGCTTACTTGACGGTTATAAGCCTTTGCTTAGAAAGTGGATGGATCGCCCATTAACTGTTGTGTCAGTTGCAGTGTTTGTATTGGGTCTGACTTTATTAAGCATTACTCGTTTAGGTACTGCCTTCTTACCGACGCTAGAAGAGAACAATATTTGGCTACGCGTTACTTTGCCCAATACAGTTGATCTCGATTACTCTGTCAAAATTGCTAATCAATTACGCGAGACGTTCTTAAGGCAGCCTGAGATTGAAAAGGTTGCTGCTCAAATTGGTCGTCCAGATGATGGTACCGACTCCACTGGCGTATTCAATCAAGAGTACGGCCTGTATTTAAAGAGCCCTGACAAGATGCCAAGCGGGTCAAGTAAGAAAGACTTGATTATCCATCTAGAAGCTGAGCTTAATAAGATTCCGGGCGTTACTTATAGTTTCTCGCAATACATTCAAGACAACGTGAATGAGGCGCTCTCTGGAGTGAAGGGAGAGAACTCGGTCAAGATTTACGGCACAGACCTTGAGGTTCTAGATCAAAAAGCCCATGAGGTAATTGAGCAACTTAAGAAAATTCGCGGTGTTGCTGACGAGGGTATCCTCAAGGAATTGGGTCAACCAACTTTAAACATTCAGATTGATCGTGAGCGCTCTGCACGTTACGGTATTAACGTCAATGACATTCAAACGTTAGTGGCCAATGCCATTGGTGGTGCAGCGGTGACAAATCTCCTGGAGGATGAAAAGACTTTTGGTATAGCGATTCGCTTAAATGAAGGGAGTCGTAATGACATTGCTGATATTGGCCACCTATTAGTAGATTCACCTAACGGCGCAGCTATTCCTTTGTCGATGGTTGCAACGGTTCAATTAAGTGATGGCCCATTCTTCATCTATCGTGAAGCTGGTAAGCGTTACATCGCGATTAAGTTCAGTGTACGTAACCGTGACTTGGGTAGCGCTGTAGAGGATGCGCAATTCTTAGTCGAGAAGAACATCACCTTGCCGCCAAACTATTCCATTAGTTGGGATGGTCAATTTAATCAAATGAAGCAGGCACAGAAGAAGCTCATGCTGATCGTGCCATTAGCCTTGCTAGGCATCTTCTTATTGCTTGTTAGTGCTTTTGGTAATTTCCGAGACGCAGTCATTGTGATGATTAACGTGCCGTTTGCAGCCATTGGCGGCGTCATTGCTTTGCATCTTGCTGGAGAGACTCTCAGTATTTCTGCCTTCTTTGGATTCTTATCCTTATTTGGGATTGCGATTCAGGACGGAGTGATTCTGATCTCCTTTATTAATAAGACCGCTGCTACCGAGCATGGTGAGATGAAGGATGTCATGGTGGAGGGTGCCTCCTTGCGAGTGCGCCCAGTACTGATGACAGCAGCACTTTCTGGCTTAGGGCTATTGCCAGCCGCTTTATCTCACTCAATTGGCTCTGAAGCCCAGCGCCCTCTAGCCCTAGTGATTGTGGGGGGTATGGTGACAACGACTATTTTGACCCTCTTGGTATTACCAGTAATATATGGATGGTTTAGAGGACGCGCATTAACCCAGATGGCAAAAGCCTAGGGTTACAAAGAAGGTATTGATATTCATGAGTGAAAACACAAAGCAGCCGCACATTCTGATTTCGAATGATGATGGCTATCTTGCTCCCGGTCTGTTGGCCTTGGTTAATGCCATTCGCCCGTTGGGACGAGTCACCGTGATTGCTCCCGAACAAAATCATAGTGGTGCATCTAATTCTTTAACGCTTTCACGACCACTATCCATTCATCGATTAGCTGGCGGTGAGCGTGATGGATTTCTATTCATCAACGGTACTCCAACGGATTGCGTGCATATCGCCATGACAGGATTCTTAGATGAAAAACCGGATCTCGTAGTCTCCGGTATTAATCAAGGCGAGAACATGGGTGAAGATACCCTGTACTCAGGCACTGTAGCTGCCGCAATTGAAGGCGTCATGTTTGGTGTCCCTGGCATTGCTTTCTCACAGATTGATAAAGGCTGGAACCGGATTGATGATGCTGCTAAAGCGGCTCACGATATCGTCGCGCAAATGTTGGCATCTCAGTTGACTCGCACCGATGGCGCAGCTACCTTGCTGAATGTGAATATTCCAAATCGTCCATATGCTGATCTCAATCGCTGGCGGGTAACCCGCTTAGGTAATCGCCATCACTCTCAACCAGTGGTACTTCAGAAGAGTCCGCGTGGTGATGATATTTACTGGATTGGTGCTGCTGGACATGCAAAAGATAGTTCTGAGGGTACCGACTTCCATGCAATTGCTGAAGGGTGTATCTCGATCACACCTATGCAGTTGGATTTGACTCATCATGCGCGTTTAGCTGCGATGCGTGCCAATGGCTGGACCCGCGGTTGAGGCCAGCTGCGGAACGTAATGCCGGTCACCGGCAAGCCTTGGCTGCGAAAGTGCTCGCTGCCGGGGTTAAGCACGGCAAAACATTAGAAGCGATTGCTACGGTCCCTCGTCATGCATTTATGGATGCGGGCATGCATCCTCAAGCCTATGAAGATACTGCTTTGCCCATCGGTCATTCTCAAACGATTTCTAAGCCATCAGTAGTTGCTCGCATGATTGAGCTCTTGCATAAGCCTAAACAGCAGTTGGGCAAAGTATTAGAAATCGGCACTGGTTGCGGATATCAAGCAGCGGTACTGAGTTTGTTGTCGGATGAGGTGTATTCAATTGAACGCATTCGTCCTTTGCACGACATGGCTAGAGAGAAGCTACGTCCATTTCGGATCAAAAACCTGCGTCTGATCTATGGTGATGGTATTTTGGGACTTCCCCAAGCAGCTCCATTTGATGGAATTATTTTGGCAGCTGCTGGATTGGGTATTCCGGATGCCTTATTGGATCAATTGGCTATTGGCGGCCGTCTTGTGGCTCCTGTGGCTAAAAATGAGAAAGAGCAGCAGTTGATTATGGTTGAGCGGATGAGCTCTCAGCGCTATCAAAGAACCGTTCTAGACGAGGTCTTTTTTGTCCCCTTACAATCAGGGGTAGTATGAAAAACCCAATAAACCCTATGTTTAGATATCTTCTATTGCTTCTGGCAATTGCTACTTTGGCATTCAATGTCGGTTGCTCGACCACACCTAGGGCTAAGCCAGCGAATGTGGTTGATCGAAGTGGTGGAGCTAGTGAGCCTACACCGCCTGGATACTATCGCGTCAAACGTGGCGATACTCTGGCTCGGATTGCTTTAGATAATGGACAATCTCCGCGAGATTTAGCGCAGTGGAATAATTTATCCAACCCAAACTTAATTGAAGTGGGTGACCTCATTTTGGTAAGGCCTCCAGCTAGCAGCAAATTAACTGTTAAGCCAATTCCAAAAACGGCTAGTGATACTCCGAAAGCGGATGTACCAAAGATGGATGCTGCCAAAGAAGCCCCTAAAGAAGTCGTTGCAGAGCCGGGGATTCGTTTGTCATGGCCAGCTAAAGGCAAGGTCACTGAAGAATTCAGTGAGAAAACTAAAGGCATTGATATCGCTGGTAAGTTAGGAGAACCTATTACCGCAGCATCGGATGGTAAAGTGGTTTACGCTGGTAATAGCTTGCGTGGCTATGGCAACCTTGTCATTATCAAACACGACAACACATATCTCACAGCTTATGCCCATAACCGTATGCTCTCAGTAAAAGAGGGTGATGCGGTGAAGAAGGATCAGAAAATTGCTGAGATGGGAGACACTGATACAAATTCTGTAAAACTCCATTTCGAACTCCGTGTGAATGGCAAGCCAGTAAACCCAACGCCATACTTGCAGTAATTGCTCTCAATAACTTGCTAGCGATTTAAGTATGGCAACAGTTCTCGTTTTCGATATTGAAACTATTCCGGATGTAGCAGGATTACGTCGTCTCAATGAATATCCGGATGCACTCTCAGATAGCGAGCTTGCTGCCAAAGCAATGGCAGAGCGGGCGGAGAAAACCGGTAGTGAGTTTCTGCCACTGTATCTACAACGGATTTGTGCTATTTCCTGCGTTATTCGTAGAACAACTAAAGATGGCTCACCCCAAATTAAAGTAGGCACCCTAGGCACAGCGCAAGATGATGAGAAGGTATTGATACAAACCTTCTTTGAGTTAGTAGAGAAATATACCCCGCAGTTGGTTTCCTGGAATGGCAGTGGTTTTGACCTGCCAGTTCTGCACTACCGTGCGCTAGCAAATCATGTGCAAGCACCACGCTATTGGGAAATGGGGGAGAGCCAAGAAAACGATAGCCGTGAATTTAAGTGGAACAACTACATCAGTCGTTATCACATGCGTCATCTGGACTTGATGGATCTCTTGGCTAAATTTAATGGTCGCGCGAATGCCCCCTTGGATGGTCTGGCAAAACTTTGTGGCTTCCCCGGCAAGATGGGAATGGATGGCAGTCAAGTGTGGCCTGCCTATCAAGAGGGTAGGATTGATGAGATTCGTCGCTATTGCGAAACCGATGTGGTTAACACTTATCTGATGTACTGCCGCTTTCAGTTGATGCGTGGTGGCTTCTCATTGGAAGAATACAAAGAAGAAATCACTTTCGTAAAAGCCTACTTAGAAAAAGAATCTCAAGAGCCGCATGGCGAGCAGTGGCAAGAATATCTCCAGGATTTTGCTCCCGATGCGTAGAGGAGAAAAGCCAGTTCACATTGTTGTGACTGAGCCGGTACGAGTAGATTCCCTTGATCTCGATGCACAAGGCATTGCGCGCTTAGCGCTCACTGAAGAAGAGGCTGGGCATGAGCTAGATTCTGGTCAAAGCGGTAAAGTCATTTTTATCAAAGGCGCGCTACCCACCGAGCTAGTCACCTATGTTGTGACGCAAGACAAAGCTCGCTTTAGTAAAGCTAAGGTGCTGAACATTCTCAAGCCTGCAGTATTCAGAGCGGAACCTAAATGCAAAGCCTTTGGTGTTTGCGGTGGCTGCACCATGCAGCACTTGGATATTCGGGCTCAAGTAGCCATGAAACAGCGCGTTCTTGAGGATGATCTAAAGCACATAGCAAAAGTTTCCCCTGAAGAAATTCTTCGGCCGATGGGGGGTCCTGCTTGGGAATATCGTCATCGCGCACGCTTAAGTGCTGTCAATCGTTCCATTAAAAAAGGAACGGTGTTGATTGGATTTCATGAGGGCAAGAGTGGCTATGTCGCGGATATGACGGCTTGTGAGATTTTGCCAAAGCATGTTTCTGATCTGTTGCCCGAGATGCGTAAATTGGTTATGGCTCTTTCTATCGTCGATCGTATGCCGCAAATTGAAATCGCAGTAGGTGAACCTGAGGATCCCAATTCAGATGACCCCAAAAAAACAAAGCCAGTCACTGCACTGGTATTCAGAAACCTCTTGCCACTAACGTCAGCAGATGAACAGTTGCTCCGAGATTTTGCAGATAAGCATCAAGTTTGGATATGGTTGCAACCCAAAGGTATAGAAACCGTTGCACCGTTCTATCCTCTAACAGGCAAGCTATGCTACCGTTTACCTGAGTTCGAAATCGAAATGCCATTTAAGCCGGCCGATTTCACACAGGTCAATCATATGATGAACCGTGCCTTGGTGAGTAGGGCGATTCGTCTCCTAGAGGTTCAAGCAAATGATCGGGTGCTTGATTTGTTTTGTGGCATTGGTAATTTCACTCTACCGCTGGCAAGAAGGGCAAGCAAAGTTCTGGGTATTGAGGGTTTAGAAAGTCTTACTACCAGAGCCAAAGCCAATGCAGAGCATAACCGGCTCGCAGATAAAGTCAGTTTTATGCAAAGCAATTTATTTGAAGTGGGCGCAGAGACAATCGCCTCGTGGGGCAAAGCTGAGCGTTGGTTGATGGATCCCCCGCGTGAGGGTGCCATGGAAATTTGCCAGGCCTTAGCTCAACTCCATGAGCAAGGCAGTGATCTACCGCCACAACGCATTGTGTATGTGTCCTGCAATCCCAAGACCTTAGCTAGAGATACGGACATTCTCTGTCATCAGGCTGCTTATGTTCTCAAGAGTGCGGGGATCGTTAATATGTTCCCCCACACATCCCATGTGGAGTCAATGGCAGTATTTGAAAGATTCTAGTAATTCATTGCTTTAAAAGATCAGTTGCTCGCAATATTGAAGCAAAGAAAAAGGCACCCGCGGGTGCCTTTTTAATTAAATCTTAAAACTCATTGCTTAGTCTCTGTCACCGCCCATAATGCCTAAGAGGGCGAGCAAGTTGGTGAAGATGTTGTACACATCCAGGTAAATAGCCAAAGTAGCCATTACGTAGTTGGTCTCACCGCCGTTGATGATGCGTTGTACATCAACCAAGATAAAGGCTGAAAAGATTGCGATGGCCAAGACCATGACAGTCAACATCAAGGCTGGTAACTGTAACCAGATGTTGGCTAAAGAAGCCACGATCAGGAGCAGTACACCTACCATCAACCATTTACCCATGCCTGAGAAGTCGTTCTTGCTCACTGTGGCAATTGAGGCCATCACAGCAAAAATCGCTGCAGTACCGCCAAAGGCCAACATGATCAAGGTAGCACCATTGCTGTAGCTATTGAGTGTGTAACCTACTAGGCCAGACATCATGATGCCCATAAAGAAGGTGAAGCCTAGCAATAGCAGGACACCAGCTCCGGTATCCTTGTTTTTCTCAATCGCCCAGAAGAAACCAAAAGCGATTGCCATAAAGACGATGAAACCCATAAAAGGGCTACCCGCCATGAAGTTCAGTCCAAAGGCAACGCCAAGCCATGCGCCAATGACAGTTGGAATCATTGAGAGCGCCAAAAGGGCATAGGTATTGCGCAGTACGCGGTTGCGTATTTGTGGGGTGCTAATCGAGCCTGTTTGCCCAAAGCCGTAAGAGTTAAGATCACTCATATTGACTCCTTTTTCATAGTTAATACACGAGCCCACAAGGGGCTGTTGACAGTAAGTATAGACAAAATGGGGTAATTTCAAGCCCCCTATGAAAAAGACTACAAATCATAGGGTTATGCCCTGTAAATTCAATAGCTTAGCTACGCTCAGATCAGGGTAAATACGGTCAGCCGATGTATAATTCGGGGGTCGCTGAATTCCTAGCGCCTTGTGGGAAATCGAGAGAGGCATCTTTCTGGGTCCAAATTGGCGCCAAATCAGCAAAATCTTTGAAATCACTATTGGAGTTTTACATGGCTATCGAACGCACCCTTTCTATTATCAAACCTGATGCTGTTGCAAAAAACGTGATCGGCAAGATCTACGACCGTTTCGAATCTGCTGGTTTGAAGATTGTTGCGTCCAGAATGGCGCATTTGTCACAAGCTGAAGCTGAGCAGTTCTACGCTGTGCATGCTGCCCGTCCTTTCTTTAAAGATTTGGTGAGCTTCATGATTTCTGGTCCTGTCATGATTCAGGTATTGGAAGGCGAAGGCGCAATTGCTAAGAACCGTGACTTGATGGGCGCTACTGATCCTAAGAAAGCCGACAAAGGTACTATCCGTGCTGACTTTGCTGACAGCATTGATGCAAATGCTGTTCATGGCTCTGATGCTCCTGAAACTGCTGCTGTCGAAGTTGCATTCTTCTTCGCTGGCATGAACGTTTTCAATCGTTAATTCACGATTGCTAACGAACAACCTATTTAATACATAAGTAGGCGCATTGACCTCCCCGCGCGTAAATCTCTTAGATTTTGACGCTGACCAAATGGCAGCGTATGTCGCGGGGTTGAATGAAAAGCCCTTTAGGGCTAAGCAACTCATGCAGTGGATACACCAACGTGGAGTATCCGACATCAACGACATGAGTGATTTGGCAAAAAGCTTTAGAGCAACACTGCTCGATAAAGCGCAAGTTCTTTCTCTCCCAGTCATTAAAGACGAGCATGCAGCTGACGGCACCCGCAAGTGGTTGCTCGATGTTGGAGCTGGCAATGCCGTGGAGTCTGTATTTATTCCTGAAGATGATCGTGGCACCTTGTGCATTTCATCTCAGGCTGGTTGTGCGGTCAATTGCCGTTTTTGCTCAACCGGGCATCAGGGCTTCTCACGCAATCTCACCGCCGGTGAAATCATTGGGCAACTCTGGTTTGCAGAGCATTTACTCCGCACGGATCCAAATGCAGTACGTCGTATTGAGAAATACCCAACCCCAGGTTGGGAACACACCGGTCGCGTGATCTCGAATGTGGTCTTGATGGGTATGGGCGAACCTTTGCTTAACTATGACAACGTAGTTACTGCTTTGCGTTTAATGCTTGATGACCGAGCCTATGGTTTATCGCGTCGTCGTGTAACCGTATCCACTTCTGGCGTTGTGCCAATGATTGATCGCTTGGCTCAGGATTGCCCGGTAGCATTAGCGGTGTCTTTGCATGCCCCGAATGACAAGTTGCGCGATCAGCTTGTTCCGCTCAATCAAAAATATCCTTTAAGGGAGTTACTTGCTGCGTGCGAACGGTATTTGCCGTTTGCCCCGAGGGATTTCTTGACCTTTGAATACTGCATGCTTGATGGTGTGAATGACTCTGATATTCAGGCGAAAGAGTTGGTGCGCTTATTAGCGAACATCAAGTGCAAGATCAACCTCATTCCATTTAATCCTTTCCCAGAGTCTGGATTGAAGCGCTCACCAGCCCAGCGCGTTCACGCCTTTGCCAGCATTCTGTTGGACGCTGGCATGGTAGCCACAGTGCGTAAGACCCGTGGTGATGATATTGCAGCAGCCTGTGGTCAGTTAGCAGGTGATGTGGTCGATCGTACCCGAGTACGAGAGCGTGCCGTGCATGACAAGCAGATCAATCTCGATCAAGAAGATGATGTTGATAGTCTTGATGATGAAGAAATCGAGCAAGAGTATCAGTCCGAGCACTCAGTGCAGTGGCTCAAAAGATTAGACGACTGATTTCATAAAACAAGTCCAATGAGTAATCCATCTAGCAATCTTCCTAAGTTACCTTTAGGCCCATCGCCTAAAAGAGCTACACGTCAAGCAACGGTTGCTTGGAAAACCAACATCATTACTGTTGGTGGCGATGCGCCAGTACGCGTCCAATCCATGACCAACACCGATACTGCTGATGCGCTTGCTACCGCAATACAGGTGAAAGAGTTAGCTCGCGCAGGATCGGAGATGGTGCGTATTACGGTAGACACACCAGCTGCAGCTGAAGCGGTGCCCTATATTCGTGAGCAGTTAGACAAGATGGATGTCTTGGTGCCATTAATTGGCGACTTTCATTACAACGGCCACACCTTATTGAATGACTATCCAGAGTGCGCCAAAGCTTTATCCAAGTACCGCATTAATCCTGGTAATGTGGGTAAGGGCGCTAAACGCGATCCACAATTTGCGCAAATGATCGAAGCGGCATGCAAGTATGACAAGCCCATTCGGATTGGTGTGAACTGGGGTAGCTTAGATCAAGACTTGCTAGCTAGCATTATGGATAGCAATGCCGCATTGCCTGAACCGAAGACTGCGCAGGAAGTCATGATTGAGGCATTAATTCAGTCGGCATTGCAGTCTGCAGAAAAGGCTGTGGAGTTCGGCATGAACCCCAATCAAATTTTGCTGTCTTGTAAGGTCAGCAATGTGCAAGATTTGGTGGCCGTGTATCGCGATCTCTCTCGGCGATCAGATTACCCATTGCATTTAGGTCTCACGGAAGCGGGTATGGGAAGTAAAGGTATTGTGTCTTCAACAGCGGCCATGGGTATTTTGTTGCAAGAGGGCATTGGTGACACGATTCGAGTCTCCCTGACTCCTGATCCAGGTGCCCCACGTGAGAATGAAATTATTGTGGCGCAAGAAATTTTGCAAACCATGGGCTTGCGTAATTTCACGCCGATGGTGATTGCATGCCCTGGTTGCGGCAGAACGACCAGCACCACTTTTCAAGAGTTGGCTGCCAATATTCAATCCTATCTGCGTCAACAAATGCCGGTCTGGAAAAAAACCCATCCTGGTGTTGAAGCAATGAATGTTGCAGTTATGGGTTGCATCGTCAATGGTCCGGGTGAGAGTAAACACGCTAATATCGGTATCTCTTTACCGGGTACTGGCGAGACTCCTGCTGCACCAGTGTTTGTGGATGGGGTTAAAGTCAAGACTCTGCGTGGCGAGAATATTGCCCAAGAGTTTCAGGTGATTGTGGACGATTACGTCAACCAACATTACGCTCCTAAATAAGAGCTAAAGCCAGTAAGAATAAAAAACAAGAACAATAAAGAAATACAAAACAAGCGTACAACATGACAGACCAGATCAACTCCTCTAAAGCTCAAAAGATTCAGAAAATTAATGGCGTTCGTGGCATGAATGATCTCTTGCCAGCTGATGCTGTGCAGTGGACACATTTAGAGCATGTTTTGCGTGATCTCACTCGAGCCTATGGCTATGAGTTCTTGCGCACCCCGATTGTCGAGGCAACTGCAGTGTTTCAGCGTGGCATTGGTGAGGTAACCGATATCGTTGAAAAAGAAATGTATTCCTTCGAAGATCGTCTCAATGGCGAGCAGCTCACATTACGTCCAGAAGGTACTGCCGCCGTAGTTCGCTCCGTAGTTGAAAACAATTTGCTCTACGAAGGACCAAAGCGTCTTTGGTATACAGGACCAATGTTCCGTCATGAGCGTCCACAGCGTGGTCGCTATCGTCAGTTCCATCAATTTGGTATTGAAGCGATGGGCTTTGCTGGCCCAGATATTGATGCAGAAATTATTTTGATGGGTCAACGTCTGTGGGATGAACTTGGACTCAAGGGTGTGCGTCTGGAGATCAATTCTCTTGGGCAAGCTCCAGAGCGTGCTGAGCATCGTGCTGCCTTGGTAACGTACTTTGAGAAACATCAAGAGCAGCTCGATGAAGATTCTCAGCGTCGTTTATTAACAAACCCTTTACGTATCTTGGATTCTAAGAATCCAGCAATGCAAGATTTGATTGAGGGTGCTCCAAAGTTACTGGATTTCTTAGGGGAAGAGTCTCTTAAGCATTTTGAGGCTGTGCAAACCTTATTGAAGGCCAACAACATTCCTTGCAGGATCAATCCTCGCTTAGTGCGTGGCTTGGATTACTACAACCTAACGGTTTTTGAGTGGATTACCGAAGAGTTGGGTGCTCAGGGCACGATTGCTGGTGGCGGTCGCTATGACCCTTTAATTGAACGGATGGGTGGTAAAGCCGCCCCGGCTTGTGGTTGGGCAATGGGTATGGAGCGAGTTCTAGAATTAATGAAGGTTTCTGGTTCCTTGCCAGAACCTCAGGCTCAATGCGATACCTTTGTGATTCACCAAGGCGGTGAGACTTTGACGGCGGCCATGATCATCGCTGAGCGCCTGCGTAATGCCGGAATCGACGTAATCCTCTTTTGCCCTCCAGATGGTCAAACTGCTAGCTTTAAGTCCCAAATGAAGAAGGCCGATGCCAGTGGGGCAGCCTATGCTGTCATTATTGGGCCAGATGAGCTAGCTAAGAACGAGGCTCAGCTCAAGGATTTACGTGCTACTGGTGAGCAGAAGGCAGTAGCCCTGGATAGCGTGGTGGAAGCGGTAATTGATGCCATAGTTGGCGCCACCGAATAGAATTAAGACATTCATTATTAATACTGTATTTATTAGCCTGGATTGACATGCCTTTAGACCTAGAAGAACAAGAACAATTAGATCAACTTAAAGCATTTTGGCAAAAGTATCGCAACCTGATTACTGCTGTAATCACTGCTGCCTTGTTTGCCTACGCAGCCTATAGTGGATACCAATGGTGGCGCACAAGTCAGGCCGCCTCTGCATCTCAGCTATACGAAACAATGGTCACTGCAATTGGTAAAGGCGATAAAGATCAAACCCTACGTGCTGCTGATGATTTACAAAAGCAGTATTCCGGATCAAGTTACGCGGCAATGTCGAGTTTAGTGGCTGCAAAGATTGCTTCTGATGCAGGTGATATTCAAAAATCGATTGAATATTTGCGCTGGGCTGCTAAGAATTCATCCGACCAGGGATATTTAGCTCTAGCTAAGTTGCGCTTGAGCGCTCAATTAATTGAGCTTGGTACAGAAAAAGATTTTGCAGAAGCTGATGTAATCCTCAAAGATAAGCCTGTTGCAGGCTTTGAGGCATTGTGGTTAGAACGACGGGGCGACTGGTATTTGGCGCAAAATAATTCTACCGATGCGCGTAAGAGTTACGAGGCTGCTTGGGTGCAGTTAAATCAATCAAAAGAATTTCCTGAGGAGGCTCGCCGCCTTTTAAAGGTTAAATTGGATGCCGTCGGAGGGGTTGCTCAGTGATGATGGATTGCAAACGCGTAGCAAAACTAGCAAGCACAGCCCTCGTATTAGGCTCTGTAGTAGTTGCATTGGTAGCGTGCTCTGGCAGTTCGCGTGTACGCAAGCCCGCTGAGCTCGTACAAGTTAACAATCAGTTTGAGTTAGCGCCGATCTGGTCAACTAATGTTGGTTCATCGGAGTCATTTAACTTTCATCCTGCGGTAGTGGGTGATGCAGTCTATGCAGCATCACACCGTGGCAATCTCACTAAGATCGATTTGCGCACCGGTGAAAAAATCTGGGAAGTCTCCGTGCCAGATCGCCTATCTATTGGGCCTGGATCTGACGGACGTACTACAGCAGTCGTGACTACTAAAGGCACAGTCTATGCTTATGACGATACTGGTAAGCTGATATGGAATGTCAGTGTAGGCAGTGAAGTGCTTTCAGAGCCCGTAGTTGCAGGTGGCGTAGCAATCATTCGTACATTGGATAATCGTTTCGTTGGTCTAGATGCGCAAACAGGCGTGCGTAAGTGGACCTATCAACGCCAACAATCTGCTTTATCTTTGCGTGTTGGCTATGGCATGCTCGCAATTGGTAATGAGGTGATTGTGACTGGATTTGCCGGTGGTCGTTTCGGCATGATTGCGATTGCAAATGGTGGCCTCGTTTGGGAGACCCCGGTTTCCTTTCCAAAAGGATTTTCTGAAATTGAGCGCCTTAATGATGTGACTGCTAAGCCAAGTATGGATGGCGAAATTATTTGCGCCGTTTCTTACCAGGGTCGTGTGGGCTGTGGCCAAGCGCGTACAGGCAATTTATTGTGGTTCAAGGATTATTCAAGCTACACCGGAACAGCACAAAGCCCTGATCTGGTTTTTTCTTCAAATGAAAAATCCTATGTCACTGCATTTGCTGTCAAGGATGGCTCCCAGCTTTGGGAGAACACCCAGCTGACGTTTAGAGATGTTGGTGAGCCCTTGGCCGTTGGCAAGGTTCTCCTCTTGGGTGATGCGCAAGGATATGTACATGCACTCTCACAAGCGAATGGTGAAATGCTGTCACGCATTCGTCATGACAGTAGTCCAATCTCAGCCGCACCGATTGCGGTGAACGGCCTCATCTTGATTCAATCTCAAGGTGGAAAACTAGCGGCGTACAGTCCAAAATGAATCCAGTCATCACTATTGTCGGTCGTCCTAACGTTGGTAAATCGACACTCTTTAATCGCTTAACGCGCTCACGCGATGCATTGGTGGCAGATTTCTCGGGCTTGACCCGTGATCGTCACTATGGCAAAGGTCGCATTGGCGATCGCGCATTTATTTGCGTGGACACTGGTGGTTTCGAGCCGGTAGCGAAGACCGGCATTGTTGCCGAGATGGCCAAGCAAACCAAGCAAGCCGTTGCTGAATCTGACATCGTAATTTTCTTAGTCGATGGTCGCTTGGGTATGGCACCACAAGACCGTGTGATTGCGGATTTCTTGCGCAAGACAGGTAGACCAGTCATTCTGGCAGTCAATAAGACGGAAGGCATGCAAGCTGGCGTTGTCACTGCAGACTTCCATGAATTAGGTTTGGGTGAGCCATTCCCGATTTCATCAGCACATGGTGATGGTGTGCGTGGTCTGATTGACGATGCTTTGGATTCTTTGGGAGTTCCAGAGCCTGAGCCAGAAGAGCAAGAAAACGATCCTAATCGCCCAATGAAAATTGCGGTAGTGGGTCGCCCTAACGTTGGTAAATCCACCTTGATCAATAAATTGATCGGTGAAGAGCGCGTGATTGCATTCGATATGCCAGGAACAACGCGTGATGCGATTGAAGTTCCTTTTGAGCGCAATGGCAAGCCATACATCCTGGTGGATACCGCTGGCCTGCGCCGTCGTGGCAAAGTATTTGAAGCGATTGAGAAGTTCTCGGTTGTTAAAACCTTGCAAGCTATTGCTGATTGCAACGTAGTTATCCTGATGCTCGATGCTCAGCAAGATATCTCGGAGCAAGATGCGCATATCGCGGGATTTATCGTGGAAGCAGGGCGTGCATTGGTTGTTGCTGTAAATAAATGGGATGGTTTGGATGCTTACGTTAAAGAGCGTGCCCGTTTGGAGATTGCTCAAAAACTGCGCTTCCTCGATTTTGCAAACGTGCATCCCATCTCTGCGAAAAAAGGTACTGGCCTTAAAGAGTTATTTAAAGACGTTGATCTTGCCTATGCTGCAGCAATGGCGAAACTGCCAACACCAAAACTGACCCGTATTTTGCAAGAGGCAATTGAGCATCAGCAGCCTAAGCGTGTAGGCATGGGTCGTCCAAAATTACGCTATGCCCACCAGGGTGGTATGAATCCACCTATTGTGGTGATTCATGGGACATCTTTGAGTGGTGTAACTGATAGCTATAAGCGTTACTTAGAAGGCCGCTTTAGGGATGTATTTAAGTTACGCGGCACCCCATTACGTATTCAGATGAATACTGCCAAAAACCCCTATGTTGATGCGGACAAAGGTAAAAAAGGCAAAAAGAAGTAAAAAGTTAAAAATAGCGGTACAGTTTTGTTATGGTTTAAGTATGTTTTAGCTAAGTTTTAGCCAGATTTTAGTTAGGGGGCTTGATTTTTGAATATCAGACCCCTTATGTTGGAGGTAGACAGTCGCAGTTAGTAGCACTAAGTAGTAATAAGTAGCGCATAAATAAAAAAAGCAAGACTCCCAAAAAAGAAGCAACGAATAAAAATCAATAAGGAGCAGTATGAATAACAGCAAAATCCAATTACTACAGGATCCGTTTCTCAATGCCTTGCGCAAAGAGCATGTCCCTGTATCCATCTATCTTGTTAACGGAATCAAACTGCAAGGCAATATTGAATCATTTGATCAGTATGTAGTGCTCTTGCGTAATACCGTAACGCAGATGGTCTACAAGCATGCCATCTCTACAATCGTCCCTGCCCGTGCAGTGGAGTTCCGCACGGAAGAAGTTAGCTCTGTATAAAACAGGTGTAGATGCGGCACGCGCCGTTTTGGTTGGAGTTGATACGGGCCGCGAGGATTTTGCGGACAGCATGGCCGAACTCAGCCTTCTTGCAGACAGTGCCGGCTCCATACCTACTGCTAGTGTGATTGCCCGTAAGGGTAAAACGGATCCCGCTTTATTTATTGGCTCTGGTAAAGCGAATGAAGTTAAAAAAGTGATGGAAGAGCAAGGTGCTGAATTAGTCATTTTTAATCATCCCTTATCTCCAACACAGCAACGTAATCTAGAGCGCCATATTGGTTTTCATGTCATGGACCGTACAGGCCTGATTTTGGATATTTTTAGTCAAAGAGCACAAAGCCATATTGGTAAAACTCAGGTTGAGCTAGCCCAAGTGCGTTATCGCATGTCTAGATTGGTGCGAGCCTGGAGCCATCTAGAGCGCCAACGTGGTGGTATTGGTGTTCGTGGTGGCCCTGGTGAAACCCAGATGGAGCTTGATCGACGGATGCTGGCAACTAAGGCTAAGCGCCTAGAAACAGAGCTTGAGAAGCTTCAGCGCCAGCAAAGAACCCAAAGAAGGGCACGCAATCGTAAAGATGTCTTTTCCGTATCCCTGGTTGGCTATACCAATGCGGGTAAATCCACACTATTTAATGCCCTTACAAAAGCAGGGACATATGCGGCAGATCAGCTGTTTGCGACCCTGGACACCACCTCCCGAAAAGTCCATTTAGATGAAGTGGGTTCTATTGTGGTTTCCGATACAGTAGGTTTTATCCGGGAATTACCCCACCAGCTGGTGGAGGCCTTCAGGGCTACTTTGGATGAAACGATCCATGCAGACCTCATTTTGCATGTTATCGACGCCTGCAGCCCTGTAGCTAGGGAGCAAAAGGCCGAAGTAGAGGCGGTTTTACGAGAAATTGGTGCTGATGACATCCCTCGAATTGAGGTAATGAACAAGATTGACCAGATGCCTCAGACCTTTACGGAAGGGGCTGTTTTGGTCCGCGATTCGGAGGGAATCCCGAGCCAGGTTTTCCTTTCCGCCAAGACTGGCCTTGGCCTTGATTTATTGCGCTTAGCGCTGGCTGAATGCTCTCAAATGACTGATAGAATAAGGATCGAGCAGAATCGCGCTAAGGTCCAAATGGATCCAGACGAGTTTTTAGCTCCTTTACCCGAACGACCAGAGACTTCCGAATTTAACCCAATTCCTAACCGAAAATATTCACCAAACGATGCGTAAATTTCTTGAGCTGTTCTCGGTCAATGATCCAGGCTGGGGTAATAGTCACCCAGGCAGTGGATCTAAAGATGCGAAAGAGGGTCAAAGCTCCGACCAAAGCCCAAAAGTTGATCCGGCCAAGCCAGATGCGGATAAGCCTGTTGAAACACAACCGCAGAATCGGCCTGCACGACCAGACGGTCCTCCAGATTTAGATGAGCTATGGCGTGACTTTAATGACCGCCTAGGAAGTTTATTTGGCGGTAAGAAAAAGCCAGGCGGCTCAAGCAAGCCTGCAAATAAGCCAAACAGCACTGACATTCCACCTCCATCCCAGCGCGGTAATGGCGGTGGCAATAACGGTGGTGGCGGCATGAGTGCACCTAACTTCAATTTCAGCAATCCCTTTGGTTCAAGAGCTAGTGTGATTCTGGTTGCTGGTGGCGTAGGATTGATATGGCTTTTGAGTGGTTTTTATATGATCCAAGAGGGTCAGTCTGGGGTAGTGACTACCTTCGGTAAGTACTCTTACACGTCTGGCCCTGGTATTAACTGGCGTATGCCTTGGCCTGTCCAGGCAGAGCAAACTGTAAATGTCTCAGGGGTGCGTTCTGTAGAGGTTGGGCGTTCAATTTTGATTAAGGCAACTAATCAAAAAGATACTTCAATGCTGACTGAAGATGAAAACATCATTGATGTGCGTTTTGCAGTTCAGTATCGTTTAAAAGATCCAACAGATTATTTATTTAATAATCGTGATCCCGATATGACTGTGGTTCAGGCTGCAGAAACTGCAGTGCGTGAAATCGTTGCGCGTAGCAAGATGGATACTGTTTTGTACGAAGGTCGTGAAAAGATTGCGATTGATTTAGCTGCCTCGATACAGAAAATTCTAGATAGCTATAAAACTGGTATCTATGTTACGAGCGTGACTGTTCAAAACGTTCAGCCTCCAGAGCAAGTGCAAGCAGCATTTGACGATGCTGTAAAAGCAGGGCAAGACCAGGAGCGCCTTAAGAGTGAAGGGCAGGCATACGCTAACGACATTATTCCTCGTGCAAAAGGTACGGCTGATAGACTGATTCAAGAGGCTGAAGGTTACAAGGCTAGAGTGGTTGCAACTGCAGAGGGTGATGCGAATCGCTTCAAGCAAGTCTTGACTGAGTATGCAAAGGCACCTGGTGTGACTCGTGACCGTATGTACATTGATAGCATGCGCGAGATGTACAACAATGTTTCCAAAGTCTTGGTAGACACTACTAAGAGCAACAGCATGCTCTATCTGCCGCTAGATAAGATCATTGCGCAAGTTAGCGCTGAGAGTGCACAAGTTGCTGCTGGTCAGGTCTCAGCTTCTACACCTACCGGATCAGTAACAGTGGGTGGCGCGACAGGTAACCCAGCCGCTCCATTTAGCAACAATGTAACTAGCCCAAGCTCGAGTAATGCTCCGAGTATTGGTGCTGCCGAAAAACGCGACGGCTTAAGAAGTCGTGATAGAGGGGATGCAAGATAATGAACGCAAATCGTCTCTTAGCTGCTATCGCTGGTCTGATTACTCTCGGGTATGTACTGGCTTCTAGTATTTTTGTCGTAGATCAGCGCAACTTTGCGGTGGTATTTGCTTTCGGGCAAATTGTCAGGGTGATTGAACAGCCTGGTCTGCAATTGAAGTACCCAGCACCGTTTGAAAATGTTCGCTTTTTCGATCGCCGTATTTTGACGATTGATACTCCTGAAGCAGAGCGCTTTATTACTTCTGAAAAGAAGAATCTCTTAGTTGACTCTTACGTTAAATGGCGCATTGTTGATCCTCGTAAATTCTTCGTTAGCTTTAAAGGTGATGAACGTTTAGCGCAAGATCGCCTTACACAATTAGTGCGTTCAGCACTAAACGAAGAGTTCACCAAGCGAACAGTCCGGGAAATCATCTCAGATCAACGCGAACAAGTGATGCAGGGGATTCGTAAAAAAGTTGCTGATGACGCTTCTGATATTGGTGTTGAAATCGTCGATGTTCGCCTCAAGCGTGTTGACCTCTTGGCTGAAATTAGCGACTCTGTATACAGACGTATGGAAGCTGAGCGTAAACGCGTTGCTAACGAGTTACGTTCAACTGGTGCTGCAGAGTCTGACAAGATTCGAGCAAATGCTGAGCGTCAGCGTGACACTATTTTGGCTGAAGCTTATCGTGAAGCGCAGAAGATTAAAGGTTCTGGTGATGCAAAAGCCACTTCGCTATATGCAGAGGCATTTGGGCGCGATCCACAGTTCGCACAGTTCTACCAAAGTCTTCAGGCTTACCGCAGCTCCTTCAAGGATAAGAAGGATGTCATGGTGGTTGAGCCTAATGGTGAATTCTTCAAGTTCCTGCACAAAAAAAATTAAGAGTGAATATTTCGGATCATGAATCGTTGGTTGCTTCCTGAAGATATTGCTGATGTTTTACCAGCCGAGGCTCGAAAAGTAGAGTCTCTGCGTCGTGCCATCCTCGATTTGTATCAGTCCTATGGCTATGAGCTTGTTGCGCCACCGATTTTGGAGTTTCTAGATTCACTGCTAACCGGCACTGGTTCAGATCTCAACTTACAAACTTTTAAGTTGGTTGATCAATTGTCTGGTCGTACCTTGGGTCTGCGCGCTGACATGACCCCACAAGTTGCGCGGATTGATGCGCATTTATTGAATCGCCAGGGTGTAACCCGTCTTTGCTATGCGGGATCAATTGCACATGCTCGTACACCCGTCGGTAGTTCTGCTCGGGAAGAGTTGCAAATTGGCGCTGAAATTTATGGCTGCGCAGGATGGGAAGCTGATTTTGAGGCGGTCACTTTGCTACTGCAGACTTTGGCTCTTGCTGGTCTAAATAAAGTGTATCTAGACCTTTCGCATGCGGGTGTCCTTGAAGGCATCCTGGATGGGCAAAACTTAGATAAGAGTGATGTCGAAACTCTTTATGGTTTACTACAAAGTAAGGATCGTCCTCGTTTAGCGATTTGGGCTAAAGCTTTACCTGCTAAATCAGCCGAAGCCTTAATGGCGCTCACTGAGTTAAATGGCCCTTGCACGCAAGTATTGGTGAGCGCTAAAAATTCACTGCCGAAACACCCCCTCATTGACGATGCCTTAGCTCAATTAGAAATGCTAGTTGCTGCAACTGCTGCACTACCCAATAATGTTGAGCTTAGTATTGATCTAGCAGACTTACGTGGTTATCAATATCACAGTGGTGTGATGTTCGCGGCTTATGTAGATAAGTTGCCTCAGCCTATCGCTCGTGGTGGTAGATACGATCATGTTGGTCAAGCATTTGGACGTCCTCGTCCTGCCACTGGTTTTTCAATGGATTTATTGACCCTAGCTAATCTAGCGCCTGCTGCGCAAAGAAAGCCTGCCATCTTAGCGCCCTGGATTATCGATGCAAGCCTAGCTAGCAAGCTTGCTGAGCTGCGTCAAGCCGGTGAAGTGGTTATTCAGGAAATGAATGGTGATGCTGTGGAAACTGCTGAGTATCTTTGTGATCGAGAGCTAGTAAAGCAGGGCAGCTCATGGGAAATAAAAAAGAAATAAAAAAGAAATAAAGCTTCATTAATAACGTACTAATTCTGTAATTACCTTTTGGATTTTATTATGTCTTCAAAGCAACAAGCTCATGGTCGTAACGTCGTTGTCATCGGTACCCAATGGGGTGACGAGGGCAAAGGCAAAGTAGTCGATTGGTTAACTGATCATGCTCAAGCGGTTGTGCGTTTTCAGGGTGGACATAATGCTGGTCACACCCTGATCATTGGTGATAAGAAAACCATTCTGCGTTTGATTCCATCTGGAATCATGCACAAAAATGTCATTTGCTATATCGGTAATGGTGTGGTGCTCTCTCCAGAGGCGCTCTTTAAAGAAATCGGCGAGCTAGAGGCTGCTGGACTGGATGTTCAATCCCGTTTGAAGATTTCTGAGGCAACGACATTGATTCTCCCGTATCACGTAGCGATTGATCATGCTCGCGAGAAAAAGCGCGGCGATGCCAAGATTGGTACAACCGGTCGTGGAATCGGGCCGGCTTACGAAGATAAAGTTGCTCGTCGCGCCTTACGAGTTCAAGATTTGTTTTACCCAGAAAAGTTTGCAGCGCAATTGCGTGAGAACTTGGAGTATCACAACTTCATGCTCACCAACTACTACGGTGCTGAACCGGTTGACTACCAAAAGACTTTTGAAGAAGCCATGTCTTTTGCCGAGCGCATTAAGCCCATGGTAGTTGATGTCTCTAGTGCTTTATATGCAGCAGAGCAGGCAGGTCAAAATTTATTGTTCGAAGGTGCGCAAGGCACTTTGCTCGACATTGATCATGGTACTTACCCATATGTCACTTCAAGCAACTGCGTGGCAGGTAATGCGGCTGCTGGCTCTGGTGTTGGTCCAGATTCTTTGCAATATATTTTGGGCATTACTAAGGCTTATTGCACTCGTGTTGGCGCTGGTCCATTCCCAAGCGAGCTGTATGACTTTGATAATGCCGCTAAACAAGATCCTGTTGGCATTCGTTTGGCTGAAGTCGGCAAAGAGTTTGGTTCTGTTACTGGTCGCCCACGCCGCACTGGTTGGTTAGATGCTGCCGCACTTAAGCGCTCAATTCAGATTAATGGTCTGTCTGGCTTGTGTATTACCAAGCTGGACGTATTGGATGGCTTTGAGACTATTCGCCTTTGTGTAGGTTACAAGCTGGATGGTCAAACATTAGATGTATTACCGCGTGGCGCTGAAGCCGTTGCGCGCTGTGAACCAATTTATGAGGATTTCCCAGGCTGGAAGGGAACTACTTTTGGTATTCGTGAATGGGACAAACTCCCAATAGAGGCACAGAAGTTCCTGCGTCGTATCGAAGAAGTTGCAGGAAAGCCGATCGCTATGGTCTCAACAGGACCAGAACGCGATGAAACGATTCTTCTACAACATCCATTCAAGGGTTAATAAGAGTTTTTAATTAACGTTTGTATATTTAATTTACATATTTGTTTTGAGGTTTTGATATGACTGCACGTACACAATGTAATAGCCTTCAAGTGGCTACACCCTTATATCGCTTTATTGAAGATAAAGTCTTGCCTGGTACAGGTATTAAAAGCGCAGACTTTTGGAAAGGTTTTGACGAAATCGTCAAAGACCTAAGCCCTAAAAATGAAGCTTTATTGGCTAAGCGTGACCGTTTGCAAGTGGACTTGGATAAATGGCATCAGGCCAATCCTGGTCCGATTAAGGATATGCCCGCTTATCGTAAACATCTTCAAGAAATTGGCTATCTCGATGACGTGCCAGGAAAAGTTCTTGGCACTACCAAGAACGTTGATGATGAGTTGGCTCTTCAAGCTGGACCGCAATTGGTCGTTCCAGTGCTCAATGCCCGCTATGCACTGAATGCCGCTAATGCACGTTGGGGCTCTTTGTATGACGCTCTCTACGGTACTGACGTTATTTCTGAAGAAGATGGCGCAACTAAGGCGGGTGGCTATAACGCGATTCGTGGTGCCAAGGTTGTTGCATTTGCCCGCAAGTTTTTAGATCAATCAGCACCTCTTGCTAAGGGTTCACATGCGGATGCTACTGCGTATGCGGTTGATGGCAACAAGTTAGTAGTTAGCCTGAAGGATGGCAGCAAAACAGGCCTTGCTGATGAGAAGCAATTTGTTGGCTATCAAGGTGATGCTGCTGCACCTTCTTCAGTGCTCCTGCGTAATAACGGTGTGCATATTGATATCGAGATTGATAAGACTAAAACGATTGGCGCAAGCGACGCTGCTGGCGTTAACGATGTTGTGCTCGAAGCCGCTCTTTCTACTATTTTGGACTTAGAAGATTCGATTGCTGCGGTTGATGGCGATGACAAAGTTCTTGCCTATGAAAACTGGTTAGGCATTCTCAAGGGCACTTTGGTTGAAGAAGTGAGCAAAGGTGGAAAAACTTTTACTCGCACCCTCAATCCAGATCGTCAATATAAAGCAGGCATTGGCGCAGTGGATGCTAAAGACGGTGTAGTTACTTTGCATGGCCGTTCTTTATTGTTCCTTCGTAACGTTGGTCACTTGATGACTAACCCAGCGATCATCACTGGTGAAGGTAAAGAGATTTACGAAGGCATCTTGGATGCAGTAGTTACGGTATTGATTGCTTTGTATGACATTAATCGTCCTGCAACTCAGGCAATTGGCAATACTCGTAAAGGCTCTGTTTATATTGTTAAGCCAAAAATGCACAGTTCAGAAGAGGTTGCTTTTGCTGGTGAGCTCTTTGGTCGTGTTGAGAAGTTGCTGGGCTTGCCCGCGGATACTGTGAAGCTTGGCATCATGGATGAAGAGCGTCGCATGAGCGCTAATATCAAGGCAGCAATTGCAGCTGCTGGTGCTCGCGTAGCCTTTATTAATACTGGCTTCCTAGATCGTACTGGTGACGAAATGCATACAGCAATGCATGCAGGTCCAATGATGCGCAAGGGCGATATGAAGACCAGTAAGTGGCTGTCAGCTTATGAGCGTCGTAACGTTCTCGCTGGTTTAGATTGTGGCTTGCGTGGTCGCGCTCAAATCGGTAAGGGTATGTGGGCAATGCCAGATCTGATGAAGGCTATGGTTGAGCAAAAGATTGTCCATCCAAAGGCAGGTGCAAATACTGCTTGGGTGCCTTCACCTACTGCAGCAACATTACATGCCTTGCATTACCACCAGGTGAATGTCGCTCAACTGCAAAAAGAGATGGAGCAGTTAGATACGGCTGCTGAAGCTGAAGCCTTGATTAATGATTTGTTGACTATTCCAGTAGTGGAAAAAGCTAACTGGTCTAAAGAAGAAATTCAGCAAGAGTTGGATAACAACTGCCAAGGTATCTTGGGTTATGTGGTTCGCTGGATTGACCAAGGTGTTGGTTGCTCTAAGGTGCCAGATATTCATAACGTAGGTTTGATGGAAGATCGTGCAACTTTGCGTATTTCTAGTCAGCATATTGCCAACTGGCTATTGCATGGCATTGTTACTGAAGCTCAGGTGAATGAGTCTTTGCAGCGTATGGCTAAAGTAGTTGACGGTCAAAATGCTGGCGATCCTTTGTACCAGCCGATGATGCCAAATTACAAAGACTCTTATGCTTATAAAGCAGCAAGTGATCTGATTTTCAAAGGCCTAGAGCAGCCTAATGGCTATACCGAGCCTTTGCTTCATGCATGGCGCTTAGAGGTGAAGAAGGCTCACGCTTAATCTTTATTTCTTGTTCTCATGAGCGAAATGGATTTGTCGAGAGGCAAGTCCATTTTTCTTTTTACTAGCCAACTATATAAGTCTTTAGCCATATCATGTTTAGCTTTCTAAATCCCTTTACCAGGCGTGTTGCAGCACGTGGGCATGCGCTGGGGTTTCAATTTAATGATGGGGGTAGGGAGGTAGCAGGCTTTAAAGGTGGAGCTGGTGACTGTGTTGTTCGTGCCATCGCCATTGCTGCAGAGTTGCCTTATATGCAGGTCTATGAAGACCTTCGTATTGCTAATGCAGCCTATGCAGAACTCCGAAATGATAAGTTAGCTAGGAGACTTTCTGCGAAGGGTTCCTCGCCACGCAATGGCAATCATCGCAATGTCTTTCACGACTACATCCTAGGTCATGGCTTTAAATGGGTTCCGACCATGAAGATTGGGGCTGGCTGCCAAGTGCATTTAGTGGCCAGTGAGCTACCTGAAGGTAGATTAATTGTGAAGGTTTCTAAACACTTAAGTGCGGTAATTGAAGGCGTAATTCAAGATACTCACAACCCGTCTCGAGGTGGCTCGAGATGTGTTTATGGTTATTACATTAAGGTCTAATCTCTAGAGTTAAAAAGAAAAAAGCCTTCGAAGATTCAAAGGCTTATTTCTCAAAAAAGACCAAAAATGGTCAAAAAACAGGCTAAATCAGCAATAAATTACCAGTTTCCACTAGTTTTACGTGTTTTGTATTCCATTGCCTTAGCTTCTACAAAAGCAGCTGCCAATATGGCAAAGAAGTTCTTAACTGCCACTAAAGGCTTCAGACTAAAGGTGGGTGCTTGATGAAACTGTACTGTTTTTGCATTTGCCATGATGAGCTCCTTAAGGGTTAACCCTAATGATACTCCAAATACACTGCAATGCAACAAAATTAGAGCTACTTAAAGGTCAAGCCTATTCTTGTATTTTAAATTCCAGGCCTCCTTATAGACGCTGGTCATACCAAACATGATTGAGGTAGTCCATGCAAGAGAGAAAAGACCAGTAAAGGAAATAAAGAAAGCCAGCGTTTTCCAACCATCTGGCAATGCATCAGGTTCAAATCCTACGGTCGTGTAGCAACTGCCTGCAAAAAGAATTGCCTCGATGGGCTCTTTAAAGAGGCTGAAGCTAAAGATGAAGATTGCCCACAGAAAAATTTCAAGAACGTGTGTGAGTGCGATGAAGGCAAATGAGGCATAAAAATGAGCGAATACACGGTTGTATTGACTAAGCTTTAAGCATTTACTGGTGCGTCGGTCAAATCGCATGTAGATGTGATTAATGGCGCTGCCATGAAAAACCAAAATAACAATTAAACCGACTATTCCCCAAAGTGCGTCCCTTAGAAGGGGGAGTATGGGGAAATTAATGAGGGCTTCAAGCATAGATATCTAGATCAGGGGTGAGCATTAGCCAAAATTATTTAAGACAAGCTTGCTAAGACTAGGCAGCATTTTTATCGGTAAGCCTTGATAATGGCACATCCTCAATATCATGTAAAGAAACCCTTGACCGAGTATCACATGCCAGGTGGAAAGAGAAACGAACGTTTTTTCTTATTCTCCTTAGCCGGAATTCAGTTCACCCATATTCTGGACTTCATGATCATGATGCCTTTGGGCCCTGAATTTATTCGTGAGCTCAATATCAATACCCATGAGTTTGGTTTATTGCTTTCCTCTTATACATTTGCCGCTGCCATTGCAGGGGTCTTTGCTACTGAGTTTGTATGCCTGTTTTATTATTGCGACCTTAGTTTGTGGCCTGGCCCCCGATTACCATTCACTCTTTATTGCGCGAGCCTTCGCAGGAGCATTTGGAGGCATCCTAGGCTCATTGGTGCAAACGATCGTTGCTGATTCCATTCCATTTGAGCGCAGGGGGAAGGCATTGGGCACTGTAATGTCAGCATTCTCAATATCGACAGTGGCTGGTGTTCCGCTCAGTTTATTTTTGGCTAACAATATTCCATCTTTGGGTTGGCGTGCACCGTTTATCTTCATTGCTTTGATATCGAGCCTTATTTTGTATGTCGGCTATCGCAATATTCCTAAGATCACCGGACATCTTGGGCAGACTCACGAGGGAAGTCGCCTTAGTCAAATCTGGAATATCTTCTTTGCTCATCAGCACTTGCGAGCATTTGTTTTTATGGCGCTTATTATGTTGACCGGATTTTCCGTCATCCCCTATATCGCTCTCTACTTGACTGCCAATGTTGGCATTGATAACTCTTACATTTCCTTAATTTATCTTTGCGGTGGGATTGCAACACTCATGAGTTCTCGCGTGATTGGCCATATGGCCGACCATTACGGCAAGGTCAAGGTCTTTAGAGTACTCGCTGTGATTAGCTTAATTCCATTGGTCATCACAACCAATCTCATGCCGGTACCACTTTGGGTGGTATTGATTAACTCCACCGCCTTTTTTGTCCTGGTCTCTGGGCGCATGATTCCGGCGATGGCTATAGTGAGTCAAGTAGTAGAGGCCAAAGTCCGAGGTACGTTTATGAGTTTGGTGGGCTCGGTACAAATGCTTGCATCCGGGCTAGCCTCAGTTCTTGCGGGTATGGTCGTGACTATTAGTGCTGATGGGAAGATGGAGCATTACAACCTGGTTGGTTACGGGGCAGCTCTGTGCGGCTTGCTTACCTTTTGCTTAGTGGGATATATTCATACCGATAAACAGTCGAAGTAAGCCTAATTCATTTTTAAAAGAAAGATTGGAGATAGTCATGATTACATTTCAAAGACCTGATGGCGCTTCAGTGGAGGCATATGTAGTTGAGCCTGCCAATCCAAAAATTGCCCCTGGTGTAGTAGTGATTCAGGAGTGGTGGGGTTTAGATGATGAAATTAAGAATGTTGCTAATCGTTTGGCGAAAGCAGGTTATCGCGCCTTGGTTCCGGATCTCTATCGTGGCAAGTTGGCTTTAGAGGCGAATGAGGCAGAGCACCTCATGAATGATTTGAATTTTGGCGATGCCGCCAGTCAAGATATCCGTGGTGCCGTTCAATATCTCAAAGCAACTGGCAGTGCCAAAGTGGCTGTTACGGGTTTTTGTATGGGCGGAGCCCTCACCGTATTATCTGCCGGCCTCGTTCCAGAATCTGATGGAACTGTAGTTTGGTATGGTTATCCGCCACTAGAGTATGTTGATGCGTCGGCTATTAAAAAACCAATGTTGGCGCACTGGGCGCTTCATGATGAATTTTTCTCGATTGCTGGCGTTGATCAACTTGAAGAAAAGCTTAAAGCTGCTGGAGCTAATTATGATTTCCAGCGTTATGACGCTAAGCATGCCTTTGCTAACCCTAAGTCAGACTCTAGACATCTTCCACCTTTGCAATACAACTCTGCTGCAGCTGATTTGGCATGGGAGCGGACTATGACTTTCCTAGAGCGTACGCTCGACAATTAATTGGCCGCCCATCATCTTTACTGAATAACTCATCTCTTTTTATTGCCCATGCATCTTTTTGCTGAAAACCTCGCTGTTGAAATTTCTTCCTATTACCGAAATCTCGCTCTGGCTCATGGCGTCATCCCTAAGGTTTTTACCTTAGTAAATGGAGCGGGGGATCAATACCTCTTTTTTATAGATGATCTGCGTATGGAGAAGGCTGAGGAGGATCAGTTTTTGGCTTATATCGCCCAAGAGCATGAGGCAGTCTGCTATGCCCGAGGTACCTTGGTCATACTGGAGAAAAATCAACAGCTGATCGAGTTTGCCGTCATTGATCAAGACGATAATGAGGCTATTGTGTGTTCAGCTCAGTTGACGCGGGATATTGACGATAAGCCGGTTGGACTTAGTGAGTTTGAGAAGACCCTGGCACCTAAAAAAACTATCTTCTTCAGTGGCCTCTTTGAGCCTATTGAACTATCGGAAGATAGGGCGGAGGAGTTTGAAAGTCTTTGGGAAGAGATGAAGCCCAAGATCTTGCATAGGACCATGGGAATTTAGTCGCCTATTGAAAAGAGGCTGTTTAGTCCCCATATAGGTCTTTGTAGGTGTATTTGGTGCCCAGGAAGGGACTCGAACCCCCACAACCTTACGATCGCCAGCACCTGAAGCTGGTGCGTCTACCAATTTCGCCACCTGGGCATGCCATTATTATAAAGGTATGTGCCTTGTGGCCTACCCTCTAACCCCTTTTGGCTTTTTCCCTTCAGACTTAGTGGTTTGATACAGTAGCCTAAGCAAGAATAATGATTGATATATAAGGCATGAATTGCCGAAGGAATTAAATGCGTAAAGCAAAAAACTTGGTGCCACGAGAGGCTGACCGCTTAGGTACAGTCCAAGGTCACCGAGATGGATTTGGATTTGTAATACCGGATGATGGTGGAGAAGATATTTTTCTTTCTGAAAGAGAAATGTCCCGCGTTATGCACGGTGATAGGGTCAATGTCAGAGTATTGGGAACAGATCGTCGTGGTCGACCAGAGGGTCAGATCGTTGATGTGATTCTGCACGCAAATAAAGTCGTCATTGGCCGCCTCTTAAATGAGAATGGCGTTTTGATTGTTGCGCCAGAGGATAAACGCATTGGTCACGATATCTTGATTCCACCAAAGGGTCAGGGTAATGCCAAATTGGGTCAAGTAGTGAGCGTTGAGATCATTGACTATCCAGATAGCTATCGTCAAGCCGTTGGCCGCGTTGTTGAAGTGCTTGGTGAAATTGACGACCCTGGTATGGAAATTGAAATCGCCGTTCGCAAGTATGGCGTCCCGCATGAGTTTTCAGCGGCTGTTAAAAAAGAAGCGGCTGCCTTGCCCGATACAGTTCAGCAATCCGACCTTGAAGGTCGAGTTGATTTACGTGATGTCCCTTTAGTCACCATCGATGGTGCCGATGCTCGCGACTTCGATGATGCGGTATATTGCGAACCGGTGATGTATGGCAAGAGCAAGGCTTGGCGCCTGATTGTTGCCATTGCTGACGTATCCCACTATGTAAAGCCAGGCCAACCCTTAGATGATGAAGGCCTGCTGCGTGCAACGTCGGTGTATTTCCCGAGACGGGTAATACCAATGCTGCCTGAGAAGATCTCTAACGGTCTTTGTTCTTTGAACCCTGGTGTTGATCGTCTCTGTATGGTGTGTGACTCAGTTGTGGATAACAACGGAGTAGTGTTGGCATACCAGTTCTATCCAGCGGTAATGCATTCTGCACAACGTTTTACCTACGATACAGTGTGGGAGATTCTTTCTAATAGCAAGGGTCCTGAAGCAACGCGTTTTGCTGATTTCAGGCCTTTACTGACAAATCTCTATTCTCTGTACAAAATTTTATTAGACGCACGTCAAAAACGGGGCGCTATCGAATTTGAAACTACTGAAACTCAAATTATCAGTAACGAGCTGGGTAAGATTCTGCGAATCGAGCCGCGTTTGCGCAACGATGCGCATCGCCTCATTGAAGAGTGCATGTTGACAGCTAACGTCTGTGCAGCAGATTTTATCGATCAGAATAAGCATCTCAGCTTGTATCGCGTTCACGGCGAACCTTCTGAAGAAAAGTTAGTCACCTTGCGCCAAGTATTGCGCACCTCTGGTTTGTCATTAGGTGGTGGTGAAAAGCCAAAGCCAAAAGACTATGCCAAGCTCATGCGCGAAATCAAAGAGCGTCCTGATGCCAATATGCTTCAGTCCGTTGTTTTACGTTCTATGCAGCAGGCGATGTATCAGCCGGATAACGAAGGCCACTTTGGACTTGCCTATCCAGCGTATTCGCATTTCACTAGCCCGATTCGTCGCTACCCCGATTTATTGACTCATCGAGTTATTAAAGCGATTCTGGCCAAGAAGCCCTATACACCTGTATTGCCGCCAACCGTCCCGCTCAACCTTACTTTGCCACGCAAGGGTAAGGGTCGTGAAAATGCGGTTAATGCTAAGAAGTCTCACAGTGATGCGAAAGAAGCTGCTGCCAAAGGTACACGCTTGCCTAAATTACCAAAGGGTGCGAATGCTGCTTTGCCTATTTGGGGTCAGCTGGGTGTGCATTGCTCATCTAATGAGCGTCGTGCAGATGAAGCATCTCGTGATGTCGAAGCATGGCTCAAGTGTTATTACATGCGAGATCATTTGGGTCAAGAGTATGCTGGCACCGTTACTGGTGTAGCTTCTTTTGGTTTATTTGTGCAGCTAGAAAATCTCTTTGTTGAGGGCATGATTCATGTCACAGAATTGGGTGGCGATTACTTTCAGTATGACGAAGCCCGACAAGAGTTGCGTGGCGAGAGAACAGGTATTCGCTATCGCTTAGGTGATCGTGTGCATGTCTTAGTCAGCCGCGTTGATCTTGACGCCCGCAAGATTGAATTTAGCTTGGTGAAGTCTGTTGGTCTAGAGCCAGGTGGTACAACGAATCGCCGTCAAATTATTTTAGCTAGCGATACTGGCAGACCCAATAAAAAGGCATCTCCAAAGAAGGGTCGCCCTGGCAGTAAAGAGCCGCAGAAGCATTCTGGAGTTAATGTGAATGCCGCAAAGTCTGACGGTAATTTGGGTGCCAATCAGTCTAAGAATCAGGCTGGAAGAACGGCCAGTAAAGTTGCCAAGTCAGGCAAGTCCGGTAAACCAACTAGACCAGCTGGTAAGCCTGCTGGCACTAAACCACCTGTCCGCAGTACTAAAGCGCGTCGCAAATAATTAGCAATACAGGATGAGATAAGTAAAGATGAAGCAAATATTGGTGGGTTTTCATGCAGTGCAAGCGCGTTTGCGAGTTGATGCCGCAAGTCTGAAGTCAGTTTATTTTGACCCTAGCCGGCGTGACCGTCGTATGGGTGATTTTCTTAAGCAAGCTGAAGAGATTTTGGGTGAAAGATTGCATGCAGCCGATGCTGAACGTCTTCATAAACTCGCTGGCCATGATCGCCATCAAGGTGTAGTCGCTTTAGCAGAGAAGATGACCATCGCCCGAACTATTACCGAGGTGGTTGAAGATGCGGAGAGTAATCAAAGTAAAGTAATGTTCTTGGTATTGGATGGTGTTACAGATCCCCATAATTTCGGTGCATGTTTACGTGTTGCTGATGGCGCTGGTGTTGATGCAGTAGTGATCCCTAAAGATCGCTCGGCCTCTATCAATGCGACTGTGAGCAAGGTATCTAGTGGCGCTTCTGAAGTAATGCCAGTGATTACCGTTACCAACTTAGTACGCAGCATGAAAGAAATGCAAGAAGCGGGTGTTTGGTTAATTGGCACTGACGATGAAGCTGAAAAGTCTATTTATGATCTGGATCTCACTGGTCCGATTGGTATCGTCATGGGCGCAGAGGGTGAGGGTATGAGACGCTTAACGCGCGAGACTTGTGACGAGTTGGTGCGTATTCCGATGAAGGGTGTTGTTGAGAGTTTGAATGTTTCTGTAGCGAGTGGCGTATGCTTGTACGAAGCACTAAGACAGCGCTTGGCTAAAGAGCCTAAATAAGTAGTAAATCCATCAATTTGCTCAAGGGGCTTCTATGAAATGCAATATTGGACATACTGACCGCGTTCTACGAATGACTGTTGGCGTCACCCTGATGGGGCTTGCAGGTTTTGGAATTACTGGCCCCTGGGCGTGGATCGGCATTATCCCTTTGCTGACTGGGATGATGGGAAATTGCCCTGCCTATAGTATTTTGGGTATCAGTACCGCTAAGAAGTAATTTGGTAGTTGATTAGCAAAACATTAGGCAATTAGCTGCTGAATGAATTGCTCTAATTGAGCTGGCGGTAGTGCGCCACTAATGCGATGTACTTCTTTGCCGTTTCTAAATCCCGCTAGCGTTGGTATTGAGAGGATATTCCATTGCGAACCGAGCATTTTTTCTGCCTCGGTATTGACTTTGACAAACAAGACCTGATTTGCGTGAGTAATAGCGCTTGCCTGAAAGGTAGGACCAAACATCTTGCATGGCCCGCACCATGGTGCCCAAAAGTCGACTATTACCGGCATTGTTGATTGAGTCACCAGTTCGCTAAAGTTTGATGCAGTGGCATTGATGGGGAGTGAAAGAAGCTCCTGTTTGCAGGCTCCACAAACAGGTGTCTGATTGAGTTTTTCAGCAGGGACGCGATTTGCTTTATTGCAATGTGGGCAATGGATAATCATGATTACTCCTCAAAAGTTTAGTCTAGTGACTTAATTACTTAAAAGAATTTCTAGTTTTTCTGTATCGATACAGAAATTGCGTATGCCTTCTGCAAGCTTTTCTGTGGCCATAGCATCATTATTTAACTGCAATCTAAAGTGAGATTCATCTAACTTGAGAGCTGAGATATTTTCGCTAGCTAGAGCGCTTGCTGCATTGCTGGAATTGAGCTTCTTCTCAACCGCTGTCGTGCTGTCCTGAAGATCACTCAAAAGTTCTGGACTGATAGTGAGCAAGTCGCATCCTGCTAGCTCTAGGATTTGGCTGGTGTTGCGAAAGCTGGCCCCCATGATTTCAGTGGTAATGCCGAAATGTTTGTAATAGTGGAAGATACGCTTGACCGAGGTGACGCCAGGATCATTCGCACCGCCATTATTGACATCACTCCAGCTGCTACCCAGTTTGGCTTTGTACCAATCGGTAATACGCCCTACAAATGGTGAAATCAATTTAGCATTCACTACACCACAGGCGGCAGCTTGCACCAAAGAAAAAAGCAGCGTCATATTGCAGTGAATGCCCTCAGCCTCCAAAGCTTTAGCCGCCTGAATGCCTTCCCAAGTACCTGCTAGTTTGATTAAGACACGCTGACGATCGATCCCGTGAGATTCATACAGTGCGATAAGATGCTGCGCTTTGTTAATGGTTGCCTGAGTATCAAAAGAGAGGCGGGCATCTACTTCAGTTGAAACCCGTCCTGGAACAATCTTTAAAATTTCAAGGCCAAAAGCCACTAGGATGTGGTCGACTAAATCGACTGGTTTCATACTGGGGTGGGCTGATTTTACTTGGTTTACCAAGGCCTGATAGTTGGCTTGCTGTGCCGCCTTGAGTATCAGGGATGGATTGGTTGTTGCATCTTGGGGCTGGTATTCCTGCATGCGCTCAAAGTCGCCGGTATCGGCTACGACTGTAGTCAGTTGCTTTAGTTGGCTCAGCGCGGTAAGGGAGGAGGTCATGAGGATCTTGAATGTTCTTATTTAATTAAACAGTAAAGCAGATTGAATATCATATGATAGATGCATAAATAAGGCTGTTCCAGTTTAGATAAGGATATCGGGCAAGATCATGAATCAAGATCAACTAAAGCAATTGGTGGGTGAAGCGGCGCGGGATGAGGTATTAAAGCTGCCTGCCGGCCAGATCATAGGTGTTGGGACTGGCTCCACCGCTAATTGTTTTATTGATGCTTTGGCGCCGCATAAGGGGCATTTTGCAGGAACGGTATCGAGTTCTAATGCTACAACTGAGCGCTTGTTAAAGCACGGTTTTAAGGTCTTAGATCCGAATGACGTAGATCGGTTGCCCGCCTATGTTGACGGCGCAGATGAGATCGATCCTGCTGGGTACATGATTAAGGGCGGTGGCGGTGCCTTGACCCGCGAAAAGATTATTGCCTCGATGGCAAAGCAATTCATTTGTATCTGCGATTCATCTAAACAAGTCCCAGTCTTGGGAAGCTTCGCATTGCCGGTCGAGATCATCCCTTTATCCAAAGCTATCGTTAGTCAGGAGTTGGCTAAGTTAGGGGGTTCAGTCTCGCTCAGAATGTCAAAGGAAACTCGTGCCGACTTGGGACAGACGCCTAGCCAGCCTTATGTGACAGATAACGGTGGTTGGATTTTAGATATTGCTGGCTTAAAGATCACTAACCCACTCGCGCTAGAAGCGCAAATCAATCAAATTGCTGGCGTGATTACTGTGGGCCTGTTTGCCAAAGAGAAAGCCGATATCTTATTGGTGAGCAATGCGTCAGGCGTAAGCCGCCTAGTTTTGTAGCCTAAATGAATTATTTAGACTCATCTGCAGGCGGTACATAGCCCTGAGCTGTATCGGCACCACCCTCAAAGAAGTATTTTTCAACTTGTTTGAGCAAATATTGACGAGCACGAGGATCGGCCATATTGAGGCGATTCTCATTAATCAGCATAGTTTGTTGCTTTAACCAAGCCGCCCAAGCTTCTTTAGAAACTTGGTTCCAAATCTTTTTGCCTAGCTCGCCTGGCAGTGGAGCAAAGTCCATACCTTCAGCTTCTTTGTTGAGTTTGATGCATTGAACCATGCGTGCCATTTGTAATGCCTTTCAAATACGATGTACTAAATAAAAAAATGTATACCAAGGAAAGCTATAAAAGCTTATAGATCTTTCGTTAGAACCATGGATTTGCGATCCCAGTTGTAAATTTGCTTTCTTTCTTCTGGAAGATCGTCAACAGAAGCGCGCTTAAAGCCGCGCTTTAAAAACCAGTGCTCTGTTCTGGTAGTTAAAACAAACAATTTTTTAATTCCTTCCCGCTTTGCCCGCATCTCAACGCGCTTTAGTAAGCGCTCTCCATCACCGGAGCCCTGAACATCAGGATCGACTGCGAGGCAAGCAAGTTCGCCTACGCCATTGGGGAAGGGGAAGAGGGCGGCACATCCAAAGAGCACGCGATCATGCTCAATCACAGAGAAGCGCTGAATGTCGCGCTCAATCACATCTTGTCCGCGGGCAGCCAAAATACCTTCTTCTTCAAGCGGGCTAGTAAGCTGCAATATGCCACCAACGTCATCTTGATTCGCTTCGCGTAAATTCTCAATATCGGATGAAGCCAACATCATGCCAATACCATCGTGGGTAAAGAGTTCTTCCAAGAGTGCGCCATCACGATTGCAAGGTAAGAAGTGCACACGACTCACACCAGCACGAATGGCTCTACCTGAGATATTGAGCAAGCTCTTCATGCCTAAATCAAGATTAGGATGCTCGGCTACATATTCTTGTAGCTGTGGCATCGAGAGTTCGGTAATGTAATCACCTTCGGCATCTTTAAGACCAGCGTAGGGGCTGAGGAATATTAATTTATCTGCTTTGAGTGCAGCAGCAGTAGAAGCGGCTACATCTTCAAAGGCAAGATTAAATGCTTGCCCGGTTGGCGAGAAACCCAGCGGTGATAGCAAAACAATTTTGTTGCTATCAAGTGATAGCTTGATTGAAGTGGAGTCCACTTTACGAACCAGTCCGGTATGAATGTAATCAGTACCTTCAACCACGCCCACAGGCATGGCGGTAATAAAGTTTCCTGAGATCACTGAAATGCGTGATCCTGCCATCGGCGTATTAGGTAAGCCGCGACTAAATGCCGCTTCAATATCGAGGCGTAATTCACCAGCAGCTTCTTTGACGCATTCCAAGGCTGCGGCATCGGTGATGCGATAGCTATGCATTGTGCTCTTGCCAAACTGACTCTTGATATTGCGGAGCATAAGCTGCTCTTCAATTTGAGGGCGAATGCCGTGAACTAAAACAATGCGCATACCCATGGCATGCAACATAGCGATATCTTCAATCAGATTCTCAAGGCCAATTTCTTGGGCAAGTTCACCAGCAAAAGCAATAACAAAGGTCTTCTCGCGGAAGCTATGGATATAGGGCGCAACATCACGCAGCCATCCTACAAAAGGAAAGTTGGAGCTTGATTCTTCGGCGTTTGAGCCGGGGTTTGGTGCATTTGTTGGCATAGTGAGAAAATTATAGGGTGCAAGAGCCTATAAACCAACAAAAACCCAAAGCAAGCCCTGCGACTGTGCCTGCTTCCAACACCTCCCGTCTGATAGAGATTCGTTTCCCAGAGGAGCTGCCGGTATCAGGCCAACGCCAAATCATTAAGGATGCCTTGAGCTCTCACCAGGTAGTGATTGTCTGTGGAGAGACTGGTTCAGGCAAAACAACCCAATTACCCAAGATCTGTTTAGATCTTGGAAGAGGCACTATCAACGGCGGGCGTCTCATTGGCCATACACAGCCTCGACGTATTGCTGCAACGGCTACAGCGAAGCGTATAGCCCAAGAGCTTGGCACCCCAATTGGTCAAGACGTTGGCTATCAAGTTCGTTTTGCCGATAAGACCAGTCAGGGCGCCTCAATCAAGTTGATGACTGATGGAATCTTGCTTGCCGAGACTCAGAGGGACCCCCAACTTCGTGCCTATGACACTCTCATCATCGATGAGGCTCATGAGCGCAGGCTCAATATCGACTTTTTACTAGGCTACCTTCGCCAGCTACTACCGAAGCGCCCAGATCTCAAGTTGATCATCACCTCGGCCACGATCGATGCCAAGCGTTTTTCAGATCATTTCTCCTTGAATGGCAAGTCAGCTCCGGTGATTGAGGTTAGTGGACGACTTTTCCCTGTAGAGCAGCGTTACGAATCCCTAGAGCCGGATGCCAAGCCAGACGGTAAGAGGGAGTCCAAAGAGGCTAAGGAGATTCCAGATGCAGTGGCGGAGGCGATTGCTAATGTGTGGCGAGAGGGCGCCTCAGGTGCTGGCGATGTTTTAGTTTTCTTGCCTGGAGAGCGAGAGATTCGGGATTGCGCTGAAGCGCTTCGCAAAGATCATGTCCTGCAGCAACGCTTTCATCCGGAGATATTAAGTCTGTTTGCGCGCCAGTCAGTTGCAGAGCAAGAGCGTGTGTTCAATCCCGGCAATGGTCGACGCATCATCCTTACTACCAACGTTGCCGAGACCTCATTAACAGTTCCCAATATTCGTTATGTAGTGGATAGCGGCCTGGCGCGGGTGAAGCGCTATTCCTATCGCAATAAAGTCGAGCAGTTGCAAATTGAGCCAATATCTCAGGCGGCAGCCAATCAAAGGGCAGGTCGTTGCGGTCGTGTATCTGACGGTATTTGTATTCGTCTATATAGCGAGCAAGATTATTTAAGTCGACCCAAATTTACTGATCCAGAAATTCTCCGCAGTTCACTGGCGGCAGTGTTGCTGCGTATGAGTTCGTTGCGCTTGCCCCGTATTCAAGAATTCCCATTTATTGATAAGCCTCTAGGTCGAGCTATTGCAGATGGTGTGCAGTTGCTAGATGAGTTGGGTGCCATCGTCTATGACGAGAGTTCTAGGAGTGATGACAAAGACATTAACAATAGTTTCAAGCTAACGCCTATAGGCAAGCAGTTAGCAGATCTTCCCTTGGATCCACGTATCGGTCGTATGCTCTTAGCAGCTAAAGAACAAAACGCATTGCGTGAAGTTACCATCATCGCTTCCGCTTTGGCCACTCAAGATGCTCGTGATCGACCGATGGATCAGGCCGCTGCTGCTGATCAGGCGCACCTACAGTTTGCTGATGAGCGATCTGAGTTCCTAAACTTTGTTAAATTGTGGGATTGGTATCAAGATGCACTGAAGCACAAGCACAGCAATCGCCAATTAGAAAATCTGTGCCGCAGTAAATTCTTATCTCCAAGGCGTTTACGAGAATGGCGTGATGTACATGGGCAGTTGCATACCATGCTTGGTGAAAAGGGTTGGAAAGAGAATCCCTCGGCCGCTACCTATGAACAAGTACATCTGTCTTTATTAACTGGCTTATTAGGTTACGTTGCCAAAAAAGAAGAGGATGAAAAATCTCAAGAGCGCGGTAGCAAGACCGGTGGTTACATTGGCGCTCGTGGTATTCGCCCCTTTATCTGGCCGGGTTCAACCATTGGTAAAAAGGCCGGTGCTTGGATATTAGCTGGTGAGCTCCAAGAAACCAATCGTATGTATGCCCGCACAATTGCCAAAATTGAGCCTCAGTGGGTTGAGAAGGTTGCTGCCCATCGCCTCATCAAATCTCTAAGTGAGCCTTTTTGGGATAGTCGTCAAGGTGAGGTCATGGCCTTTGAGCGTGGCACATTGTATGGACTCCCCATTTATCACGGGCGTCGAGTTCGCTATGAACCACATAATCTTGAGGATGCACGTTCAATATTTATTACGCAGGCCTTAGTCCAGGAAGAGATGTTCGGACGTATGGATACTCCAGCATTAATGAGAGAGACCGAGGCTGATGCTAAAAAGAAATATCCTGGAAGTTTTGAATTCTTCTGGCATAACCGCAGATTAATCAAAGAGATCGAGGCTCTAGAGCATCGTTCACGTCGCCCCGATGTTTTGGTGGATGATGACCTCCTGTTTGCTTTTTATGATTCACGCATTCCCAAAGATGTCCTCAGTAGAGAGGGTATGAATGCCTGGCTGAAAAAAGCATCTAGAGCGGGGGGTGACAATCACGAGCCGCCTGATACTCTCTTGCGTTTAGCTAAGGCTGATTTAATGCGCCATGAAGCTGCCGGAATTACGGTAGATCGCTATCCCAAAAAGATGCTTGTTGGTGGCACTGAATTGAGCTTAACTTATCACTTTGAGCCTGGCAGTCCTAAGGATGGAGTCACTCTAGTTATTCCATTGACTCTGTTAAATCAGGTAGATGGTCGTCGTTGCGAATGGCTAGTGCCAGGTATGTGTGAGGAAAAAATCCATCTGCTCCTAAAATCACTTCCCCAGAAGTTACGTCGTCACTGTATTCCGCTGCCGGAATATGCAAAGTCTTTCTTAGACCGCATGCTCGCAGAAAAACAGTTTGGTGTGGGTGACTTTTTAGATAGCCTCATTACGGATATTCGCAAAGAACGTGGTTTAGAAATTAAGCGTACAGACTTCAGACCTGAATCGCTGCCTTTGCACTCTTCGATGAACTTCCGTCTGGTGGACGAACATGGTCGACAACTTGAGTTGGAGCGTAATTTAACTCGATTGCGTGCTGAGTACGGTGAAACGGCTCGAACTGCATTCCAGGCGATTGCCCAGCAAGCGGTTCAAGAGGAGCTGGTTTCTGATGTGTCAGTCAGCACTCCAAATGCAAGTGCTAAAACAAACCAAGCCACAACTACTGCAGCAGTAAAAAAAGTAGAGCAGAGTGGTTATCGAACTTGGGACTTTGGTGAGCTGCCTGAAACACTGGAGATTCAAAAAGGTAATCGCACTTTATTCGGTTACCCAGCCTTAGTGGATCGTGCTGAGTCATGTGATCTTGAGGTATTTGACGATTTACTAGAAGCTAGGAAATATCATTGGCAAGGCCTTCGTAGACTATTTACTTTGTCAAATAAGGACACGCTTAAGGCACTGCAGAAGCAGTTGCCTGGAATGCGTGAGATTGGCCTACTATTTATCAACGTAGGTTCAGTGGATGATTTGATTGAGCAAATTCTCAATCTTGCCTTAGAGCGTGCATTCATGAATGATCCATTGCCGGTGAATGCGGATCAATTTGCTGAGCGCCTACAGGCAGGTAAGCCTAGACTGGCCTTAATTGCTCAAGAGATTTCAAAACATGCTTTAGCGGCTTTGCAGGCTCATGCAGATCTTCAAAAGAAGATGGCTCAAGCCAAGGCTGCTTCAGCTGCTGCTTACACAGACATTCAAGCGCAGGTTCAGGGTTTAATATTCCCGAAATTTGTATCTGACACGCCATATAGCCAGCTAGTGCATTTCCCTCGATATCTCAAGGCAATTGCAATGCGTATTGATAAGTTGCGCGCCAACCCCAGTCGGGATGCCCAGTGTCAAAAAGACTGGGAGTCGGTTGCCAGACCTTGGCAAAAACTGGTTCAAGGTAGCCGTGGTTCTACTAACTATGCCATGGCGGGGGATCAGGCTTTGAGTGATTTCCGCTGGCAACTAGAGGAATTACGGGTAGCCCTCTATGCCCAGGAATTAAAGACTCCAACACCAATGTCCCTAAAACGCCTAGAAAAGGTCTTAGCTAGCTTGCGTTAAGTCAAATCGATCGCTATCGAGCTAGCTCACACTGAGCATCTATTGCTTACAATGTCGGCTATGTACATATTTATTAATAAAGCCAAATCTGCCACCATTTCAGTCTTGGTGATATTCGGCCTCTTTGGTATTCAGAATGGCGTTTTTGCCCAAACCGCAACGACTGTTGACCCTAAGGCCGAGCCCAAGTTGGCAGTGGTGTTGAATTCTGGTGAAGCAACTGTCAGCTTGATTGACATGCCTAGCCGCAAAGTAATTAAGACTGTCCCGGTTGGAAAAGAGCCTCATCACCTGATGATGACTCCGGACCAAAAGACGCTCCTGATCGCGAATGCTGCCGGCAATGACGTGGTGCTCATGAATCCCATTAGCGGAGAGTTGACCGGTAAGATCTCGAATATTATTGACCCCTACCAAATTGGTTACTCGCCGAATCACAAATGGTTTGTTGCAAACGGCAATCGCTTAGATAGAGTAGATGTGTATCACGCTCAAGGAGCGGACCTTAAGCTGGCCAAATCAATTAAGCTGGGAAAGACGCCGAGTCACGTTGCGTTCACTGCGGATAGCAAGATTGCCTTCATTACTCTGCAAGATTCCAATGAATTGGCTGCAATCGATTTAGATACGCAGACTGTCATTTGGAAAATGACCACGGGTAAAGTTCCTGCTGGAGTTTGGATGACGCCTGGCGATCAATATTTATTGGTTGGTATTACCGGCGAGGACAATGTCCAAGTTATCGACTGGAAAAACCGTAAAGAAGTGAAGCGCATCTTCACAGGGAAGGGTGCTCATAACTTCCGTCCATTAGGCGATAAGAAGCATGTGTTCGTCAGCAACCGTATTGCTTCAACTATCAGCCTAATCAATATGCAGACTTTGGAAAAGACTGGGGATATTACCGGTCTTCCTGCTGGCCCAGACGATATGGAAATTACGCCTGATGGCAAAACAATGTGGGTTACATTCCGCTTCTCTAAAAAAGCGGGAGTAATTGATATTCCCTCAATGAAGCTAATCACTGTAATCCCAGTTGGAAAATCTCCGCATGGTGTTTTCTTCACTCCACGCGCAGGTTGGGAATAACCCAATTCAATGGGTTGGATTTCCGCTCTTGCTCGTCTAACGTCGCTAATCTTTTTAGCGACATGTACTTCACTTGCATATTCTCAAGACAATCACTGCAAAAAAACGATTTACCTTACTTTTGATACTGGGAATATGTCAGTTGCGACGAATGTTGCCGACATATTGAGCCGTCAAAATGTTAAAGCTACTTTTTTTCTGGCAAATGAAAAAACCAGTCGCGGTGATTTTTCTCTAGATGAATCATGGAAATCCTATTGGCAAGATCTTCTTCGTGAGGGCCATCACTTTGGCAGCCATACCTATGACCATGTGTACTATGTCAAAGATGGCCCCAGTGGAGAGATTTTTGCTAGACCACAGTTTGGTTCCAAGGCGGGGGTAATGAACCTATACAACGAAGCAAGCTATTGCCGAGAAATTAGGCGAGTCGATGATCGCTTCAGGGAGTTAACTGGTGCCGGTATTCAGAAAATCTGGCGAGCGCCTGGTGGAAAAACCTCACCGCGTTCTATTAGGATGGGCACTCAGTGTGGCTATCAGCATATCGGCTGGAGTCCTGCAGGATTTCTGGGGGATGAGTTGAGCTCGCAAACCCATCCAAACAAGATGCTGTTGGACAAAGCAAGTAGCCAGCTTCAGGACGGCGATATCACAATGGCCCATTTGGGCATTTGGTCGCGCAAGGACCCTTGGGCGCCAGCAGTTTTAGAACAATTGATTATCAATTTGAAGGGTCGCGGCTTCTGCTTTGCTACTCTGCCAAAACATGATAAATAAGTCACAATTAGAGGTATGGATTCCAATCCTTTCATAGCCACAATTGCCTCAGCTTACGCTAGCCTTCAAGAATTCTTGTTTGCTAATGTTGCTGGCCCAATTTTGTATCAGCTTGACCTCATGTCGATGGCGGAAGATGTTTTTGACGGTATTGATTGGTTTCTGTTTGGATGTGTGCAAATATTTCTCATTGTGATTGTGCTGCGCACTTGGGAAAAGTTAGCGCCTGCGGAAACCCAAGAGCATTTTGCACAGTCAAGCAAAGCAGATGTGTTCTATACGCTTTTTCATCGCCTGGGTATTTTTCACGGTCTAATATTTATTGCTCTCTCCGGATTCTTTTTTGAGATTGATTCAATTCTTCATGACTTTCGTTTTGCAAGAATGAATGTTGAATCTTGGTGGCCCCCAATTACGGCTATCCCATTAGTCAGTTTTTTTATTTACTTTATCTTGCTAGATTTTGTTGAGTATTTATATCACCGTGCTTCACATACGATTCATTGGTGGTGGCAACTCCATGCACTACATCACAGTCAAACCGTAATGACTGCTTGGTCGGACGATCGAAATCATATTCTTGATGACATCATGCATGCTGTAGTTTTTGCTTTCTTCGCTTTATTGTTTGGCGTTTCGCCAAGCCAATTTATTTTGCTAGTTGTTTTTAGTCAGCTAATACAGAGCTGGCAACATGCCAATATCAACGTTAACTTGGGACTGTTTAAATATGTATTAGTCTCACCAATGTATCACCGTATGCATCATGCGGTAGGCTATGGTCACGAAGCAAAAGGTAAGCCTGGCGTATTAGGTGGCTGCAATTTTGGTGTACTGTTTCCTTGGTGGGATATGTTATTTAATACTGCTATTTTCCCGAAAGCAGTTTACCCAACTGGAGTGAGGGACTTAGCTGTTTCTCATAATATATTTATTCAACAATGGCAAACCTTGAAGCATGCCCTTGTAGAGTTATTGCCTAAGGCCAAATGAAGTTTTTAACTCGACCAACAATAAGGATATATGGATAGTATCCAGCAATTATTCAAATCTTTTGGCTTGGCAATGGTTGGCACCATGCATCCCAGAATGCTGTGGTTAAGTCTACGACCATTTTTGATTGTCTCGGTGTTATGGGGTTGCTTAATTTGGCTGACTTGGACTCCAGCCCTGGAGATGCTGAGCATTTTTTTAACAACATCTGTCTTTACTAGTTGGATTCAGGATGGACTGATTTGGGCTGGATTTGAAAATGCACGCGCATGGATTGCGCCACTCTTTTTTGTCATGATGCTCATTCCATTAATCTCAATCAGCTTATTGGTATTTATCGCTTTTACTACCGTACCAACAATCGTCAAGGTAGTCACACGTCAGCATGCCTACAAAGATCTTGAGCGAAAGAAAGGTGGCGGTTTATTTGGGAGCTTTTTATACACCCTATGGTCTGCTTTGATCTGCCTAGCCTTGGTGATGTTGACTTTACCAGTGTGGTGGATTCCGCCACTCGTCGCAGTCTTGCCGCCTTTGTTATGGGGTTGGTTGACGATGCGACTAATGTCTTACGATGTGTTGGCTCAACATGCCACTTCTGAAGAGCGCGATGCGCTTTTGCACCAACATCGGTGGCCGCTGTTAACCATGGGCATTGTGTCAGGGATGCTCGGAGCTGTCCCTACTTTCTTTTGGGCAACCTCTGCATTAGCTCTCGTCTTGTTTCCTATTGTGAGTTTTGTTGCACTTTGGATTTACTCATTAATCTTCGTGTTTGCTGCGCTGTGGTTTACACACTATTTGCTAGATGCGCTAAAGGAATTACGCAGTAAAGAACTAGATCAATCTTTAAATATAGAAGCGCGTGTAATTGATATGGAGCTCCCGTACCATGGCTGATGCATTAAATACAGTTGACATGAATCTGTCAGAGCCTAAGTCACGTCGCTTCGGTTTAATCGTCATTGGTGATGAAATTTTGTCTGGGCGCCGTCAAGATAAACATATGAGCAAGTTGATCGAGCTCTTATCTGAGCGGGGCTTGAGTTTGTCCTGGGCTAAATATGTAGCGGATGATCCTGAGCAAATTACAGCCACTCTTAAGGATAGTTTTGCCAGTGGCGATGTAGTTTTTAGTACTGGTGGTATTGGTGCTACTCCCGATGACCATACTAGGCAGTGTGCAGCTTTGGCATTGGCTACTAAAACCGAGTTGCATCCGACTGCGCAAGAGTTGATTGCTGGGCGTATTCAGGCTATGGCAGAGGGTGATCCCTTGAAGGCGGATCTCAACACGCCGGAGAATCAACATCGCTTCAAGATGGGGGAATTCCCGCTTGGCAGTGACATTATTCCGAATCCCTATAACCAGATCCCAGGTTTTTCTATTCGAGAGCACTACTTTGTCCCTGGCTTCCCGGTGATGGCTGCCCCTATGATGGCTTGGTGTCTTGATACTTATTATCAAAGTCTCTTTCATCGTGAGAACTGGGCTGAGCAGAGCTTCATCGTTCCCAAGGGCGTAGAGTCAACCCTTACGCCATTAATGGAGCGTATTGAAGCCTCTTTTCCTGGTGTAAAGGTCTTTAGCCTCCCATCGGTTGGTGACCCATCTAAGGGTGGTGTTTACTCTGAGCGCCATATCGAATTGGGGATCAAAGGTAATGCAAATCTGCTAGAAAACGCTTGGATTGCTTTGCGAGCCGGTACCGAAGCTTTGGGTTATGCAATCCATGATATTTCTAAAGCGGATTAAGCACTACTTTGGTGCAAATATACTATTTTTTCAGGATTTTGGGGGTATTTCAGCACTTAATTAGTGCAATAATGATCATTCCCATTTGTTTGCTTCAGTAAATTAGATACATCCCAAGGGCATGTTTGATGCCTGGAATGAACAAGGGTGTACACCTTAAGTTTGTATTCCGAATTTAGTTAATAGAGGAGATTTGCATGACGAAGACCGTCGCTGATGTGATGAAGTTAGTTAAAGAGAAAGAATGTACTTTCGTTGATTTCCGCTTTGTAGATACAAAGGGTAAAGAGCAACACACAACCGTACCTATTTCAGCATTTGACGAAGACAAATTTGAGAGCGGTCATGCATTTGACGGTTCATCTATTGCTGGTTGGAAGGGTATTGAAGCTTCTGACATGTTGTTGATGCCAGATCCAACATCTTGCTATATCGACCCATTCTATGAAGAGCCAACATTAGTAATCACATGTGATGTGATCGAGCCTTCAGATGGCAAAGGTTATGACCGCGACCCACGTTCTATCGCTAAGCGCGCTGAGTCCTATTTGAAGAGCACTGGTCTAGGCGATACAGCTTACTTTGGTCCAGAGCCAGAATTCTTTATTTTTGACGGCGTCCGTTGGGGTGCTGACATGCAGGGTTGTTTCGTTAAGGTGGATTCTGAAGAGGCTCCATGGTCTTCAGCTGCTGAAATCGAAGGTGGTAATACTGGTCACCGTCCAGGTAAAAAAGGCGGTTACTTCCCAGTTGCTCCAGTAGATACATTCCAAGACATGCGTTCTGAAATGTGTTTGATCCTTGAATCTTTAGGTATTCCTGTTGAAGTGCACCACCATGAAGTTGCTGGTCAAGGCCAAAACGAATTGGGTACGAAGTTCAGCACATTGGTACAGCGCGCTGACTGGACTATCTGGCAGAAGTATGTTGTTCAAAACGTTGCACATGCTTATGGCAAAACTGCAACTTTCATGCCTAAGCCTATCGTTGGCGACAATGGCTCTGGTATGCACGTTCACCAATCTATTTGGAAGAACGGTGAGAACTTGTTTGCTGGTAACGGCTATGCAGGCTTGTCAGAGTTCGCATTGTTCTATATCGGCGGCATCATCAAGCACGCTAAGGCATTGAATGCGATTACCAATCCAGGTACAAACTCATACAAGCGTTTGGTTCCAGGTTTTGAGGCGCCAGTGAAGTTGGCTTACTCTGCACGTAACCGTTCTGCTTCTATTCGTATTCCACACGTTTCTAGCCCTAAGGGTCGTCGTATTGAGACTCGTTTCCCTGATCCATTGGCCAATCCATACCTCTGCTTCTCAGCATTGATGATGGCAGGTTTGGATGGTGTCCAGAACAAGATTCATCCAGGCGAAGCAGCTGACAAGAACTTGTATGACTTGCCACCAGAAGAAGATGCAAAGATCCCAACCGTTTGTGCAAGCTTGGAAGAGGCATTAGAAGCTTTGAACAAAGACCGTGAGTTCTTGACTCGTGGCGGTGTCTTTACAGACTCTATGATTGACGCATATATCGCTTTGAAGATGGAAGATGTCACACGTTTCCGTATGACGACTCATCCAATCGAATTCGATATGTACTACTCCCTGTAAGCGAAGGAGAAATGTTGAGCGCAGGTCTATTGCGCAATTCGTTCAAAGGGGCAGCTTCGGCTGCTCCTTTTTTTCCGACATTGCTTGATCAGATGCCCAATGCCATCGTGGTATTTGAGGCAGAGAACCAACAATTGGTTTACGTAAATCCGGCCGCAGAGTCTGCGCTGGACCTTTCGCGTAAATCCCTTGAGGGTCAGTCTGTGCATAACTTGTTTGGTGATAACCAGTCTATTAAGCGCATGATCGAGGAGGTCAAGGCTGGACACGTATCTGCTCAGCGTCAAGAGATGGTCTTGCATTCCTTACCAGGCAGTATTCATCAGGAGTCGATTCCTGCCCACGTAGTTGTAGCTTGTCTTGAAGATCCAACTCTGATCATGATGGAGTGGTTTCCAATTGATCAACAGTTACGTAGTGAGCGTGATGAGCGTGTCACGCAGCAGGTAGAAGCAAATAAACAGTTGATGCGTAACTTAGCGCATGAAATTAAGAATCCTTTGGGTGGTATCCGAGGCGCTGCGCAATTGCTGGAATTTGAGCTTCCAGAGAAGGGCTTACGTGAATATACCCAAGTCATCATTAAAGAATCGGATCGACTTCAAAACTTGGTCGATAGATTGCTTGCGCCTCATCGTAAGGCGCACGCCATGGAATCATTTAATGTTCATGAAGCTTTAGAGCGTGTACGCAGTCTTGTTTTGGCTGAATTTCCGAAGGGTCTGCGCATTATCCGTAATTACGACACCAGTCTTCCTGAAGTTCTGGGTGATCGCGAGCAGCTCATTCAGGCTGTTCTCAATATTGCTCATAACGCTGCACAAGCACTTTCAGAAGAAATTGCCCAAGGTGTTGCTCAAATTGAATTGAAGACAAGGGTTGCTCGTTCGGTCACCATCTCTAAGCAACGTTACAAAATGGCCATGGACTTGCACGTGATTGATAACGGCCCAGGTATTCCAGAGGATATCCGTGAGCGTATTTTCTTTCCATTAGTTTCTGGCAGAGATGGTGGTAGCGGTCTTGGCCTCACTCTCGCGCAAACTTTTGTTCAGCAGCACCAAGGCTTCATAGCCTGTGACAGTCGTCCTGGACGGACCGACTTCCATATTCAAATTCCTTACCGTAGGCAGGAGAAAGCATTATGAAACCCGTTTGGATCGTGGATGATGACCAATCTATTCGTTGGGTGCTAGAGAAGGCCCTGACTCGCGAGAATATTCCTCATAAGAGCTTTTCTAATCCCAATGATGTTCTCGATGCATTGGAGAAGGATGCTCCGCAAGTACTCATTTCTGATATTCGGATGCCGCGTGGCAACGGATTAGATCTTTTGCAAAATGTAAAAGAAAGCCACCCGATGCTACCGGTCATTATCATGACTGCATACTCGGATTTAGATTCGGCTGTCTCGTCTTTTCAGGGCGGTGCATTTGAGTACCTCACCAAACCATTTGATATTGATAAGGCTGTAGAGTTGATTCGTCGTGCGATGGAGCAAAGCGAGCGCAATCAATCAGGCAATAAAGAGATGAATGGCTGGAGACAAGACTCAACTGAAATTATTGGTCAAGCTCCTGCAATGCAAGAAGTCTTCAGAGCCATTGGTCGCTTGGCCCAGTCGCACTCCACCGTTTTAATTACTGGTGAATCCGGTACTGGTAAAGAATTGGTTGCGCAAGCTCTGCATAAGCATAGCCCTCGCGCTAAAGGCCCATTAATTGCCTTTAGTACGGCCGCAGTACCAAAGGATTTATTGGAGTCTGAATTATTCGGTCATGAGCGTGGCGCATTTCCAGGAGCCTTGACCTTGCGTCGTGGTCGTTTTGAGCAGGCCGACGGTGGCACTTTATTTTTGGATGAGATTGGCGATATTCCTTTTGATCTACAAACTCGCTTATTACGCGCATTAACCGATGGTCATTTCTATCGTGTTGGTGGACAAGATCCCATCAAAGCCAATGTGAGAATCATTGCATCAACCCATCAAAATCTTGAGGCTAGGGTTGCTGCTGGCGCTTTCCGTGAAGATTTATTGCATCGCCTCAATGTGATTCGTTTAAGGATGCCAGCCTTACGTGAGCGCGCGGAAGATATTCCAGTTCTGGCAAGGCATTTTATGTTGTCCTGTGCCAAGTCTCTCGGTGTTGAAGTTAAAAAGCTGTCAGATGACGTCTTAAAAGAAATTAGCGTTATGCCATTTCCTGGTAACGTGCGCCAACTAGAAAATCTTTGTCATTGGCTCACAGTAATGACGCCGTCTAATGTTATTGGAGTAAGCGATCTACCTGCTGATATTTTGGCAGAGGCGGGTGAACAGCCAGTCATATTGCAAGGTGAATCTAACCCTGCAGCGCAAGTGGCGAGCAGAGTTGGCTCAGCGGATTGGGAGGGCGGCTTAGGCCGTTTGGCAGTCAAAATGCTACAGGATGGAGACTCAGAGGTATACGACGTCCTGTGTTCCAAGTTTGAAAAAGCAGTATTGCAGGCAGCTCTTGAAGTAACTCGCGGAAGACGCGTCGAAGCTGCCCAGCGCCTTGGAATTGGCCGCAATACGATCACGCGTAAATTACAGGAGCTTGGTATTGATGGCTGAGCCTGTGAGGATTGCCGCGTGGAATGTCAACTCATTGAAGGTGCGTTTACCTCATGTATTGAAATGGCTGCAGGATCAAGAGAAGGCAAAAAAGCCGATTGATGCGCTGTGCCTTCAGGAGCTTAAGCTCACTGATGATAAGTATCCACATCAAGGGCTTGAAGAGGCGGGTTACCTCAGTATTGCTGCTGGTCAAAAGACTTACAACGGCGTTGCCATCATCGTTCGTAAAGCCGCATTAGCCTCGATTGCAAGCAATCATGAAACGACATTTTTAAAGCCAATCCGAAATATCCCTGGCAACACGGATGAACAGCAGCGTATTTTGGCGGCTACAGTTTGCTTTAAAGGAATGCAGCCTATTCGCTTGGTATCAGCTTATTTCCCTAATGGTCAATCACCCGATAGCGATAAGTTTGTCTACAAATTAGCTTGGCTCAAAGCCTTAGAAAATTGGTTAAGTGAAGAGTTGGCCCAAAACAGTCGCTTAGCACTCTTAGGGGATTTCAACATCGCGCCTACAGATGATGATGTACATGATCCCTCTAAGTGGATTGGTCAAAATCTCGTTTCTCCACCAGAAAGAGAGGCGTTTCAGCAGCTACTCAATCTAGGGCTTACTGATTCTTATCGGATGTTTGAACAGGCGCCTAAATCCTTTAGCTGGTGGGATTACCGCATGATGGGTTTTAGAAGAAATGCAGGAATGCGGATTGATCACATTCTATTAAGCGAGGCCCTTAAAGATAAATGCACAGAAAGCATTATCGATAAAGAGCCCCGTACTTGGGAGCAGCCTTCGGATCACGCCCCCGTCATTGCAAAGATTTCAGCCTAGAACTTTTAGCTTCACTGGGTGACCAGGCCCCCGTGACGAAGTAGGGCATCAATACTTGGCTCTCTGCCTCTAAATGCCTTGAATGACTCAGCTGCCGGACGACTGCCACCTACCTCTAAGATCTCTTGGCGATAACGAGTGCCAGTTTTTTCATCTAGCACACTACCGGTGAGTTTTGCTGCTTCTTCAAAAGCAGAGTACACATCCGCAGAGAGTACTTCAGCCCATTTATAGCTGTAATAGCCTGCGGCGTAACCGCCTGCAAAAATATGGCTAAAGGTATTAATCCATCGAGAGATAGCAGGCTGAGGAATAACATTGAATTGATCCGCAATGCTCTTAGATAGATCCAACACCGCCTGCCCTTTTGCATTTTCAACATCAAAATTAGCGTGCAGACGCCAGTCGGTTAGAGACATCACCACCTGACGCAATGTCATATAACCATTTTGGAAATTCTTGGCCGCTAGAATCTTGTCATAGAGTTCTCTGGGGAGCGGTTTTCCAGTCTCTGCATGTGCGGTCATCTTCTCTAAGACTTCCCATTCCCAGCAGAAATTTTCCATAAACTGGCTTGGCAACTCCACTGCATCCCATTCAACACCATTAATGCCAGATACGCCTAGGGCACTTACCTGAGTTAAGAGGTGGTGCATGCCATGACCACTTTCATGGAATAGGGTGATGACATCATCATGAGTAATAGTGGGTTGACGCAGTACGCCATCAACTTTTACTGGCGGCGCAAAGTTGCAAACCAAATACGCTACTGGCACTTGAATCTCACCATTGGGTAATTCTCTGCGACCACGCGCATCATCCATCCAAGCGCCACCACGTTTACCAGGGCGAGCATATGGGTCAAGGTAGAAGTAGGCTACAACCTTGTCTTCAGCATTCTTAACCGAGAAGGACTGAACATCCGAATGCCATGTTGGTAGATTGGCGCTCTCAATATTCACGCCAAACAAAGTCTGGATTACTTGAAAGAGTCCATCTAGCACTTTGGGCAGCGGGAAGTATTGCTTCAGCTCATTCTCAGAGAATGAGTAGCGCTCTTGTTTAAGTCTTTCAGAGGCAAAAGCAATATCCCATGGCTCTAATCCATCAATAGTCAATTCAGTTTTTGCAAACTCTGAAAGCTCTTGCCAATCTTTCTGTGCAAATGGTTTTGCTTTATGTGCAAAGGTAGTTAGGAAAGTATCTACCTCACTGACACTACTAGCCATTTTGGGGGCTAAACTCAGGGCTGCATAGTTTTCAAATCCCAGCATGCGTGCTTCTTCATCACGCAATTTGAGTTGCTCCAACATATTTGCAGTGTTATCCCAATCTAGCTTCCCCTTTGAAAATTGGGGTGCTAATTCCGATGCTCGCGTGACGTAAGCTTCATACATCAAGCGGCGGAGTGCGCGATTCTCTGAATACTGCATGAATGGGTAGTAAGAGGGGAAGTGGAGGGTAAAAGCCCAACCTTGCAGACCCTTTTGCTGGGCAGTATCTGCTGCTGCAGCAATAGCATCTTCAGGCAATCCAGCTAACTCAGATTTGTCGGTAATGACATGGACAAAGCTATCAGTCGCATCTAAAACATGGTCGGAAAATGCTTTTCCTAACAATGCTTGCTCATCCTGAATTTGAGAAAAGCGAGGCTTATCAGCATCACTCAGTTCAGCGCCACCAAGACGAAAATCCCTTAAAGAATTTTCAATCACTTTTTTCTGTGAAGCACTCAAATTGGCATAGTCAGCACTTTGACTAAGCTCTTTGAATCTTTGGTAAAGCGCTAGGTTTTGGCCTAGGCTGGAGAAGAACGCAGTCACCTTGGGGATCATCTCACCATAAGCTGCTCTCAGTTCTGGGGTGTCTGCAACACTATTGAGGTGCGAAATTACCCCCCAAGATCTGCTGAGGGATTCGGTAGCATCTTCGAGGGGCTCAAGAAGTTCGTTCCAACTTGCTGGAGTCTTTGGGTCGATTGCTAGAGCTACTGCTTTTTCCGCCTGTGCCAGTAGAAAATCTATTGCAGGTTGAATGTCAGAAGACTTGACCTGAGAGTAGTCGCAAATACCGCGACCGAATGAAATAAGTGGATTCTGTTGTAGCACAGTAGAAGCTTGTAGAGGGGTAGATGTAGTCATCCCTCTAGCTTAATGGACTGAGAGCAATTTTGCCAAAAGTCTCAATCAATTCCTTAGTGTTTTGCTGCCTTTTCTGCCGCTTCTAAGGTGTTCATGAGGAGCATGGTGATCGTCATGGGGCCGACGCCACCAGGTACAGGCGTGATCCAGCCAGCAACGTACTGGGCTGCATCAAAATCGACATCACCACAAAGCTTGCCATCAGGCATGCGATTGATACCTACATCGATTACAACAGCGCCATTTTTTACCATATCGCCAGTAATCATTTTGGGTTTGCCGGTAGCAACTACCAAGATGTCAGCATCTTTAGTGTGATGCGCCAGGTCACGCGTTTTGCTATTGCAAATCGTGACTGTAGCTCCCGCTTGGAGCAAGAGCATTGCCATCGGCTTGCCAACGATATTGGAGGCGCCCACGATCACTGCACGTGCTCCGCGGATTGGGTATTCAATGCTTTCAAGAATCTTCATACAGCCATACGGCGTACATGGTTTGAATTCAGGTTGGCCCACCATTAAGGCGCCAGCATTCGCTACGTGAAAACCATCCACATCTTTTTCTGGGGCAATAGCTTCAAGAACACGTTCCGCTGCAATGTGTTCTGGCAGGGGAAGTTGAACCAAGATTCCATGAATGGAAGGGTCAGCGTTGAGAGTGGCAATACGAGCTAGTAATTCTTCCTCACCCAAATCAGCTGAATATCGCTCAAGTACAGAATGAAAGCCGACATCTTCACAAGCCTTTACTTTATTGCGGACATAAACCTGGCTTGCTGGGTTCTCTCCAACAACAATGACTGCTAGGCCTGGTCTAACGCCTTTGGCGGTGACGATTGCGCCACGTGCAGCAATTTCAGTGCGAAGTTTTTTGGATAAGGCAACGCCGTCGAGTAGCTGTGCAGGCATAAGAAGTTAGTTAGGTTGTGGGTCTGATAGCGCTAAGCGGAGTAAGTCTGCAACGGTATTCACATTGAGCTTTTCCATAATATTGGCACGGTGTGCCTCAACAGTTTTGATGGAAATACTAAGATCATCTGCAATCTGTTTGTTCAAGCGGCCAGCCACAATACGTTCGAGAACTTGGCGCTCACGCCCAGTAAGTTTACTTAAGAGGCTCTGAGTGATTTTGCGTTGGCTTGCCTGAGAATAATCAACGCGTGCTTTTGCAAGCATACGATCTACCAAACCGCAGAGATCGTTTTCTTTAAAAGGCTTTTCAATAAAATCAACTGCACCACGTTTCATTGTTGAAACTGCCATTGAGACATCGCCATGACCAGTGATAAATGCAACTGGCATTGGTAGATTTTCGCTTATCAAACGTTCTTGTAATTCAAGGCCTGACATGCCTGACATTCGAACATCTAAAATGGCGCAAGAGATCGTAGATCTATCAGTGCTTTGAAGCGACTGCAAGAATCGCTCAGCGCTTGCATGGCAGCGTACAACATACCCATTGCTTTCTAGTAGCCAGGTGAGGGAGTCACGAACTGCCTCATCGTCATCTACAACATAAACCACTTCAGCTTGGTTGGGTTTGGCAGCTGCACTGATATTCATATTAGTTCTCACAGATAAATCTAAAAATACATAAATTAACTACTTACCATTGAGCCCGGAGACTCTAGGGGTAATAATATTGTAAAGGTGCAGCCAGATAGCTTTGTTTGTTCTGCATCCATCTGATTTTTTGCCCAAAGTCGACCCTGGTGGGACTCGATCACAGACCGGCAAATATTGAGACCCATGCCCATTCCATCGTTTTTAGTGCTAAAAAAGGGCTCAAACATCCGTTCGATAACGGAATCAGCGATTCCAGCGCCAGTATCAGTCACTTGGATCCGGAGCATTGCGGGAAAAGTGCTGGTTTCTAGATCGGCTGAAATTTTGACTGGAGGGGCAGACCAGCGAGATGAGAGAGGGTAAACCTCTCGCATACTATCCAAGGAATTCTTAAGAAGGTTTACTAAGACCTGCAAAATTAACACGGGATCCACATCAACTGGTGGGATATTTTCAGCAATTTCCGTAGCTATATTTAGGCGGTGTCGATGTGCTTCGATCTCAACTAAGCCAACCGCATCATTAATAATTTCACTGATGTCAGAAGATTTTCGTTGTGGTTCACTACGCTTCACAAAACCTTTAATGCGCTGAATGATGGTTCCTGCCCTATGCGCTTGGTCGGAGGCTTTTTCTAGCGCAGGAAGAATATCTTTTTGCAAGCCGGGTTCAAGTTGCCCTTGCAATCGTTTAGCTACACCCATGCAGTAGTTGGAGATTGCGGCGAGCGGTTGATTTAACTCATGAGCAAGTGATGACGCCATTTCACCCATAGTTGTTAAGCGGCTAGAGAATTGCATACGCTCTTCTTGTTGACGGGCTAAATCTTCCGCTTCAATACGAATCGTAATATCTGTTGCAATCAATAGTTGAGCTAACTGTCCATCAACCCACGGTAAAAAACGTCTACGTACTTCATACCACTTTGAAGTTCCTGTTGCTGGATCCAGTAATTGAATTTCTTCTGACTCTGTTTCTTGATGGAGTGAGGAGGCTGAACTAGATTCAATTGAAGCTTGAAATATTTTTTGTTTGATCTCACCTCCGGCTAAATCGCAATGGCCTTTAGCGCAGCTTCCAAAACGTTCCCGATAGAAGCGATTTGCAAACAGTAATTCACCCGTTTCATTGGAGACTACCGAAACAGAAGCATCCAAACCTTCCAAAACGGTAATGAATCGCTCCTGCGAAGCAGCCAATTCCTCACGAATTTTCTTTGGCTCAGAAATATCAATTAATGAAGTGATCCAGCCAGTTTGCTTTCCTTTTTCATCAATTAGTGGAGCAATAAAGGTGCGAGTCTGGATGACTGAGCCATTCCGATGAAGAATTGAGCCCTCAACACCAATCTTTTTATCTTGATTGAGCGTCATTTTGAGAGCCTGATTCATTTTTTCCGTGAGCTCTTCTTTTTGCTCCTCGGGCCAGAAGGCAAAAGGGGGGCTCAGCCCTATTAGCTCTTCTGCTGACCAACCAGTCATCTCGCAAAATGCGGGGTTGACATAGGTTATCGCCCGATTCATATCATGTGCACGAATACCAACTGGCGTGGAGTTCTCCATCGCGCTACGAAAATTAGTCTCAGCCCGAAGATTTGCCTCTACCTCTTGCCGAACTTGCATTTGTTTCAAAACAGACCACAAACTCCAAATGACGAATGCACTTAAACCCAGAACAACGCCAATCAACATCCTGAAAGTTAAATTGGTTTCTGGTGGGTAGGTGTCGATTCTGAGGCTGAGATTGGGGCTGAGAACGCCAATATCCAGACTAGTTTGGTTGCTAAATGCCCGCTTCGGGGTATTTTTATCAGATGAGATTGCTAGGACCTGATCATCATCTGTAATTAATGTGAATCGGTATTGCGCTTTAAGTTCCCCTGGAATCATTTCCAGTATGCCCTGGGTTGTGTAAAGGGCAGCAACCATTCCTTTAATTTCATTGCCAGAAATTTGAGGCACGGTTTGCCAAAATACATTGCGAATTTCTTTGGAGATCACCTCGTCACTTGGGACTTCGAGCGAGATGAAATTGCTAAACGCTGGTCTATTGGTAGCAGCGCTGAGCTCAAGTGTTCTCTGCAGTGCCTTGTTGATGACACTTGCATTATTTATTTTATTAAACCAATCTGTTTTTAAATTATGCGGCGGAACCTTCCATTGGCCCTGATATGTTTCATCAAACCAAACGATCTTCGCAATTTCATGATTGCTTTGCAGAATATTTTCTGCCTGAATGATTACGTTATCTTTTAACTTTACAGAATCACCAGCGCTAACATAATCCCGCCCAATAGATTGCAATACATCCGCATTGTTTGCAAAGCGCAATTGAATACGCTGCTTTGCAAAAGAGAGTTCTCTAAATAGAGCCGCTTCTTGCTGACTTTTTTCTTGAAGCTGAAGTGTGCCCATGATGACGCCCATCACCACGGTAAACAAAACAATCGCGATTAATGGTGTGTAAACAAGCTTAAATCCCCGTATTCGGCGGATCCACCTCACAGGCTTGAGTTGCCATATTGAAAATGCGATTTTTTTCATGTAATTGGGCTATTTTGCCTTACTAGAGTCCTTTCTCACTCTGGATTTCATTTTTTGTATTTTTCGATTGCGATGCAACAAAATATCACATAGTGATAAATATTATCATTATGTGGAAAATTGCTTGTTTACACCCATGGACCTTCCTAGAATGTTGCCTATAGAGTGAATAAATCAGACCGATGTGACTAATGGAGGCAGTTTATGGCAGCAGTTCCAGATCAAATTTTGGGTAGCGCAGGAAAGCAAGATGCGGATCCAGGTGAAACTCAAGAATGGTTGCAGGCCTTAGATGGCGTGATTCGCAATGAGGGCCCTGAACGCGCGGCTTATCTCATAGATCAGCAAATCTCTCATGCTCGGGTTAATGGAGTTAATCAAGCATTTCATGCTGAAACTCCCTATATCAATACGATTCCAGTTGAGCAACAAGCACGCTTACCTGGCGATCAAAATGTCGAACATCGGATTCGTTCATACACTCGCTGGAATGCGATGGCCATGGTTCTTCGCGCAAACAAAGACACCAATGTTGGTGGACATATTTCATCCTTCCAGTCTGCAGCCACCTTATACGACGTTGGCTTTAACCATTTTTGGCGCGCACCATCCCCAGAGCATGGCGGCGACCTAATTTTTGTTCAAGGACATTCAGCGCCGGGTGTTTATGCACGGGCTTACATGCTCGGCCGATTATCCGATGAACAACTCAATAATTTCCGTCAAGAAGTTGGTGGTAAGGGTGTCTCTAGTTATCCTCATCCTTGGTTAATGCCAGATTTCTGGCAGTTCCCAACAGTGTCTATGGGACTTGGTCCCATCATGGCTATTTATCAAGCGCGCTTTATGCGCTATATGCAGGACCGCGGATTTATTAAGGCAGAGGGGCGTAAAGTTTGGGCCTTTCTTGGTGACGGTGAAACTGATGAGCCAGAATCACTCGGCGCAATTGGTATGGCCGGCCGTGAAAAATTAGACAACCTGATTTTTGTTGTGAATTGCAACTTGCAACGTCTTGATGGTCCTGTGCGTGGTAACGGCAAGATTATTCAAGAGCTTGAAAGCGAATTCCGTGGTGCTGGTTGGAATGTCATTAAAGTAGTTTGGGGTGGCCATTGGGATGCTTTATTTGCTCGAGATAAAAAAGGCATCTTGATGCAGCGTCTTGGTGAAATCGTGGATGGTGAGTACCAAACCATGAAGGCTAAGAATGGTGCTTATGTGCGTGAGATCGTATTCAACACACCTGAATTAAAGTCTTTAGTTAGCGATTGGAGTGATGAAGAAATTTGGCAGCTCAATCGCGGTGGTCATGATCCCCATAAAGTATTTGCAGCGTTTCATTCAGCTGTAAATCATAAAGATCAACCAACCGTTATCTTGGCGCACACCATTAAGGGTTACGGTATGGGTGGATCAGGTGAGGCTATGAATATTGCCCACCAAGCCAAGAAGATGAATGCAGATGACGTGCGTCGTTTCCGTGATCGTTTTGAGATCCCCGTAAAAGATGATCAATTGGATGAAATGCCTTTGGTGAAGTTCGCCGATGGTAGCCCTGAACTTGAATATATGAAGGCGCGTCGTCAAGAGTTGGGTGGTTACTTGCCGCAGCGTCGCATGAAGGCTGAGAGTTTGCCGGTTCCTGCGCTTGAGGTATTTGCGCCCTTGCTGGAAGCTACTACTGAAGGTCGTGAGATTTCCACAACCATGGCTTTTGTTCGCATTCTCAATACGATTGTGCGTGACAAGGTTTTAGGCAAGAGGGTGGTTCCGATTGTTCCAGACGAGTCGCGTACTTTTGGTATGGAAGGCATGTTCCGCCAGCTCGGTATTTGGAATCAGTTAGGTCAGCTCTACACCCCAGAAGATCATGATCAATTGATGTTCTATAAAGAGGATAAAACTGGTCAGATTTTGCAAGAGGGTATTAATGAAGCAGGCGGTATGTGCGATTGGATTGCCGCTGCAACTTCATATTCAACTCATGGCGTACCGATGTTGCCTTTCTATATCTTCTACTCCATGTTTGGCTTCCAGCGCATTGGCGATCTCTGTTGGGCTGCTGGTGATATGCGTAGCCGCGGTTTCTTGCTTGGCGGTACTGCTGGAAGAACTACTCTGAACGGTGAAGGCCTTCAGCATGAAGATGGACACAGTCAAGTTTGGAGCGCTGCTATTCCAAACTGTATCAGCTATGACCCTTCATTTGCATTTGAGGTAGCTGTGGTGATTCAGGATGGTATGCGTCGCATGCTGGCTGAACAAGAAGATGTGTACTACTACATCACTCTCATGAATGAGAATTACGCTCATCCAGCAATGCCAAAGGGTGCAGAACAAGACATCATTAAGGGCATGTACAAGCTCAAGTCAGTTGGTGATGCTAATGCGAAACTGCGCGTTCAGCTTTTAGGCTCTGGCACGATTTTCCGTGAAGTGATTGAGGCTGCTGAAATCTTGCATAAAGATTGGGGTATTGCATCGGATTTGTGGGGTTGCCCAAGCTTTACCGAGTTAGGTCGTGATTGGAATGCAGTTCATCGTAGCAATCTATTAAACCCAACAGCAGTGCCATCTCTGTCACATGTTGAGAAGTGCTTGAAAGATACCGTTGGTCCAATTGTTGCTGCCACTGACTATGTGCGTCTTTTTGCGGAGCAGATTCGTCCTGCGATTCAGCACATGGGCCGTCGTTATGAAGTTTTAGGCACTGATGGATTCGGCCGCTCAGATACTCGTGAAAAGTTACGCGATTTCTTCGAAGTAGATCGTCGCTGGGTTGTATTGACAGCTTTACGTTCTTTGGTGGATGCCGGCCAGATTGATCGTCAAGTGCTAGCTGAAGCGATTAAGAAATACGAAATCGATATCACCAAACCAAACCCAATGACGGTTTGATAAGAGACAGACTATGAGCCAACTAATTGATATTAAAGTCCCGGATATCGGGGATTACAAAGATGTGCCTGTCATCGAGGTATTGGTAAAGGCCGGTGATCGTGTTGAGAAAGAGCAGTCGATTGTTGTTCTTGAATCAGATAAGGCAACCATGGACGTTCCCTCATCCCATTCAGGTGTGGTGAAAGAGGTCAGGGTGAAGGTGGGTGACTCTATTTCAGAGGGCGCTGTGGTTCTGGTGCTTGAAGAAAGTGGCGCTATTGCTCCCGCACCAACTCAAACTGCCTCAGCTCCAGTAGCCGCGAAATCTGAGCCTGTTGCGGCGGCGGCCCCAAAAGTAGAGCCACCGATTGTGCGCGCACCTGCGCCACCGCCAATAACTATAGCCCCAGTTGAGATTGATCCCACTGCAAGTCACGCCAGCCCGTCAGTGCGTAAATTTGCTCGTGAACTTGGCGTCACCGTTCACCAAGTTAAGGGATCTGGCCCTAAAGGCAGAATTACTCAAGAAGATGTCCAGGCCTTTGTAAAAGCTGCCATGAGCGGCGGAGCTGGAAGTCCATCTAGTGCATCTGGCGGAAGCTTGGGCGGCCTGAATTTAATTCCTTGGCCTAAGGTCGATTTCTCTAAGTTTGGTGAGACAGAGCGCCAACCATTAAATCGTATAAAGAAATTGACTGCTGCGAACTTAGGTCGTAACTGGGTCATGATTCCTGCTGTGACTTATCACGAGGATGCAGACATCACCGATTTAGAGGCATTTAGAGTTCTCACAAATAAAGAGAATGAAAAGCAGGGGCTCAAAATCACGATGTTGGCTTTCTTAATGAAAGCTGCTGTTGCAGCACTTAAGAAATTCCCTGAATTTAATAGTTCTATTGACGGTGATGATTTGGTGTTGAAGAAATACTTCAATATAGCCTTTGCTGCCGATACTCCAAATGGCTTAGTAGTGCCAGTGATTCGTGATGCAGATAAAAAAGGCATCTTTGAGCTCGCGCGTGAAACCTCTGAATTGGCTGCTCTAGCGCGAGACGGAAAACTCAAGCCAGAACAAATGCAGGGTGCTAGTTTTACGATCTCTTCTTTAGGTGGTATTGGCGGTACGTATTTCTCGCCTATCGTCAATGCACCCGAAGTGGCAATTTTGGGGGTAAGTAAAGCTGCTATGAAACCAGTGTGGGATGGCAAGCAATTTGTTCCTCGTTTAATTTGCCCGTTGTCCTTAAGTGCTGATCATCGCGTCATTGATGGTGCTTTAGCAACGCGCTTCAACGTCTATATCGCTCAGCTCATGTCCGACTTCCGTCGCGCGGTACTATAAGGAAAAGATATGGCTAAGCAAATTATTCTCGTGCCAGATATTGGTGATTACTCAGATGTTCCGGTAATTGAAGTACTCATTAAAGTGGGTGATGTGATTGAAAAAGAACAGCCATTACTTGTTCTTGAATCTGACAAAGCAACCATGGAAGTTCCAGCGGATGCTGCAGGAACCATTCTCAGTATTTCTGTAAAAGCTGGCGACAAAGTGAGCAAGGGTAGTGCGATTGCTGAGATTGAAGTCGGAGCAGCATCCGCTCCTCAGGCTTCTTCACCCGCAGCCAGTCCAACTCCTGCACCAGTCCCAGTATCGGCTCCAGTGATCACTGCTCCTATCGCTGGTCAGTACAGCGGCAAAGTGGATCACGAGTGTGAAGTGCTTGTATTGGGCGCTGGTCCCGGTGGATATAGCGCTGCATTCCGTAGCGCAGATTTAGGCATGAACACGATTTTGATTGAGCGTTATGCAACATTAGGCGGTGTTTGTTTGAACGTGGGCTGCATTCCATCAAAGGCTTTGCTCCACACGACTGCAGTGATGGATGAAGTAAAAACGATGTCTAAGCATGGCATTAGTTATGGCGCCCCCAAAATTGAGATTGATCAATTGCGTGGCTACAAAGACTCTGTCATTGCTAAGTTAACCGGCGGATTGGCTGGTATGGCTAAAGCGCGCAAAGTAACTGTGGTGCGTGGGTTGGGACGCTTCTTGGATGCGAATCATGTTGAGGTTGAGCTCACTAAAGGCGATGGTCAAGATCTAGCTGGTCAAAAAGAAGTAGTGCGTTTTCAAAAGGCAATCATTGCAGCTGGAAGTCAGCCAGTAAAGCTCCCATTTTTGCCGGAAGATCCGCGCATCGTGGATAGTACTGGTGCCTTATTGCTCAAGAGTATTCCAAAGCGCATGTTAGTGATTGGCGGCGGCATTATTGGTCTGGAGATGGCTACTGTCTACAGCACCTTAGGCTCCCGTATAGATATTGCTGAGATGATGGATGGTCTGATGGCCGGAGCCGATCGTGATTTAGAAAAGGTTTGGGAGAAATTTAACTCTGGCCGTTTTGAAAAGATCATGCTCAAGACCCGTGCGTCAAAAGCTGAAGTAAAAGCGGATGGTATCCAGGTCAGTTTTGATGGCGAGAATGCTCCCGCAGAGCCCCAAACTTATGACTTAGTACTAGTAGCGGTGGGACGCACGCCCAACGGCAAGAAAATTGATGCATCTGCTGCAGGCGTCATTGTTGATGAGAGAGGTTTTATACCGGTCGACAATCAAATGCGTACCAATGTGAACAATATCTTTGCGATTGGCGACATTGTTGGTCAACCCATGCTGGCTCATAAAGCTGTGCATGAAGGTCATGTCGCTGCTGAAGTTGCTGCTGGTGAAAAATCTTACTTCGATGCTAAGCAAATTCCGTCTGTTGCTTATACCGATCCAGAAGTAGCTTGGGCTGGTTTGACTGAAGAGCAATGTAAGGCTCAGGGAATCGCTTATGAGAAGGGTTTATTCCCATGGGCTGCCAGTGGTAGAGCTATAGCCAATGGTCGAGATGAGGGATTCACTAAGTTGATTTTTGATGCTACCAGCAAACGCATCATTGGCGGAGGAATTGTAGGTACTCATGCTGGTGATTTAATCGGTGAAGTGTGTCTTGCGATTGAGATGGGTGCTGATGCTGTTGATATTGGTAAAACCATTCATCCGCATCCAACCTTAGGTGAGTCAGTTGGTTTAGCTGCAGAGGCGGCACATGGTCACTGCACTGATTTACCGCCAGTAAAAAAGAAGGCACATTAGAACGCTTGCTATTTTCCGATTAAGAAAAAGCCCCGAACATGGGGCTTTTTTTCTTTCTGCTTTTCACCAAAGGAAAAAACAGAGATAGGGTAGGGCTACTTTTTCTTAGTAGCTTTGCTTGCAGGCTTGCTACTTGCTTTAATTGTTTTCTCAACTGAGCTATTAGCGCTATTCAGATTGGTTTGAGCAACTTCAACTGCATGTTTGACAGCTTTTTGGCTAGTTTCAAATACGTTTTTAGCAGAGGCAATGGCTTGTTTGATGGCGACAACAGCAGCCTCAGATCCTGCTGGCGCATTCTTAGTCCAATCCTCAACCAATGCATTAATTTTTAACTGTCCAGCTTGAAACTCTTTCTCGGCAGACTTTGTAAAGCTTGCTTGAGTTTCATGGGCTAATTCATACAAATGACGGCTATAAGCCATGATTTTTTCAGCCATCGGCTGAACTGCCTCGGCTTGATGGGCGAGGAGTTGTTGAATATCTTTTACTTCTAATGCCTTTTTGGCGCTGCTCATACTGTCGCCTAAGCTTTGTTTGGCAATATGCATATTGAGCTCAACTAGTTTTTCAATGCTCTGAAGTGCTTGATTAGTTAGTCCACTCAAAGTTTCTAGATTGGCTTTTTGTGCTGCTGCAATTTGTTCTGGCGTTAGATTCATTTCTTCCCTTTCCTGTGGGCCTGATTCATTTCTTCACTATGAGCTTTATCTCAATATTGTCAATTCATTTAGCTATCATTTTATCGTATTAATGGTGCGCTGCAATATTAAGAGGAGTGTTGTCAGACATACGGGGCTAGTTATGAATAAATAAGCCTAAAATCATTAATTGAATAAAAAAATCGCCTATTTTCAATAAGTTAAACATGAGTTTGAAGCTAGATAACCTAATTGCACCACTCTTTGTGGTGATATGGAGTACAGGTTTTGTGATTGCACGTCTAGCGATGCCTTATGTCGAGCCAGCCACATTTCTGTTTTGGCGCTTCATGGGTGTTTTAATGGCCATGGCATGCCTGAGTTTGGTCTGGAGAATCAGCTGGCCAAGCTGGCATCAAATGAAGCATATTGCCATTGCTGGGGTATTGCTACAGTTCGGTTACCTATTAGGAGTTTGGTTTGCCGTACGCTTGGGCATGGCTGCAGGCTTGGTTGCAATTATTGTCGGTCTCCAACCAATTCTGACTGCATGGTTTGCGGCTTGGATTTCTGAAAAGGTGACTGGACGGCAGTGGGTTGGATTGTGTTTTGGGTTTGCTGGTGTGGCTCTGGTGGTGGCTGAAAAAATTGGCTTTACTCAAATCCCATTATTAAGCTACGTTCTTGCTTTCGCTGCTTTACTTGCTATTACATTCGGCACTCTGTATCAGAAGAAATTTTGCCCAGTCTTTGATCTTCGCGCTGGGTCATCAATTCAGTTTGGCGTATCAGCAGTTCTTTGCTTCATCTGTATGTATTACTTTGAGTCTGGAGTCATGGTTTGGAATGCTTCGGTTATTGGCGCTTTGCTATGGGCAATTTTCCCCTTATCAATCGGATCAATCAGTCTACTATTTATGATGATTCGTAAGGGGGCGGCAACCAAGGTAACAAGCCTCTTGTACCTAACACCACCAACTACTGCAGTAATGGCCTGGTTTTTATTTGATGAGCCTTTCACACTGATGATGGCAGGTGGCCTTATATTGACCATGACTGGAGTCATATTGGTTAATCGAGGGCAAGCAAAGGCAGTTGCTACGATTGCAGAGTAAGAGTGCCTCACAAGAGAGTTTTCTAGTCAATGCAGGCAATAATGGCTGTAGAGAAGAAAAAGTTATTTATCATTCAGTATGTTAAAAGTTTTGGAAGGTTATTTGGGATGCACTTGAAACGATTTTGGCTTATTGCGTTTGTTGGGCTAATGTCATTTGGCCTAATTACTTCTTTTCAGGCAAGTGCAAGCAATAATGACCCCAAGGCTTCGAAGACATCCAAGGCGCCGCCCAAATCGGCTGCAAAGAAGCAAGTGAAATCTTCTAAGAAGCCCAAAACAGTTCGGACCACGGTGACCCGTTCAAGCGAGCCTGTGGTGGCAGGAAGACCTTCATTTGCAACTGCCTTAGGGTTACGCGGTCAACATGATGACCTTAATCTGAAGTCCAGTGTTGCGATGGTTGTTAATCAAGATACCAAAGAGGTTTATTTTGAAAAAAACTCCTCTGTAAGTCTGCCGATCGCATCCATCACTAAACTGATGACTGCAATGGTGGTGCTTGACTCTAAATTGCCAATGGATGAGACACTCGTCATTAACTCAGATGATGTGAATATATATAGAAACTCCCGTCTTGCTGGCGGTACGGTCTTAACGAGAGAAGAGGCTCTATTATTGTCCTTGATGGCATCTGAAAATCGGGCAGCATATACTCTCGGTAGAAATTACCCAGGCGGTATCCCAGCCTTTATCGATGCCATGAATCTTAAGGCTAGAGAAATTGGGATGACACATTCCTTTTTTGCTGATCCCACCGGCCTTAAGAGTGAGAACGTAGCTTCAGCCGAAGATCTCGCCCGCATGTTGAGTGCAGCTTACCAATATAAAGTGATTCGTGAGTTTTCTACTTGGCCGGATCTCACTATGGTGATTGCAAAGCGTCCACAGAAATTCTTGAATACTAATCGTTTGGTGCGTGCTGGCGATATGAATATTGGCCTACAAAAAACAGGTTTCATTAATGCGGCAGGAAGGTGTTTAGTAATGCAAGCCAGAGTGAATAACACACCCTTGCTACTGGTTTTCTTGGACTCGGTTGGTACGCAATCGCGTTTTGCTGATGCAGTGAGGGTTCGGGATTGGTATGAGCATATGCCCTCAGGTGAACCTCAAGCTATTCGTCGCTTAATGTAAATCAAATTCGAAGCGTGTTTGATTCTCAGTAATTATTTTCGTTAACTTTGGGTTTGTAGCCCATTCCTTTGGAAATCTGCAGGGCTGTATCTTGCAAGAGCTTTAACCAGTCAGACTGAATGCGATCAGTAGGGGAGCTTAACGAAAGTCCTGCGACTAACTTGCCACTGTCATCATAAATCTCAGCCGCAACGCAACTTACGCCTAACTCTAATTCTTCATTGTCGCTTGCATGTCCTAATTTGCGCACTTGATTTAGCTCTAAATCCAGTTTACTTAACTCCGTAATGCTATTTCTGGTGTGCCCCGCTAAACCTGTACGCGTGACATAGGCGCGTACTTGATTCGGATCATCGCTCGCCAAAAATAATTTCCCAACCGATGTGAGGTGAAGTGGTGCACGCCCACCAATGGCGCGGACTACTTGCATGCCAGAGCGCTCGCTATAGGCCCTATCAATGTAGACAATCTCATCACCTTGTCTAACTGAGAGATTAATGGTCTCACCTGTAAGCTTATGTAGAGCACGCATTGGTGCTTGAGCAGCCTCGCGGACAGATAAACGGGCCTTAACGAGGTTGCCAAGCTCAAGCAGCTTAAGGCCTAGCCTGTAAGTCCCACCGTCTCCGCGCTCAACTAATCGGCAGGCTACTAAGTCATTGAGGATGCGGTGCGCGGTGGAAGGGTGTAGGTCAGTCTCTTCAGCTAGATTTTTAAGGCTGCTGGATTCTTCATGATTGGCTAGGGCATCAAGAAGATTCATCATGCGCTCAACCACCTGGATTGCGGTTTTACCAGCCTCGCCAGGTGCTTTTGACACTTTTTCGGTTTTGCTCGTACTCATGTTGTCAATTGTAGCGATTTTTGCTGAAATTGCACAATATGAAACGCAGATTGCCTATCTAAACCCAATTCCAGGGGCTAGCTAATCACTTTTTTAGAGCAGCTGCGCACTCACTAATGAGTTTTGGGCCACGGTAAATCAGCCCACTATAGATCTGCACTAGGCTCGCACCTGCCTGAACTTTTTCTAGTGCATCCTGGCCCGAGAGAATGCCACCAACACCAATAATCGGAATGGCGTCTCCCAAATATTGTTTGAGGTTTTTTACTACTTCTGTAGAGGCAATTCGAACTGGTGCGCCGGAGAGGCCGCCAAGTTCTTCGCCAAACTCAAGTCCTTTCACTGCATCGCGGGCAATCGTTGTATTGGTTGCGATAACGGCGTCAATCCTAAATTCCAGCAGGAGATCGGCGATGAGCTTGATATCACTTTGATCTAAGTCCGGTGCAATTTTTAAAAATAGGGGCTTGCGAACACCGTACTGATCACTTAGAGCTTCGCGCGCTACGTGCAGGGAGCTAAGGAGAGAGCGCAGCATATCTTCACCCTGAAGTGCGCGTAAGTTCTGGGTGTTAGGAGAGGAGATGTTGACAGTAATATACGAAGCAAGGTCATAAACCGCTTCCATAGCAGCGATGTAATCACTCGCAGCATTCTCTATTGGAGTGCTTGCATTCTTGCCAATGTTTAGTCCAACAATGCCACCATTTTGCCAATATGCAGACTCTCGTACACGCTTGACGCATGCATCGACACCATCGTTATTAAAGCCCATACGATTGATGATGGCTTGTGCTTCAGGCAAGCGAAACATGCGGGGCTTTGGATTGCCGGGTTGTGGTTTGGGTGTGACGGTTCCAATCTCTAAGAATCCAAAACCTAAAGAGCCTAGCGCATCAATATGCTTGCCATCTTTGTCGAGGCCTGCAGCAAGCCCTACAGGATTTGGAAAAGTGATGCCACAAAATGTGCGTGGATCCGGATCAGGTTGATTAACTAGACAACGCAATAAACCCCAACGTTGCGCTCGATCTAAATTGCTAAGGGTGACATTGTGAGCTTGCTCTGGATCTAAAGAAAAAAGCCAGGGGCGTAAAAGGGGGTAGCTATCGATCATGGGTAGATATTATGGCCCAATGATTGGCTGCCAATGATCATTGATTAGACCCTCAATAGGCTGAAATTTAGCCTTATAGGACATTTTTTCACTATCCTTTATGTAGTAGCCCAGGTAAAGATAGGGAAGCTCTAAGTTCAAAGCCTGTTGAACCTGCCAGAGGATGCTAAAGCTTCCATAGCTTGCTGATAGATTACTGGTGTCGTAGAAGGTATAAACAGAAGAGATGCCTTGATCTAGGATATCAATCATGCTGATCATGCGAAGACGTCCAGGTTCGCTATCTTCTGGACCATCCCGAAATTCAACGATTCTAGAATTCACTCGACTTTGCAGTAGAAATTGCATGTACTGATCTTGGCTCTCTTCAGTGCTGTGACCCATGTCGCCGTCAGCATGACGTTCATTTTGGTAGTTGTTATATAGGTCAAGGTGCTCTTCTTGGTATCCCAAGTTCAGAATACGAATCTCCAGTCCAGCATGTTTTTTCAATGTGCGTTTTTGACTGCGATTGGGTTTGAAGTGTTTGACCGGAATGCGGGTAGCGGTGCAAGCATTGCATTCATCGCAATAGGGTCGATAGGTATATAAACCGCTTCTACGAAATCCCGCGTTGACCAGTTCACTATACAAATCAGCATGTATTAAGTGCGATGGGGTCGCCACCTGTGAGCGAGCAGTTCTACCAGGCAGATAGCTGCAGGGGTAGGGGGCTGTTGCATAAAACTGCAGCTCAGTTAAAGGGAGCTCTTTTAATTGTGTCATAGCCAGTGACGCAGCATTTCTTTATCAAATTTCCAAGGAATCTCTATATTAGTTTGCTTTAGAGTAATTTGCAGATGGGCTAAAAATTGGTCGCGAGAAATTGGTGCCGCGCCTAGCGAATCCAGGTGGGCAGTCTCCTGCTGACAATCAATCATTTCCACCTGATGTTGCTCGCACCAGGCTGTGAGAGCTGCTAAGGCAATTTTTGAAGCATCGGCTTGGTGGCTAAACATAGATTCTCCGAATACCATCCCACCAAAAGCAACACAATACAGACCGCCGATCAGGCGACCATCCTCCATTACAGCAATGCTGTGGGCGTGACCTTGTTCATGAAGGCCAGTGTAAGCGTCCATGATTTCATGGGTGATCCAAGTTCCATCCTGATCTTTTCTACTCGCAGTTGCGCAGGAGCGAACGACTGCTCCAAAATCATGATCAACCCAGATATCTTTTCTGACATCCGCTAAAAAATGACGTATGGTTTTTTTTAAAGAGTCATGACATTTAAATTGAGTGGGCTTTAATATCATTCGGGGATTAGGCGACCACCAGAGCACGGGTTGGTTATCCGAGTACCATGGAAAGATTCCCATGTGATAGGCGCGTTCCAGTTGCCCTGGATAAATTCGCTCACTGACTGCAATTAAACCTGGCACTGTTGGATCAGGGTCTGGGCAATTCAGTGGATTTGGAAATTCATCCTGAGACCCTAGCCAGTTGATATTGCTCATAAACTTGCTGCGTCTAGATCTTTTCTGTTGGAAGAATATCTCTACTGCGCACGCTAAACTCTTTGCTTGAATTAAACACCCCTGCGGCACGATCAGCAAAGAACCACTCTAGCGTCTGTTTGACTGTCGGAAAGGCGATCTCACTCCAAGGGATATCCTTTTCATCAAATAGTGCAACCTCTAGACTTTCTTCTCCAGCATGAAAGTCTGGTGAACTCATGGTGGCGAGATAAAAAAGATGTACTTGCTCTGCATGCGGCACATTGAGCAGTGAGTAAAGTGGGCCAATTTGAACAATGGCGCCTGCCTCCTCTTGTGTCTCTCGGGCTGCCCCGGTTGTAGTGCTTTCTCCTAGTTCCATAAAGCCAGCTGGAAGAGTCCAAAAGCCATGTCTCGGTTCAATTGCGCGACGGCACAATAAAATTTGATCGCGATAAACTGGAATAGAGCCCACTACATTGCGTGGATTGAAATAATGAATGAATCCGCAAGAGTCGCATACATGACGCTCCCGAGAATCATCTGCAGGAATCTTGATGCTAATTGGTGATGCGCATTGAGAGCAAAACTTCATGCAGGCTTTCTAAAAATGGGCGGAGATATGACCGCGTAAGGCGTTGCTAAGCATAATCTCTTTTGCATTGAGAACATCCTCAATAGTCAGGTTAGCTTCATGGGCATTCCATTTTGGATTATTTAAGATGATTGATCTCATCACTCCTGGAAGAAGACCTGCTGAGACTGGGGGTGTAAGCCAGCGACTTCCTGACTTAATAAAAATACTGCTTCTTCCCCCTTCGGTCACAAAGCCATTTTCATTAATAAATAAGGCATCAAAGCCACCAAGATCCTCAGCTAATTTCCAGGCTTGGTCATAAATATTCCGACTGTTGACTTTATGTCTTAATAAGATGTTGCCTGAGTGAAGGGTGGCTTTACTGGGATCGGGAAGAATGTCACTCGCCCAAAAGATCTTTACTGGACCTTGTAGAGGCCGAAATGGGGTGGCTTGGCAACTGGGATTACCAGCAGAGTTCAAATCTACTCGCAATCGATAGTCAGCATCATTGCTACAGTTTGCGCAAACATCTTCAATGGATTTGAGGACGTTACTCACGTCACAGGGTATGCCTAGTGCCAGCGCTGAATCAGTCAAACGCTTCAAGTGGAGCTGTAAATTTTGAGGTTTGGCTTGGTGAACTAAGATAGTTTCAAATAATCCTATTTCGCTTGGCATCTCACTCAAGAAGGCTGCCTTAATTTCGCATTCTTCCCATTCTTGTTTGGCTTCCGAATCAATCGTAATGCCGGCGCCGATACCTAGAGCAAAAGGTGAGGCTAAGGTCTCTGGATTCCGATCAATCTCCAGTGTACGAATGGGTACGCTAAATGCAAAGTCACCATCAGGATCAATCCAACCAAGAGCCCCGCAATAGTAGCCGCGATCTTGATACTCTAATTCTTGGATGATCTCCATGCTGCGTTTCTTGGGTGCACCTGTAACGGAGCCACAAGGAAAGACTGCGTTCATGACATCCCGTAATTCAATGCCAGGTTTAACCTGAGCCTGAACCGTTGATGTCATTTGCAATACATCACCGTACCTGGCAACTTCAAAAAGTTGAGGAACACTGACTGTTCCCGGCAAGGCAAGGCGACTTAGATCGTTGCGCAGTAAATCGACGATCATGACATTCTCTGCCTGATTTTTGGCATCTGCTGACAAGTGCTCTGCTGAATCACTCAAGGCACTTGCTGTGCCTTTCATAGGCATAGCCTTCAGAGTGTTGCCTTGCTTCTGTATAAATAATTCGGGGGACTGGGAAAGAATGTAGTTCGAGTCACTTTTAATAAATGCCCCAAATCTTCCCGGCTGGCGATTTCTTAATCGTGCATATAGTGCGAGCGGGTCACCGTAGGCCTCCCCCGTAATTCTAAAGGTGTGATTAATTTGATACGCATCACCACTACGAATATATTCTTGAATAGCCTCAATATCAGACTTGAACTTCTCTTCATTAATAGAAACATGAAGATTGCTAACCCCCGCAACTTGAGAGTCGGAATCAAGTATCTCAACTTTTCCCTTAATGAATGCATCGACATCCTGCTTGCTTAGGCTCTCATAGGATCTAAATGACCATGCCTGAACCAGTGGATGTTGACGCTTTACGTCATCTCGGCGCCGTTCAATTTTATGAAGATATAGACCGAATTCATAAGCAAATGCTGCGACAACATATTCACCGCGAGTCAATGCTGCATTAATGCTCCGCAGACATTCATCTACTGCGGTGATTGTGTCTGAAGGACTGGGCTGGGGATAGACAGTCCAGCAATGCAGCGCCTGTTCATACAGGCGGCTGCTCGGCTCAGTCTGAGTGCTTTGAGCGTCATCTAGCAATATCATGCTATTGACCTTCAGGGCTCTAGTAAGAGGTGAAAATTACTTCAATACAGTCGCTGATTCAATCGTGACAGTCTTACTAGGTACATCCGCCATACGACCCATCTTAGGCGCTGATGCAACCATGGTGGGAATCTTGCGAATAGCATCTATGGTTTGAGTTCCTGAAATGACTTTGCCAAATACTGTGTAGCCATTGCCCATCGCGTTTGGATAATTCAGGCCTTCATTATCTTTAACGTTGATAAAGAACTGAGCTGTAGCAGAATCAGGATCTGAAGTGCGCGCCATGGCAATCGTATAAGTTTGGTTCTTAAGGCCATTTTGAGCTTCTGAAACTACTGGGGCATTGGTTGGTTTTTGAACTAGGTCAGGAGTAAAGCCGCCACCTTGAATCATGAAGCTGTCAATCACGCGGTGAAAAATGGTGCCGTTATAAAAACCGCTATTTACATAGTTTAAAAAATTGGTTGTGGTCTTCGGTGCCTTGACAGAGTCCAACTCAACAACAAAGTTACCCATGGTGGTTTTGAATTCGACCTTAGGTCCTGCAAAGCTTGCAGCGCTAGCAATCAGGCTGGTGATCATGAATAGAGAAGCAATTATTTTGCGCATAGTAGTAGGTCCTTAAAAATCGAATAAAAAATAACTAATAACTGATTGTATTGCTCAAAGTCCAGATGGGACTTGGGCGGCATAGTGATATGCCGTCTCTTCAAACATGTTTGGCCTATCAAGATAATCTAGCACCCAATCAATGGTATCTACACCCCAAAAAGCATGGCCATTTACGATCAGGGTTGGCACCCCAAAGGCACCGTCCAATTTTGCACGCTCGGTATTGCTGATGAGCTTTGCTTTAATCTCTGGGGAATCTGGCTTAGGCGTATCAGCCGATAAACCAAGGTGTAGGCAAAATTCTGGCCAAGATAAATTGGGATCTTTGCCCTCAACCCAAACATACTCAAATGCACGCTCAACCATTTCCCAATTCGCATTTTCCTGAACTAGTAAACGCTGTGCTGCCACTGTAAGAAAAGGGTGGTGTTCCGGAAAGCAAAATGGCAAACCCAGCTTTTCAGCCAGCCACACACAATATTGGTAGGTATGCGGGCGCTTTGCCTCAACTTCACCAGGGCCACGATTATCAGTTGCTCGAAAAAGGCCGCCAAGCAAAATAGGAACTGGTTCAATAGCTACGCGCTGATCAAGTCGATGGCGCTGCTTGATGTAAAAGTATGAAAACGGAGAAATGATGTCGTAATAAAAAGTCCCTTTCAGCGCTTTGGCGCTACTCTCGTCTTGATTCATTTCTTATTCGATCCCTCGTCTAACTTGCGTAAGAAGGCCATCTTTTCGGCAATCTGACTTTCTAAGCCTCGATCAACAGGCTCATACCAATGAGGCTCTGCCATTCCTTCTGGAAGATAAGACTCTCCAGCAGCATAGGCATGTGGCTCATCATGTGCATAGCGATATTCCTTACCATGGCCTAGCTCTTTCATGAGCTTGGTTGGGGCATTGCGTAAATGGTTAGGTACAGGCTTGCTTTGATCATTGGCAACATAAGCCCTTGCCGCGTTGAAAGCTTTATAGCTGGCATTGCTCTTAGCGGCAACGGCTAAATAAACCACTGCTTGCCCAAGCGCTAGCTCTCCTTCCGGTGAGCCGAGCCTCTCAAAAGTCTGGGCTGCATCATTTGCTAGCTGCATTGCTCTAGGGTCGGCAAGACCGATATCTTCCCATGCCATGCGAATAATTCTTCTTGCAAGATAGCGTGGATCTGCTCCGCCATCGAGCATTCGGCAAAACCAATACAGTGCAGCATCCGGATTAGAACCGCGCACTGATTTATGTAGAGCGGAAATCTGATCGTAAAAGTGGTCGCCCCCTTTATCAAATCGACGTGCTTGAATGGTCAAAGCATTTTCAATAAATTGCTGGTCTACCTTTTGGATATTCGAGTTCGGTGTTGTAACCGCATTACGTACTTGCTCTACTAAATTAAGCAATCTCCTAGCGTCACCATCTGCATGGGTAATCAGACTATCGATTGCCGCTGATTCAAATTGAATACTAGGCAGAGTATATTCACGTGCTCTATCAAATAATTGCTTGAGTTCTACAGAGCTTAATGATTTAAGTACATAGACTTGTGCACGTGATAGCAGGGCAGAGTTAACTTCAAAGGACGGGTTTTCAGTGGTGGCGCCGATGAAGGTAAATAATCCAGATTCAACATGCGGTAATAAGGCATCTTGTTGGCTTTTATTAAAACGATGAATTTCATCAACAAACAAAATGGTTTGTCTGCCATATTGCGACATGCTTTGTTGGGCCTGCTCAATAGCCTCGCGAATTTCTTTTACACCGGCAAGAACGGCTGATATAGCTATAAATTCTCGATCAAAGGCTTTTGCTGAAAGTCTTGCTAAGGTAGTTTTACCCACCCCTGGTGGCCCCCAAAGAATCATTGAATGCGGCTTGCCAGAAGCAAAGGTGAGATTGAGTGGTTTACCTGAAGCTAAAAGATGGGTTTGCCCAATGACCTCTTCAATACATTTTGGGCGCAATGCTTCTGCCAAAGGAGGCGGGGGCGCTTGATCAAATAGATTGCCCATTACTATAGTTTTAGTTCTGTACAAACAAAATCACTAGTGCAGACCAAATTAAACAGATAGCAGAAACAAGTGTCAGTCGATTGCGCAAGGTCATAAAAGCTGCGCAAGCCTCTTCACTAGAAAAATAGTACTGATAGGTTTCTTTATCGATATTGCGTTGTATTAGTAAAGCCGATGCCAAGATTACTAGGCCAACTGGAATATAAATATGTAGTGCAACCCACGCTACTACTGCTGGTATCACACCCCAAATCCAGGCATTTCGATCCTCCCAGCGATCACCAGGAGGGGCTTTGCCTAGGGTATGTAAATTAGCGCCCCAATGTAATGCGCCCATGAAAGCAGTAATCACAGCCCCATAACCAGCTAGTGATTCGGCGCTTAAGTAGTTAAGCGGGGTTGGTGCCAGTTGAACCATTAAAGCGAGACTCACAAAAGGGATGAGGCCAGCGTAAGCTAATTTAAGAACGAGAGGGGGTAATGGGTTCACAAAAACTTCTTTATTTTGATTAATAGATGATGAATATGAAAATTATTGATCGTAGGTGTAGACGCCGCGTCCAGTCTTACGACCGAGATATCCTGCGGCAACCATCTCACGAAGTAATGGGCAAGGGCGATACTTAGAGTCACTGAAGTTCTCAAAATAGACTTCCATTACCGCTAGGCAGGTATCAAGACCAATGAGGTCAGCTAATGCAAGTGGACCAATCGGTTGGTTGCAGCCCAACTTCATGCCAGCGTCAATATCCTCTGGGCTAGCAAGTCCTTCGTACAAAACAAAAAAGGCCTCATTAATCATCGGCAACAAAATCCGATTGACCACAAAGCCTGGTGAGTTCTTAACTGTAATGGGTTCCTTACCAATGCGCTTAGCCATTTCAATAATTGCTGCATGGGTTGCATCAGATGTTTGTAAGCCTCGAATCACCTCCACCAAAGCCATCATCGGCGGAGGATTAAAAAAGTGCATGCCAATGAAGCGGCTTGGGTTGGAATCTAATGCGGCCAGTTTTGTAATAGATAGTGAAGAAGTATTCGTGGCAATAATGGTTTCTTTGCCGACGATCTCGTCAACTTGTTTCAAGATTTTCTCTTTAACAGCTTGATTTTCTGTAGCAGCTTCAATAACTAATTGCAGACCCTTAAAGTCTGAATATGATGTGCTTCCTTTGATCCGATTTAATGCTGCATCCTTATCTTTAGCTGTGAGAGTTTCCTTTTTGACGAGTCGATCCAAGCTCTTGCTTATTTGACTCAAACCACGTTCAACAGCAGCGTCATTAATATCAACCATCACAACATCAAGACCTGCAACTGCACAAACTTGCGCAATGCCATTACCCATCGTGCCTGCGCCAATTACTCCGACCGAATCAATCTTCATGCTATTTCCTTTTTTGATACTGTGATGAACCAAATAATTGCTCTCTTGCTTTGTCATCATGCAAGGGCTTACGTAATGCAGTTAATACTTCAACGCCACGCTTGACAGCAGGGCGCTCACCAACCATTTCAAACCACCGCTTAAAATGCGGGTACTCATTAATATCAATGCCTTGGTTTTTCCAATTTCTTGTCCATGGAAAAATAGCGATATCGGCTATCGAATAATTTTTACCAGCAATATAAGGATTATCTTTCAGTTGATGATCTATCACGCCATATAGGCGCTTGGCTTCATTGGTGTAGCGAGTGATTGCATAGTCAATTTTTTCTGGTGCATAGATTCGAAAGTGGTGGTTTTGTCCCAATAGGGGTCCCAAGCCACCCATTTGGAACATGAGCCATTGCAAGACTTCATATTTACCCCGAGTGGATTTGGGTAAAAACTTCCCTGTTTTGGAAGCTAAGTAGAGCAATATTGCTCCGGACTCAAAAAGATGGATCGGTTTGCCATCAGGCCCTTGCGGATCAACGATGGCAGGAATCTTATTATTTGGGCTAATGGCCAAGAATTCTGGCTTGAACTGATCGCCTGCACCAATATCAATTGGATGGGCAATCCAGTCTTTGTCTAATTTATAGCCACACTCTTCAAGCATGATGTGAACTTTATGACCGTTTGGTGTCGGCCAGCTATAAACATCAATGATGTCTTTCTTGGGTTTGCTTATTGCCATGATGGATTCCTCTTCTACAGGGTTTGTAAACGCTCTAATGCTTTTGAAAGCGTTTCTTCTTTTTTAGCAAAACAAAAACGGATAACGCCGGACTCAACCGGATGAGCATAGAAAGCCGATACTGGAATAGCGGCGACACCAATCTTGGTTGTAAGCCAAGAGCAGAAATCCGCTTCGCCCATCTTGGCTTGAGGGATCTGCAAATTAGTGTAGTTAACGCACTGAAAATAGGTTGCTGGTGCTGGCAATAATTCAAAGCCTGTCTGAGTTAAGCCTTTGCTAAAGAAATCCCGCTTAGCCTGATAAAAAGATGACAGCCCTAAGTAGTGATCGGAATTCATAAGGTAATTGGCCAAACCATATTGCATTGGCGTGTTTACTGTGAAGACATTGAATTGATGTATCTTGCGAAACTCCGCCATCATCGCTGCAGGTGCAGCTACATAACCTACTTTCCAGCCGGTAACATGGTAGGTTTTACCGAAGCTTGATATCAAGAAACTTCGCGCCGCTAATTCAGGATGGCTGGCTATGCTGGCGTGTTGATGTCCGTCGTACACCATATGCTCGTAGACCTCATCACTTAAGATCAGCGCATTGGTATCTCTCACTAAATTTGCCAGGCGGTCTAGATCGGTCTTCTGCCAAATCATCCCGGTTGGATTATGGGGAGTATTGATGATGACGAGTCGTGTCTTTGGATTAACTGCTTTGGTCAAATCATCCCAAGGTATTGAGTAAGAATTAACACGGCCTTGATCATCACGATTGGCAATCAAAGATACAGCGATTACTTTTCCACCAGCCATCTCAATCGAAGGGCGATAGCTATCGTAAGCAGGCTCGATGATGACAACTTCGTCGCCAGCGCTGACGCATGAGAGGATGGCCGTCAGGATTCCTTGAGTACCTCCAGCGGTGATAGTAATTTCTGTATCGGGATCGTAATCATGACCATACAAAGTGGATATTTTTTTCGATACACCGTGACGTAACTCAGCTACCCCGATCATTGGTGGATATTGATTTTGATCAGACAGCATTGCTGAGTTGACCTGAGATATGAGCTCTCGATCACATGGAAAGTCTGGAAAGCCTTGCCCTAGGTTAATAGCTTGATGCTCTGTAGCGAGAGCCGACATGACTGTAAATACCGTTGTTCCTACTTTTGGTAGGCGACTCGGAAATGCTGGCGTCAGTAGGGGATTTTGGTTCATGCGGGCGGTTTAGGGCAAATAAGGTAGGTAGTCGCTAGAATGGTAGTTATTCATTCTCAAATTGTGCCATGCTGATCGTCCTTTCACCTGCTAAATCCTTAGATTACAAAACACCGGTCAAGGTCAAGGCTCCGACTCTCCCGGAATTCGTCTCTGAATCTGCAAAGTTGATAGCGGATCTCAAGAAGCTCTCGCCTCAGGAAGTCGCTAATCTCATGGGGCTGTCAGATCAATTGGCTGCGCTGAATGTGGGGCGCTACCGTGACTGGTCTAAAAAATTTACTGAAGAAAATAGTAGGCCAGCGATTTACGCCTTTAATGGTGACGTCTATGATGGTTTTGATGTTAAGACGCTAAATCAAAAGACCCTTGATTTTGCGCAAGACCATATTCGCATTCTTTCGGGTTTGTATGGTGCTCTTCGCCCCCTGGATCTAATGCAGCCTTATCGCCTGGAAATGGGCACCTCCTTTCAAAATGCTCGAGGTAAAGACTTATATGCGTTTTGGGGTGAGCGTGTTACCAATTCCTTAAAGGCAGTGCTGGAGAAGCAGAAGAAGCCTTTTCTCCTCAATTTAGCCTCTGAAGAGTACTTTAAGGTCTTGCAGGCGAAGAACTTGGATTGCCCAGTCATCTCCCCCGTATTTCAGGATGGCAAAGACGGCAAATACAAAATCATTTCCTTCTATGCCAAGCGGGCTAGGGGCTTGATGGCGCGCTATGTGGTCGAGAACCGTATATCTAATCCAGTGGATCTAAAAGGCTTCAATTTAGATGGTTACAAATATGTTGCCTCTGAATCTACAGAAGAAAAGCCGCTATTTAGACGTCCCGAAAGAAGGTAGGAGAGTGCTTCATGGCTGTTCATCGCACTAAATCCTCGCAACGCTCCTCACCAGATGTCGAGCGCCTAGTTGCGGACGCTATTTCCTTGGCAGCTTCCGGGAGTCACATTGAGGATCAGTTTTGGGAGGAACGTTTAAATGTTCGCCTAATGCGTCTTCTCAAAAGCCAAAATCAAAATGTGATTGATGCAGCTCTCGATCAAACATTTCGAATTAATACGGTGGCCTTCGAGGTACTTGCAGACTGTGCTGAGACCCTGGCTGAGTCTTTGCTAATGGAGCATGAGGGCCAGAACTGGGATGTTCTTTTATTGGCTTTACCTATTGTTGCTCATACCCGCTATCAGATTCCTTCTGGCGCTCTTTCAGTGAGCGTCATTGAATCTACAGCCGCTGCATTACATAGCTCAATCACTTCCACTGATGCACGCTTATCCATCGTTCCCTGGCTTTACAGCATTGATCAGATGCCACACTCACATTGCCAAACACGCCTGCTTACTGAGGCCTTAGCAAGCGCTGCTATTAGCGCTAGTGAGGTCAAGTTAGAGTTGCGAGAGATGTCGGAGACCATTGCAGTTTTGGCTGATCCACGTTTTATTATTGCAGCTGTTGCCGCACCTTCCGGCTCACCACTTTTCCGGTGGCAAGCTGATGCGCCAACACGTCAAGAGCGTGGCGTCAGCTTGATAGGTTGGCAAAACATGATGCAAGAACCTATTGCGGCACTTTTGCCTGGTTGCGAGTTTGAGCTCTTATTACCTGAAGCATATTTTACAAATTGCCGATTAGCAGATAAGCAGGTACGTCCATTAAGCATTCGGGCTGCCGTGAACTTTCTTGAAAGTACGCTTGGAGTTCTTCCGGCTGGATTATCCTGTGTCGTTGGTGCATTCGGTGAAGATCAAGCTGATGAGTATCGAATCTCCTTTAGCTTAAAGGGCTCCTCTGAGGTTGTGTATGGTGTGATTTGGCCTTTATACGACCGAGAGAGTGTTGCTAATGATGCCCTGAATGATTTATCGGACGATGAGAGTCCGATGAAGCGAATCGCCGACGCCCTTAGGGATGCGGGTGTTGAAGATGTCTTCCGTCATGCAATGCTATTTGACCCAGAGCTCTGTGATGATTGCGGAGCCCCTCTGTTTCCAGATCGATCGGGTGACGCCGTCCATGCAGAGTTGCCTGATGACGCGCCCACCCAACAGCCTTTATTTCATTAGCATTTCAGTCTACCTTGAATCTTATAAAGTAAAAAAGCCGAGAGATTCTCGGCTTTTTTATTGTGGAGTCAGAGCTAAGATTTAGTTCTGCGTAAATGGTTCCGCATCAGCGAATAAATGAGGAAGGTCACCCTTTTTCATTTCTGCGGTTTGACAGAAATCTGCAAGACGAGTTCCAGACTTAATATTAAAAAGCATAGCCTTGTTACCAAGCACCACTAGATCATGCCCACTAGTAGTATTTTTGTAACGTAAACTTCCAGGCAAAGAATTTTCACGAACCAGTTCAAAAGTTTTGGATTGCCATGTTAGGCGAATCTTTTCCATTGTCCCGGTCGTATTAAATTGTTTGCTTTCGCTACAAGTCCAAGTCGATACTGCCTCGTTTGCACCGGCTGTGCTAACAAAGCCAGCAGCCATCATGCTTACGAGGAGAAGGGTACGCTTCATATATGAAAGTCCTTAAGAAAGAAGGTGTTTAACGCCTGCTTGCTCTTCAAGCAATTCGTTCAATGTGTGATTCATGCGCTCACGTGAGAACTCATCGATTTCTAAGCCTTCAACCATTTTGTATTCACCATTTTCGCAAATGACTGGGTAGCCGTAAATCACTTCAGCTGGAATGCCATATTCACCTTTGGAAGGAATGCCCATGGTGACCCACTTGCCATTTGTGCCCAGAACCCAGTCATGCATGTGATCGATTGCTGCATTCGCAGCAGATGCTGCAGAAGAGAGACCGCGAGCCTCAATAATGGCGGCGCCACGTTTGCCAACTGTAGGAATGAATGTGTCTTTATTCCAAGCTGGGTCATTAATGCTGTCTTTGACAGACTTGCCATCAACTGTTGCAAAACGATAGTCTGGGTACATTGTTGGGCTGTGGTTACCCCAAACAACCAATTTCTCAATATCAGCAACTGGCTTATTGAGTTTGCTAGCCAATTGAGAGAGCGCGCGGTTGTGATCGAGGCGCAACATTGCAGTGAAATTCTTTGCAGGAATATCTGGAGCAGACTTCATGGCGATGTATGCATTGGTATTTGCTGGGTTACCAACAACTAATACTTTCACAGTTTTCTTAGCTACTGCATTTAAAGCTTTACCTTGGGCAGTAAAAATCTGAGCATTGGCTGAGAGCAAATCTTTGCGCTCCATGCCAGGGCCACGAGGACGTGCACCAACCAACAAGGCAACATCAATATCCTTGAATGCAGTCATCGGGTCAGAGTGGGCTGTCATACCAGCCAACAATGGGAATGCGCAATCATCTAATTCCATCATCACGCCAGCTAAGGCTTTTTGAGCCTTTTCGTCTGGAATCTCTAGTAACTGGAGGATTACTGGCTGATCTTTGCCTAATAAATCGCCATTAGCGATGCGAAAAAGGAGGGAATAACCGATTTGACCGGCTGCACCGGTGACTGCAACACGCATTGGGGCTTTTGCCATTACTAATAACTCCAGTTGAGGTTAATTAATGAAATCTTTTCTATTATCCATTCAAGTGTATGGACTTTCCATTTACACTGTCAATCATGTCTTATATAAGATATGAGATAAGCTTGAATTTTATCCAATAGAAGCTGCTGTGGAGTTAATTTGTCACTAATATCTGAACCAATTGCCTCATTTAGTCCTCTTTATGAGCAAATTAAAGCCATGATTTTGGCAAGTTTGCAGGCCTCAGAATGGTTGCCTGGGGATGCCATCCCTAGTGAGATGGAGCTTGCAGCTCGATATGCAGTCAGCCAGGGAACCGTGCGCAAGGCAATTGATGAGTTGGCCGCACAAAATTTACTGGTGCGACGTCAAGGCAAGGGTACCTTCGTAGCCACCCACCAAGAAGAAGACTTTCAGTATCGTTTTTTACGCTTAGAGCCTGATTCTGGTGAGAAGTTGCACCTCAGAAACCAGTTTTTAGCCTGTGAAATCGCACAATCCGATGCCTATATAGCTAAATTGCTTAAATTAAAGGCAGGGGACCCCATTATTCGAATTGACCGCGTGCAAAGCTCTGCGGGGCGCCCAATCGTATTTGAGGAGATTTGGTTGCCGGAAGGGCGCTTTGAAGGGCTGACGCTTGAAGCCCTTAATGCTTGGCCTGGTCCCATGTATGCATTTTATGAAAGTGAATACGCCACTCATATGGTGAGGGCGGAAGAAAAAATTAAGGCAGTTTTAGCGAATTCAGATCTTGCTAAGCATCTTCAGGTTCAGGAGGGCTCTGCCTTGTTGTCGGTTGAACGTGTTGCATTTACCTACGGGAATAAACCAGTAGAAATTCGGCGTGCAAGGTACGACACTTCTGATCAGCACTACGACAATAAATTGAACTAGGTAGTACACTCAAAAATCAGTAAAAACCACTATTTAACCCCTTTAAACGCTAAAAAGTCCCCACCTCCCCTGAGGTTTCAAATAGAATATGTTGCAACACAACAAAACCACACTGAACCTCCACCTAAAGATTGAGATTGCCCATGGTTGATGCACAGCAAAACACAAAAAAAGATAGACCGGTTTATCGCAATATTGGTCTTGCCCAGCTAATTAAATACCGATTGCCTTGGGCTGGAAAAGTCTCCATTCTTCATCGAATTAGCGGGGCGGCACTGTTTTTGATGTTGCCTTTCTTGCTTTATCTTTTTGATCAAAGCCTAGCTTCAGAGATGAGTTACCAAAAATTCCAGGCAATCACTGGCCACGTGTTGGTAAAACTTGTTCTTTTGGGCTTAATTTGGTCTTTCTTGCACCATTTCTGCGCTGGTATCCGCTACCTCTTGCTTGATTTAGAGATTGGTGTTGAAAAGGCTGACGCTAATCGCTCAGCGATCTTTGTATTTTTCCTGGGCCTCGCTTTGACTGCGCTTGTTGGCCTCAAATTATTTGGCTTGTACTAAGCACTTCTTCATTAAGGAAATCGAATGCCTATTTATCAAATTGGACCGAAGCGCTTAGTTGTTGGCGCCCATTACGGCCTTAAAGAGTGGATTATTCAGCGTGCTACTGCCATTGTGATGGTGGTATTCACAGTCGTTTTACTGGTTGACTATTGCATTACTGGTAGCGCGACATATGAAGGTTGGGCTGGATTGTTTAGCAATCAGCTCATGAAGCTATTGACGCTTTTATTCTTTATTAGCTTGTTCTATCACGCTTGGATTGGTATCCGCGATATCTGGATGGATTACATCAAGCCCGTCAGTATTCGTTTAACACTGCAAGTGTTAACTGTGTTGTATCTCGTAGCCTGTGCGGCTTATGCCGTACAAATTTTGTGGAAAGTGTAATTCAATGACCGCGATTAAAAAAGCATTGCCACGCCGCCGTTTCGACGCGGTAATTATTGGTGCAGGTGGTTCAGGTATGCGCGCTTCTTTGCAATTAGCGGAAGCTGGCCTGAACGTTGCGGTATTAACTAAAGTTTTCCCAACACGCTCACATACAGTGGCTGCGCAGGGTGGTATCGGTGCTTCACTCGGTAATATGAATGAAGATAACTGGCACTATCACTTTTACGACACGATTAAAGGTTCAGACTGGTTAGGTGACCAAGACGTGATCGAGTTCATGTGCCGCGAAGCTCCTAAAGTCGTTTACGAGTTAGAGCATTTTGGTATGCCTTTTGACCGTAACCCAGACGGTACGATTTATCAGCGCCCATTTGGTGGTCATACAGCCAACTATGGTGAAAAAGCTGTTCAACGTGCTTGCGCAGCAGCTGACCGCACTGGTCATGCCATGTTGCACACTTTGTATCAGCGTAACGTGCGTGCAAAGACTAATTTCTTTGTTGAGTGGTTAGCCTTAGATCTCATTCGTGATGATGCTGGTGACGTTGTTGGTGTTACTGCGCTTGAAATGGAAACCGGCCAGGTTTACATTCTCGAAACTAAAGTGGTCATGATGGCTACTGGCGGTGCAGGTCGTATTTGGGATGCATCTACCAACGCCTTTATTAATACTGGCGACGGTATGGGTCTAGCAGCACGCGCAGGTATTCCATTGGAAGACATGGAATTCTGGCAATTCCACCCAACTGGCGTAGCTGGTGCAGGTGTGTTGTTGACTGAGGGTTGCCGTGGTGAAGGCGGCATCTTGCGTAACAAGGATGGCGAGCGCTTTATGGAGCGTTATGCACCAACTTATAAAGACTTAGCACCACGCGATTTCGTTTCTCGCTGTATGGACCAAGAGATTAAAGAAGGTCGTGGCTGTGGACCGAATGGCGATTATGTAGTGCTCGACTTAACGCACATCGGTGCCGAGACCATCATGAAGCGTTTGCCTTCTGTTTATGAAATCGGTATTAATTTTGCTAACGTTGACGTTACCAAAGAGCCTATTCCAGTTGTGCCAACAATTCACTATCAGATGGGCGGTATTCCTACCAACATCAATGGTCAAGTTGTTGTGCCGGGCAATGGAAAACACAACGAGATCGTTAACGGTCTCTATGCAATCGGCGAGTGCTCTTGCGTATCAGTTCACGGTGCAAACCGTTTGGGTACTAACTCATTACTGGACTTGCTGGTGTTTGGTCGTGCGGCTGGCAATCACATTGTTGCAATGGACCTCAAGAATCGTGAGTTCAAGCCATTGCCTGCTAATGCTGGCGAGCAAACAATGGCTCGTATTGCTGCTCTTGATAACTCGACTTCAGGTGAGTATGCACAAGATGTTGCAAATGACATTCGCAAAACCATGCAGAAATACGCCGGTGTATTCCGTAACCAAGAGTTGATGGATGAAGGTGTTCGTCAGATGGCAAAGCTCACTGAGCGTGCTAAACATTTATGGCTTAAAGACAAGTCTGAAATTTTCAACACTGCTCGTATCGAGGCTTTGGAAGTTGCTAACTTGATCGAAGCTGCAAACGCAACCATGATTTCAGCAGCAGCGCGTACTGAAAGTCGTGGCGCACACTCACATGATGATCATCAACATCGTGATGATGACAACTGGATGAAGCACACGCTTTGGTATAGCGAGGGCAATCGCTTGGATTACAAGCCGGTTGTTCTGAAGCCATTGACCGTTGAGTCTTTCCCACCTAAAGAACGTACTTTCTAAGCGAAGAGAAATTAAAAATGAGTGATATTCGTATATTTGAAATTTACCGCTACGATCCTGATGTCGATGCAGCTCCTCGCATGGAACGTTATGAGCTTGAATTGACTGGTGAGCGTATGTTGTTAGACGCTTTGATTTCTCTCAAGAAACAAGACGAAACAATTTCTTATCGTCGTTCATGCCGTGAAGGTGTTTGTGGCTCTGATGCGATGAATATTAACGGTAAGAATGGTTTGGCTTGCTTAACTAATATGTTGACCTTGCCTAAAGTCATTACACTGCGCCCATTACCTGGCTTACCAGTCGTGCGTGATTTGATTGTGGATATGACCTTGTTCTTCAAGCAGTATCTATCTATCAAGCCTTACTTGGTCAATGACAATCCATTCCCTGAGAAAGAGCGTCTCCAGAGTCCTGAAGAGCGTGAAGAATTGAATGGTTTATATGAGTGCATCTTGTGCGCATCATGCTCAACCTCATGCCCATCTTTCTGGTGGAATCCGGATAAGTTCGTTGGTCCAGCAGGTTTGTTGCAGGCATATCGTTTCATTGCGGATAGTCGTGATGAAGATACTGCTCAGCGTTTGGATAACCTGGAAGATCCGTATCGCCTGTTCCGTTGCCACACCATCATGAACTGCGTGGATGTTTGTCCTAAGCATTTGAATCCGACCAAAGCAATTGGAAAGATTAAGGAATTGATGGTGCGTAGGGCGGTATGACCCTCACTAATGCAGAGTTATATCGCTTAAAGAGTGATGCCCGCAGGGGTTTGCTTGAAAACGATCTAATTCTGCAGCGTTTTTTTGAGCGCCACGGCTCTCAACTCAATGCGGAAGATGGAAAAGTATTAAGCCAGTTGCTAGCCTTAGAAGATAATGACCTGATGGATTTGTTGATCGGTCGCAAGGATTCAGTGGCGGCATTGGAAAAAGAATCGCAAGAAGCAGCCTTTAAGGCTGTTTTACAAAAGCTGAGACAGAAGTAATTTAGGCTTTTGCTTGCAACAGCAGTACAGACGCATGATCAAATAGTGTATTAATCATCAATTTGAATGACTAAGGATTAGAAATGATTGAATCGGACATCAAGGCAAAATTATCTTTTTCGGACGGTACACCAGATATCGACTTGCCAATTTATAAAGGCACGATTGGTCCTGATGTAATTGATATTCGTAAGCTTTACGGTCAAACCGGTAAGTTCACCTACGATTCAGGTTTTTTATCCACAGCTTCTTGTAATAGCAAAATCACTTATATCGATGGCGATAAGGGTGAACTGCTTTATCGTGGTTATCCAATCGAAGATCTTGCGCATAACTGCGACTTCTTAGAGGTTTGCTATTTACTGTTGAACGGTGAGTTACCAAACGCTAAGCAGAAAAAAGATTTTGAAGAGATGGTCATGCATCACACGATGGTTCATGAGCAAATGCAATTTTTCTTGCGCGGCTTCCGTCGCGATGCCCATCCAATGTCAGTCTTAACTGGCTTGGTTGGTGCAATGGCTGCCTTCTATCATGATGAGATTGATTACAGCGATCCACATGCCCGTGAAGTTGCTCAAATTCGCTTAATTGCGAAGATGCCAACACTGGTTGCAATGGCTTATAAATACTCTGTAGGCCAACCTTTTATCTATCCTGATAATTCCTTATCCTACACAGCAAACTTCATGCGCATGATGTTTGCAACACCGTGTGAAGAGTACAAAGTCAATCCAGTCTTGGTGCGCGCTTTAGATCGCATCTTCACATTGCATGCTGACCATGAGCAAAACGCTTCTACATCAACAGTGCGCTTGTGTGGATCGTCTGGCACAAATCCATTTGCTGCTATCTCTGCAGGTATCGCTTGTTTGTGGGGTCCTGCCCACGGTGGAGCCAATGAAGCTTGCTTGCAGATGTTGAATGAAATTCAGGCTAATGGTGGCGTAGATAATATTCATGAATTTATCGCTCAAGTAAAAGATAAGAACTCAAGCGTTCGCCTCATGGGCTTTGGTCATCGCGTTTATAAAAACTTTGACCCACGTGCAAAACTCATGCGTGAAACTTGCCACGAGGTATTAAAAGAAATGGGTCTTGAGAATGATCCATTATTCAAATTGGCTATGACGCTTGAGAAGATTGCATTGGAAGACGAGTACTTCGTAAGCCGTAAGCTCTATCCAAACGTTGACTTTTACTCAGGAATTGTTCAGCGCGCACTAGGCGTGCCAACTGAAATGTTTACCTGTATTTTTGCCTTAGCAAGAACAGTGGGTTGGATTGCTCAGTGGGAAGAAATGATTACTGATCCTGAGTACAAGATTGGCCGTCCACGTCAGTTATATGTTGGGGAAACTTCACGTAAAGTTCCTAACATTACTGTGCGTAAATAAAAGCTTTAGAGGGTTTCCATGTCACGTACGCTTTACGACAAATTGTGGGATGACCATGTCGTCTATTCCGAAGAGGATGGCACGGCCACAATTTATATAGATCGTCAGTTATTGCACGAGGTGACAAGTCCTCAAGCTTTTGAGGGGTTAAATCTTGCAGGCCGACCAGTGTGGCGCATCTCCGCCAATCTGGCGGTTTCAGATCACAATGTTCCAACAACGGACCGCTCTGAGGGCATTACAGATCCAATATCGAAGTTACAAGTAGATACGCTGGATCAAAACTGTGATGCCTTTGGTATTACTCAATACAAGATGAATGATCTGCGCCAAGGAATTGTTCACGTGATTGGACCAGAGCAGGGTGCAACCTTGCCGGGCATGACAGTTGTCTGCGGTGATTCTCATACAAGTACGCATGGTGCCTTTGGTGCATTGGCATTTGGTATTGGTACATCAGAAGTGGAGCATGTATTAGCCACGCAAACCTTGCTCATGAAAAAGAGTAAGAACATGCTGGTCAAGGTGGATGGACGCCTCCAACCTGGTTCCACTGCGAAAGATATCGTGCTTGCTGTGATCGGCAAGATTGGCACTGCTGGCGGCACTGGTTACACGATTGAGTTTGCAGGTGAAGCCATCCGCAATTTGTCTATGGAAGGTCGCATGACCCTCTGCAATATGGCAATTGAGGCTGGTGCTCGTGCTGGACTGGTGGCAGTAGATGAAACTACTATTGAATATATTCAAGGTAGGCCTTATGCCCCTAAAGGAGAGGCTCTACGTCATGCCTTGCAATATTGGCGTACCTTACATTCAGATGTGGATGCCAAATTTGATGCAGTAGTGGAGTTACGCGCTGAAGAAATTGCCCCTCAAGTCACTTGGGGTACTTCTCCAGAAATGGTTCTAGCTATTAGCGATCGAGTTCCTGATCCGGAAAAAGAGCGTGACGCAAACAAGCGTTCTGCAATGGAACGTGCGCTGGAGTACATGGGTCTTGTTCCCAATACTCCGCTTAGCAATATTTCAATTGATAAAGTTTTTATCGGGTCTTGCACCAACAGTCGTATTGAGGATATCCGTGCCGCTGCCAAGGTTGTTGATCGTCTGGGTAAAAAGGTAGCAGCCAATGTCAAATTAGCCTTGGTCGTTCCTGGTTCTGGCTTAGTAAAGGCTCAGGCTGAGCGTGAAGGTTTAGATCGGGTTTTTAAAGCTGCGGGCTTTGAGTGGCGTGAGCCAGGTTGCTCTATGTGCTTGGCAATGAATGCTGATCGTTTAGAGCCAGGTGAGCGTTGTGCTTCAACTTCTAATCGAAATTTTGAAGGTCGCCAGGGCAATGGCGGTAGAACCCATTTAGTTAGTCCTGCGATGGCTGCTGCTGCTGCGATTGAAGGCCACTTCGTTGATGTTCGTAAAATTTCTTAAGGAAATACAGTGTTTAAATGGTCTTCTTTCACAATGATTAAAAAGTTAACTATCGTTGCTATTGCGGGAATCATTCTTTCTGCTTGTGCAAATACGATGGAGGGTGTTGGTAAAGATTTGCAAACTATGGGCAACTCCATGGGTGGCAGCAAAAATTCCAACACATCCAATCAGTCCCAAACTCAGGGGAAAGATGTTGTTGTGACGCCAGTCAAGTAAGCGTGCAGTCGATATTTAGCAAAAGATCATTATGGAAAAATTTAAGGTATATAAAGGCTTGGTTGCCCCGCTCAATCGCGAGAATGTCGATACCGATGCCATCATCCCAAAGCAGTTCTTAAAGTCGATTAAGAAAACGGGCTTTGGTCAAAACCTATTTGACGAGTGGCGCTATTTAGACCATGGTGAACCTGGTCAAGATTGCAGCACCCGCCCGATTAATCCAGATTTTGTTTTAAACCAGCCGCGCTATAAAGATGCTGGTATTTTGCTGGCCCGCAAGAATTTCGGCTGTGGCAGCTCTCGCGAGCATGCACCTTGGGCTTTGGATCAGTATGGCTTCAGAGCGGTGATTGCCCCTAGTTTTGCAGATATTTTCTACAATAATTGCTTTAAAAATGGTCTTTTGCCAATAGTTCTCACAGAGCTCCAGGTTGACCATTTATTTAATGAAACACTTGCTTTTGCTGGTTATCAGCTCACTATTGATTTAGATGCTCAGCAAGTAATTGCGCCCGATGGCACAGCCTATAGCTTTGATGTAGCCCCATTCAGGAAGCATTGCCTTCTGAACGGCTTAGACGATATTGGCTTAACCCTTCAACATGCAGATAAAATCAAGGCTTATGAGGCTGAGCGCATCCTGAAAATGCCTTGGCTTGCGACGCAACTGCCGTAGTTTTTATTCAGTTAAAGGCCTTTCATGAAAATTGCAGTCCTACCGGGCGATGGTATCGGCCCGGAAATTGTTGCTGAAGCCGTTAAGGTTTTAAACGCGCTTGGTCCTAAATTCGACCTTGAGACAGCCCCCGTTGGCGGCGCCGCTTATGATCTAGCCGGTCATCCACTCCCTCCAGCTACCTTAGAGCTTGCTAAAAAAGCAGACGCTATTTTGTTCGGTGCTGTTGGTGACTGGAAATACGACACATTGGCTCGTAAACTACGTCCCGAGCAAGCCATTTTAGGATTGCGCAAGCATTTGGAATTATTTGCCAATTTCAGGCCAGCAATTTGTTACAAGGAGCTAACAGCTGCCTCCAGTCTTAAGCCTGAAATTGTGAGTGGCCTCGATATCTTGATTATTCGCGAGCTTAATGGCGATATCTACTTTGGTCAGCCTCGCGGCATTCGTGCATCTGAGCTTCCTTTATTTAAGGGTGCACGTGAAGGTTACGACATGATGCATTACAGCGAGCCAGAAGTGGAGCGTATTGGTCGAGTTGCTTTTGAGGCTGCACGTAAACGCGGTAAAAAAGTATGTAGCGTTGATAAGGCGAATGTTCTTGAGACATCGCAACTTTGGCGTGATGTCATGATTCGTGTTGGCAAAGAATATCCAGACGTTGAGTTATCACATATGTATGTTGATAACGCAGCAATGCAGTTGGTCAAGGCCCCCAAAGCGTTTGACGTAGTCGTTACGGGCAACTTGTTTGGCGATATTCTCTCTGACGAAGCTTCGATGTTGACCGGCTCGATTGGGATGTTGCCATCAGCTTCATTAGATAAAAATAATAAAGGCCTGTATGAGCCAAGCCATGGATCAGCGCCAGATATCGCTGGCAAGGGCATTGCTAATCCATTAGCAACAATTCTGTCTGCTGCGATGATGTTGCGCTACTCCCTGGGTATGCCATCTGAAGCTGATCGTATCGAAGCGGCAGTGCAAAAGGTCTTATCACTGGGATTGCGAACTGCTGACATTTTTACAGAAGGTACAAAAAAGGTATCTACAGTGGAAATGGGTGATGCGGTTGTAGCCGCTCTTTCATAACCATTGTCACATTACATATACATTCAATAGATCATTCATCATGGCAAATACAAAAACACCATTAGTAGGCTTAGTAGGCTGGCGCGGTATGGTCGGTAGCGTCCTTATGGAGAGGATGCTGGCTGAAAAAGATTTTGATCTGATTGAACCTGTATTTTTCAGTACTAGTCAGGCAGGCGGTGAAGTGCCGCTCTTGAATGGTCAGAAGGTGACCAAGAGCGAGAATGTGTTGCTCAACGCAAATGACATCAAAGCGCTTTCCCGTTGTGACATCATTTTGACCTGCCAGGGCGGTGACTACACCAATGAGATTTTTCCTCAACTACGCGCTGCCGGTTGGCAAGGTCACTGGATTGATGCAGCTAGCGCATTGCGCATGAAAGATGATGCAGTCTTAATTTTAGATCCTGTGAATCGACCTGTAATTGATAAAGCATTAGCTGCAGGCGGAAAAAATTGGATTGGTAGCAACTGCACAGTTAGCTTAATGATGATGGCGATGGGTGGCTTGGTGAAGGCCGATATGGTTGAGTGGATTAGCGCTATGACATATCAGGCGGCCTCTGGAGCTGGCGCTCAAAACATGCGTGAGTTGTTGTTGCAAATGGGTGCATTACGTGACAGCGTGGCAACTGAATTAGCCGATCCGTCTTCATGGATCTTAGATATTGATCGAAAAGTTACCGATACTTTACGTTCCCCAGATTTCCCGAAGAAAAACTTTCGTAATACCCCTTTAGCTGGTAGCTTGATACCCTGGATTGATGTCCCGGTAGAGAATGGCCAAACTAAAGAAGAGTGGAAGGGCGGCGCTGAGTTTAATAAGATCCTAGGCCGACCTCCATTTAGATCTCCTGGAAGTATTCCAATTGACGGTTTATGTGTTCGCGTTGGCGCTATGCGTTGCCACTCCCAAGGCTTGACTGTCAAACTGAAAAAAGATATTCCCTTAAAGGAAATCGAAACAATCTTAGCTAACGATAATCAATGGGTTAAGGTAATTCCAAACGACCGCGAGACTACTGAGCGTGAATTATCTCCAGCAGCAATTAGCGGTACTTTGACGGTCCCTATTGGCCGTTTGCATAAGATGGCGATGGGCCCAGAGTATCTTGGTGCATTTACAGTCGGCGATCAACTCTTGTGGGGCGCTGCTGAGCCTTTACGTCGGATGTTAAGAATTTTATTGGCTGACAATGCTTAAGGCTCAGATGCTCAAACTTTTCTTTGCGGGAATTATTAGCTTAGCGCTTTCTACTGGTGCTTTTGCTATTTCATTGGGTAAAGCAAATTTAGTATCCAGTCCCGGTGAAACTCTTCGTATTGAGGTGCCAATCGAGTTAGCTGCCGACGAGCAAAATCTTTTATCGACTCTATCAGCCTCCATACCGCCCTCAAGTGAGTATGAGCGACTTGGTATTTCATCCAAAATTTTAGACTTTAATGCTCAAGTTATGGTCTATAGATCAAAAGATGAGCGATTGATGGTGCTAGTTGAGACAGTAAAACCTGTGCCCATTACAGATGACATCTTTGTTGATTTGTTGCTGACCTTAAATTGGTCTTCAGGATCGATTACTAGAATATTTACTTTTGTAAATGGAAGTATTCCTAAGTTCCTTGTGGAGCCTGGACAAACACTGTCTTCAATTGCTTCGCAGATGGATTCGGATCGTCCGGAATTTACGCTTGATCAAAAAATGATGGCTTTATATCAAGCCAATCCCGATGCTTTTGCTGGCGGAAATATTAATCGTTTGTTGGCAGGCTCCGAGCTCTTGATCCCTAAACCTGAGACAGTACAGGCAATTAATTCGAAGGAGGCTCAAAAGTTTGTTGAGTCTGCTGCCCAACAATGGTCTGAGAAAAAGACTAATTCAGCCAGTGTTGAAGTGAGTGCTGATGAAGCGGTTAATCCCGCTAATCGCTTAAAGATTGGTTCTAGTGGTGATGCCGATGCTGACACCAAGCGGATTACAGAAGAAATAGTAGCCCAAGAAAAAATTCTGGAACAAACTAACGCCAGAGTGGTGGAGCTAGAGAAAAATATTGCTGACTTAAAAAAATTATTAGATCAATCTCAGGGCATCTCCGAAGTTGTTGAGCTTAAAAAAAGTGGGTTTAATGTCAAAGCATCTGTTCTGGGTTTGATTGCTCTTGTTTTACTTACCGCTCTCTTAATTTGGTTCTTTATGAGCCAGTCACGTAAAAATTCCCTGCCTAGTCCTCAAGCTCGTGACTACCCCTATGAGAGCGAGCAGACAGAATCCATGCCGCCAATTCATCATAAAACCGAACATACCCCTCATGAGCATCATCATGAGGGCATGTCTGATAAGGCTAAGGCACTGTTCGGAAGCATTAACCTAGATCTACCTGTTGCTAAGCCCACTACCTCAGATTTAACGCCAGATGAGCTGAGGGTACGTTTAAATCTTGCCCGCGCTTATATCACTATTGAGGATTTTTCTGCGGCCAAAAAATCTCTTGAAGAGATTGTTCGTATTGGCGCTTCAATCGACCCTGAGATTGTGGTTGAAGCTAAGGGTATGTTGGTCGAGATTTCAAATAGTAGTAGCTAAATTCTTTGATGCGTATTGCCCTCGGACTTCAGTATGACGGCAGCCCTTATTCAGGTTGGCAGTCGCAAGTAGGTCAGAATACGATTCAAGATGAATTGGAAAAGGCGATTTCTGCATTTGTTGGGATAGATGCATCGAAATCCAATCCTATTCGTGTAATCACAGCGGGCAGAACAGATGCTGGCGTTCATGCCTTAGGTCAAGTGGTGCACTTTGATGTTGAGGTGGAGCGAGAAAACTGGTCGTGGGTGAGGGGGGTAAATACCTTCCTGCCTGAATCGATTGTGGTCAATTGGGCTCAAGTTGTTACTGAAGAATTCAGTGCTCGTTATTCTGCACATGAACGAACCTATATTTATGCATTACATGCTGGACCATGTCGATCTCCAATGGCGGCAGATCGCGCTGGTTATGTCATGTTGCCCCCGGATCGCTGGTTTGATGTTGAGGCCATGAAGCTGGCTTGTGAGTGTTTAATAGGTGAGCATGACTTCACCTCATTTCGTTCTTCAGAGTGCCAAAGTAAGACTCCAGTAAAGACCATGTATTCCATCGAAATCTTTTCGAATGAGCCTTGGCTCTATTTCAAGATCAAAGGAAATGCTTTCTTGCATCACATGGTGCGTAATTTAGTTGGTAGCTTTGTTCAAATCGGCGTTGGTAAGCAAAAAGCAGGGTGGATGGCAGAAGTTCTAGAGGCAAAAGACCGCAGTATTGCAGCGCCTACGTTTTCTCCAGCTGGACTCTATTTGGCTCAAATTGCCTATCCTGATGAGTTTCAGATTCCCAAGCCTTGGCTGGCTAATTCTTGGTTGCCTAAGGCGGTTTACGCTTAAGCAGGTCTTTATTTGCTCAAGGCTTTATCATTTCCCATATGGGCTTACTTACCAACTCTCCTGGACATACTAGAGTCAAAATCTGCGGTTTAAAGACGTCTTCGGATGTCGATGCTGCTGTTGTTGCTGGTGTGGACGCTGTTGGCTTTGTTTTTTATCCGCCCAGTCCAAGAGCGGTTACCCCCAATATTGCTGCCGCATTGATTTCTAGGCTTCCAGCTGGGGTTGATGCTGTTGGATTAGTCGTAAATGCCTCAGATGCTGAATTTGAGGCTATTAGGGCCACTGCCCCCATCACTTTATGGCAGTTTCATGGGGATGAGTCTCCCCAGGATTGTCAGCGCCTAGCGGCAGGCCAACCCTGGATGAAAGCTGCGCGCGTTGGAGCTGGCTTCGCATTTGATAATTTTTCCCTACAATATAGGCAAGCAAACGCCTTTTTGCTCGATGCGCTCGTTGAGGGCTATGGAGGAGGGGGTGTTCCTTTTGATTGGTCAGGAATTCCGCAAGCATGGATAAGCGCAAACGCGCCTCAGGTCGTTTTGAGTGGTGGATTGAACGTTCACAACGTGGGCGAAGCTATTGCTCGTCTTCATCCTTGCGCGGTTGACGTCTCTAGCGGCGTTGAAATCAGCAAGGGTGTAAAAGATCACGCCTTGATGAAAGAGTTTATTGAGGCAGTGCGAGCGGCAGACGCAAGCACATTGCCCTAACTATTTGCTGTAACTAATCAAAAGAGGTATTTATGTACGATAAGCCAGATGCACGTGGACACTTCGGTCCTTATGGTGGCGTATTTGTTTCTGAGACGCTCATGTTCGCTTTGGATGAACTTAAGGCGGCATATGCTAAATATCAAAACGATCCTGAATTCTTAGAAGAGTTTCATTACGAGCTCAAGCATTTTGTAGGGCGTCCTTCACCGGTCTATCACGCTAAGCGTTGGAGCGAGATGTTGGGTGGTGCGCAGATTTATCTGAAGCGCGAAGATCTTAATCACACTGGCGCTCACAAAATTAATAATGTGATTGGCCAAGCCATGCTAGCAAAGCGTATGGGTAAGCCGCGCATTATTGCGGAAACTGGAGCGGGGCAACACGGTGTTGCAACTGCAACGATTTGTGCGCGCTTTGGTTTGGATTGCACTGTATATCAAGGTTCTGTGGACGTCGCTCGTCAAGCTCAAAACGTCTTTCGTATGAAGTTGCTTGGTGCAAAAGTTGTGCCTGTTGAATCTGGAACAAAGACTCTCAAAGATGCGCTGAATGAAGCAATGCGAGATTGGGTGACAAATGTAGAAGATACCTTCTACATCATTGGTACTGTTGCTGGGCCTCATCCTTATCCGATGATGGTCAGAGATTTTCAGAGTGTAATTGGTGAAGAGTGCAAGGTGCAGATGCCTGAAATGACTGGGCGTCAGCCTGACTATGTCATGGCATGTGTTGGTGGTGGCTCCAATGCCATGGGTATTTTCTATCCCTATATTGACTACCCAGAAGTGAAGCTAGTTGGTGTAGAAGCGGCGGGCCATGGCTTAAATAGCGGCCTTCACTCTGCAGCACTTTGCGTCGGTAAGCCAGGCGTATTGCATGGTAATCGTACATACCTACTGCAAGATGAGAATGGTCAGATTTCTGAAACCCATTCAGTTTCTGCTGGTATGGATTATCCCGGCGTTGGTCCAGAGCATGCTTGGTTGAAAGATTCTGGTCGTGCTGACTATGTGGCAGTGACCGATGAAGAAGCCTTGAAAGCATTTCATGATTGCTGCCGTATCGAAGGCATCATTCCTGCTTTAGAGTCTTCTCATGCTATTGCTTATGCATGCAAAATGGCGCCAACTTTATCCAAAGATAAAACGATCCTAGTGAACTTATCTGGTCGTGGCGATAAAGACATGCATACCGTTGCACAAGCTACCGGCTCAGAGGGTTAGTACAAACCCATCACGATCACCTATAAAAATAATAAACACGAATTGCCATGTCTAAAATTACCGCTCTCTTTAATGAACTAAAAGCTACTGGAAAAAAAGGGCTGATTCCTTTTATTACGGCAGGCGACCCTGACCCAAAACTTACTGTTGACTTGATGCATGCATTGGTTCGTGGTGGTGCTGATGTGATTGAGCTCGGCGTCCCTTTTTCCGATCCAATGGCGGATGGTCCAGTGATTCAGCGCTCGTCTGAGAGGGCTCTTACTCAAGGCGTCACTTTGCATGGTTGCCTAGAAATGGTGAAAGAATTTCGTAAGCTTGATCCCAATACTCCAGTGGTCTTAATGGGTTATGCCAATCCAGTGGAGCAAATGGGTTCGGAGCGATTTGCAGCGGAGGCGAAATCTGCTGGTGTTGATGGTGTCTTGGTTGTAGATTACCCACCTGAAGAGTGCGTTGATTTTGCTGCCAGCATGAAAGTAGCAGGAGTTGACCCCATCTTTCTATTGGCTCCAACATCATCACCAGAACGAATAAAGGATGCCGCCAAAATAGCTTCTGGTTATATCTATTACGTATCCATGCGGGGTGTTACAGGCGCGTCCCACCTCAATACCCAAGATGTGGCCAGCATTATTCCCAAAATCCGTGAAGCCACTTCCATTCCGATTGCGGTAGGTTTTGGTATCAATGACGCTGAAAGTGCCCGCGCAGTGTCAAAAACAGCAGATGCAGTGGTTATTGGAAGTCGAATTATTCGGCTTTTAGAGGATTCTGCCCCCGGCCAAGCGGTACAATCACTCGAAACATTCATACGTGAAATTCGCGTCGCTTTAGATAGTTAATGCACTGGATAGTTAAAAACTGATGAGCTGGATCGATAAATTACTACCTCCACAAATCCAACATACGGATCCTGCGAATCGCAAATCTGTTCCTGAAGGACTTTGGGTTAAGTGCCCCAGCTGCGAAACTGTCCTTTACAGCACAGATATTGAGGCTAATTTATCGGTTTGCCCAAAATGTAGTCATCACATGCGCATCGGCGCTCGTCAGCGACTTGATAGTCTTTTGGATCCAAAAGGGCGTTATGAGATTGGCGCTGACATTTACCCGACTGATCCGCTTAAATTTAAAGATTCTAAAAAATATCCAGATCGCCTAAAAGAGGCAAGCGACGCCTCCGGTGAGTCCGAGGCCTTGATTGTGCTTGGCGGCAAAATTGAAAGTATTCCAGTTGTAGCTGCATGCTTTGAGTTTCAATATATGGGTGGCTCGATGGGTTCAGTTGTTGGTGAGCGTTTTGCCCGTGGTGTGCAAGAAGCCATCGCCAAAAAGTGTGCATTTATCTGCGTAACAGCTACCGGCGGTGCGCGTATGCAGGAAAGTTTGCTCTCTCTTTTCCAGATGGCTAAGACCAACTCCATGTTGACCTTACTCTCTAAAAAAGGTTTGCCTTACATCAGCGTTTTGACTGACCCAACTATGGGCGGAATCTCTGCTAGCTTCGCCTTTATGGGTGACGTAGTAATGGCTGAGCCTAAAGCCTTGATTGGCTTTGCAGGTCCGCGTGTCATTGAACAAACTGTTCGTGAAAAATTACCAGAAGGCTTTCAGCGTTCTGAGTTCTTATTGCAAAAGGGTGGCATTGACATGATTGTGGATCGTCGCCAAATGCGCGGTGAAATCGCTCGTCTCTTGGCATTGCTCCAGCAGCTTCCTGAGCCTGCGATTGCGGGTAGCGCAGCTGTATAAAGCGCTTGAGTTCCGCACACCAATCTCCCATTCTGTTTTCTAGCCTAACGGCTTGGCTTAGTCACCTCGAAACAGCCCACCCAGTCGGTATCGACATGGGTCTAGATCGGATTAATCGAGTTAAAGCAGCTCTAGGCTTGCACTTTGATTGCCCGGTGATCACTGTTGCTGGGACGAACGGCAAGGGCTCAACTTGCGCTTATCTTGAGAGTATCTTGCTGGCCTCTGGCTATAGAGTGGGTTGTCATATGTCTCCTCACTTACTGGTCTTTAACGAGCGTGCTCGAGTCAATGGTGAGGAAGTAAAAGATGATCTCTTACTAGAGCATTTTGCCGCCGTTGAGAAAGCGCGCGTCAGCATAGTGGATGCTCCAACGCTAACGTATTTTGAATTCACTACCTTGGCAATCATGCATTTATTTTCTAAGGCAAATTTAGATGCTGTTGTCCTTGAGGTTGGCATGGGTGGTCGTTTAGATGCCGTAAATATTGTTGATGCAGATTGCGCGATCGTCACTAGTATTGATATTGATCACGCTGATTTTTTAGGCGGTACACGTGAGGCAATTGGTCTTGAGAAGGCTGGTATTTTCCGCGCAGGTGCAATTGCAGTCTGTGGCGATCCTGTACCCCCCCAATCCTTAATTGATCATGCTGAAAAACTGGGTTGTGATTTATGGCTTCAAGGCCGTGATTACAATTTTCAGGGCGATAAGCAGCAGTGGGGTTGGGCAGGGCGTCAAAAACGCTTTAGCGGTTTAGGCTATCCCGCTTTGCGAGGCGCTAATCAAATCCTCAATGCCTCTGCTGTGATTGCCGCCTTGATGGCCTTACATCTACGTTTACCGGTAAGCGCTCAAGATATCCGGAATGGATTTGCTTTAGTAGAACTGCCTGGTCGTTTCCAGGTGCTTCCAGGCCAGCCAACTGTAGTTTTGGATGTCGCTCATAATCCTCATGCGGCAGCCACTTTGGGGCAAGGCCTCGATAAGATGGGCTATCACCCCTACACCTATGCCATTTTTGGTGCTATGGCAGATAAAGATATTGCCGGCGTGATCAAGCCTTTGCTCAGCAGTGTGGACTTCTGGTTCTGCACGGATTTACCGACCCCTCGTGCTGCTAGCGCTACAGCCTTATCTGAGAAGCTGATTGAACTGGGTGTAGCAGTTAAAAATGGGGCAGATGGCGGAATTGAGTGCTTCCCAGATCCTGCTGCAGCGTATCAAAAAGCGCTTTCCAAGGCAGGTGAGGGTGATAGAATTGTCATCTTCGGATCCTTCTATACTGTTGCCGGAGTAATGGCATATCGAAATAACCAGGCCCATTGATCCATGATTCGTTTACCGAAGCTTTTTAAGCGAAACCCTGAGACTGAAGACCTTGATCGAGGTTCAGCAAGGGGTCGCCGCACCATCAATACATCAGCCCCCCGTAGTTTTCAGCGTGCTCAAGAAAATGAAGAGCTTGCCCTCACCGAAGATCCAGAACAACAGCGTGCCCGCCATCGCCTGATTGGTGCAACCGTTCTAGTCCTGATCGCAGTGGTTGGTCTGCCTCGCATCTTGGATAACAAACCCAAGTCTGTGAATAACGATATTGCCGTGAATATCGTGACTAGTTTGCCTGCCCCAAATGCTGTAATGCCTGCCAGCGATGAAAAGGCAAAGGCATTAGTACCAGCGATTGATGCACCAGTAAAAGAAAAAGAAGTTATTCCAGTTAAAGAGCCTGTAGCAACAACTTCACCTCAAGTGAAGACAGATGCCAAATCACCACCCCCGAGCAAGGCGAACTCAATTGGTTTGGCTGCTGGGGAAGAGGTGGTTGTTGCACCAAGTCCCGCTACCAAGTCAAAAGCCGAAGAATTACCAAAAAAAGCTGGGGCCGGTAAATACGTTATTCAGATTGGCGCTTTTGCTTCTGAAGAGCGTGCAAATGGCTGGATTACTAAAATGAAAGATCAAAAGATCCCCAATTACGTCATTAATAAAACCGGTACAGATGGCGTGAAACTTTATGTTCTCAGAGCAGGTCCTTTTACTGATAAGGATGTAGCTGAAGCTGCAGAGAAGAAAGTTAAATCTATGGGCCTGTCTCCAAGGCTAGTTGAGGTCGGAGCACCTTAATGGAATATTTATCCACCTTAAAGTTAACTACGGTGGATTACTTCACCCTGGTTGTGCTACTAGTCTCTGCATTGGTGGGGATTTCAAGAGGTCTATTTAAAGAGGTTTTGGCTCTGGCATCTTGGTTTATAGCTGCCTGGGTTGCTTATCACTACACCAATTATCTTTCTGTTGAATGGTTATCCACTTTTCATATGGATGAACTGCTGAGTTTAGGCGTGAGTTTCCTTATTTTATTTATTCTGACTTTGATTGCGTGTGGCTTAGTCGGCAATGTGATTCAAAAGATTATCTTGTCTGCTGGATTAAGCATGACGGACCGTTTTCTTGGGCTGGTATTTGGTTTAGCGCGTGGCGCTGTGGTTGTGGTTGTGATGGCTACCTTAGCCGCTTTAACACCAATACCTCAAAGCGTAGCTTGGCAGAAAGCAATAACACGACCAGCTATCGATATGGCTACCAGTTTAATAAAAGGCTGGTTACCAGCTGATTGGGCAAAGCAATTGGGCAGTTCTATGCCTAAAATTACACCCACCGTTACACCTTCATTAACCATAGGGATCTAGGCTTATGTGCGGCGTTGTTGGAACAGTTTCCCACTCCCCAGTTAATCAGCTGATATACGATGCTTTGTTGCTTTTGCAACATCGCGGTCAAGATGCTGCAGGTATGGCAACGATGAATGGCAATTCATTCACAATGCATAAAGCAAACGGTTTAGTTCGAGATGTATTTAGAACCCGCAATATGCGTAGCTTAGTTGGTAATGCTGGCATCGGCCAAGTGCGCTATCCAACCGCTGGCTCAGCTAGTAGCGAAGAAGAGGCGCAGCCTTTTTACGTTAGTGCCCCATATGGAATTATCTTGGCTCACAACGGCAATCTCACCAATGCGGCTAGTCTTCGTGTAGAGATGGCTTATCGTGATCGTCGTCATATCAATACCAGCTCTGATACAGAGGTGCTGTTAAACGTTTTGGCTGACGAACTTCAAAAAGAGACTAATAGCGTAGCACTGGACGAGGGTGCAATGTTTAATGCAGTTACTGAGGTAACTAAGCGCGTTAAGGGCTCTTATGCTGTGGTCTCTTTGATTGCTGGCTATGGTTTATTAGCGTTTCGGGATCCATTTGGCATTCGTCCATTGTGTATTGGTCGCATTGATACACCTAAGGGTCCAGAGTGGATGATTGCTTCTGAGTCTGTTGCGCTTGATGGACTTGGCTTTACTTTTGTACGTGACGTCAATCCGGGTGAAGCAATCTATATTGATTTAGATGGCAATTTCTATTCCCGTCAATGTGTTGCTGACGCAGTTCTAACGCCTTGTATTTTCGAGTATGTCTACATGGCTCGTCCAGACTCAACGATTGATGGCGTTACTGTTTATAACGTACGTATGCGGATGGGCGACTACCTTGCCGAAAAGATTCGCAAAGAAACTATTCCAGGTGAGATCGATGTTGTTATGCCGATTCCGGACTCCAGTCGTCCGGCGGCAATGCAAGTTGCTAAACGCCTTGGCGTTGATTACCGCGAAGGATTCTTTAAGAATCGTTATATTGGTAGAACCTTCATCATGCCAGGTCAAGCGGTTCGCAAGAAATCGGTTCGCCAGAAACTGAACGCAATGCGAATTGAATTCAAAGATAAAACCGTGTTGATTGTGGATGACTCAATCGTTCGCGGCACCACCTCTTTTGAAATAGTGCAGATGGCGCGCGAGTCTGGTGCCAAGAAAGTGATCTTTGCTTCTGCCGCGCCTCCTGTCCGCTTCCCGAATGTCTACGGAATTGATATGCCAACTCGGAGTGAGCTAGTTGCCTACGGTCGCACCGACGAAGAGATTAATAAGATGATTGGCGCAGATCAACTGATTTACCAAAGTGTTGAGGATATGAAGCAGGCAGTTAAAGATATCAATCCCAATATCCAACACTTTGAAGCCTCTTGTTTTGATGGGCACTATATTACTGGCGACATCAATGAATCTTATTTGGATGCCCTAGAGGCAGCTCGCAATACCTCTGAGGCTAAGGCAGATCGTCAACGCGACTCCAGTGATTTTGCGCGATCACAACTTCACCTGCATTTGGCTACCGAAGACTAAAAACAACGACAGAATTCCTCAGATACTACTGTCTGAGGCAATTCTGCAATTCGGTGTCAAAATAGCGGTATGAAGAGCAAAACTACCCGCAAAAAACCCGATTTCTCAAAACTTGCGCTAGAGACCCTTGCGGTTCGCGCCGGTACTCGCCGCACAGCTGAGTACCAAGAGCATTCAGAGGCGATGTTTCTCACTTCCAGCTTTTGCTTCGATAGTGCAGAGTTGGCTGCAGATGGTTTTGCGCATGCAGACCAAGGCTTTATTTACTCCCGATTTACCAATCCCACCGTCAGCATGTTCCAGGATCGATTGGCTGCATTAGAGGGTGGTGAGGCTTGCATTGCAACTTCCTCTGGCATGGCTGCTATTTTGACAATGGCCATGTCCCATCTGCAAGCGGGCGACCATGTGGTTTGCTCTCGCTCGGTATTTGGTGCAACCATTCAATTGTTTAGCAATATTTTGGGTCGTTTTGGTATTACAACTACTTATGTGGATTTGTCAGATACCAAGGCTTGGCAAAATGCCGTCCAAGAAAACACCAAACTTTTTTATTTGGAAACACCTTCCAATCCTTTAACTGAGATTGCGGACATTAAGGCAATTTCTAAGATTGCCAAGAAGGCAAAAGCTCTCTTTGCAGTAGATAACTGTTTCTGCACGCCTGCATTACAAAAGCCTCTCTCATTGGGTGCCGATATAGTCATCCATTCAGCAACGAAGTATTTGGATGGTCAGGGTCGCGTAGTGGGCGGCGCCATTGTTGGCAGCAATGATTTCATTATGGGTAAAGTATTTCCGTATGTTAGAACTGCTGGCCCAACGCTCTCTGCGTTTAATGCCTGGGTGTTTTTAAAGGGTCTTGAGACGCTAGAGTTGCGTATGAAGCAGCAAAGTCAAAATGCCTTGGAAATTGCTCAATGGCTAGAAAAGCAGCCTGGGGTAGAGCGTGTTTATCACCCTGGTCTGAAATCTCATCCGCAACATGTACTGGCTAAGCGTCAACAAAAAGCGGGTGGCGCTATATTGTCCTTCACTCTTAAGGGTGGCAAAAAGGCCGCCTTCAAATTAATTAATCAAACCAAGCTTTGCTCCATTACCGCAAACCTGGGTGATACGCGTACAACCATTACGCACCCTGCAACAACGACACATTGCCGCGTTAGTCCAGAAGCTCGCAAAGCAGCAGGTATAACCGATGGACTCGTCCGAATTGCCGTTGGTCTTGAGAATGTGATTGATTTAAAGAATGATCTTATTGGCGGATTAAAAAAGTAATTGAAGATTTAATTAATCTAAGACCAGGAAATCCATGAGCTTTACAGGCGCTACCCAGTTCTGGAATGAACGTTTCAATAAAGAAGAGTTTATCTTTGGCAAAGAGCCAAATGAATATCTTGTTGAGCAAACATCTCAATACCTAAAACCGAATGCTTCTGTGCTCTGCATTGCCGATGGAGAAGGGCGTAATGGCGTTTGGCTCGCTAAGCAAGGGATGCGTGTTACTGGTTTTGATGTTTCTGATGTTGCACTTGTCAAGGCGAAACAGTTTGCGAAAGATAGTGAAGTCAATATTGAATACAGTCTTTGTGATACAGATGGGTTTGAATGGAAGACTAATTCCTATGATGCAATCATTGCGATCTTTATACAATTTGCTGATCCAGAAATGCGAGTTAGGATTTTTAAGCAAGTACATCAGGCTTTGAAACCCGGCGGTATATTTATTCTTCAGGGCTACACGCCCAAGCAGTTGGAATACAAGACTGGTGGACCATCTCTAATCGAGCACCTCTATACCGAAGAGATGATTCGTGAACTTAGCCACGACTTTGAAATCCTAGATCTTCAGTGCTACGAAAAAGAATTATCTGAAGGTGCTAGACATACTGGCATGTCAGCTTTACTCGGCATGGTTGCCAAAAAAATCGCATGAAAACCATCGAGATCAAAAGTGCTTGGCAAGGCAACAGCGACTGTAATGCTTGCTCTATCAGAAGCTCTGCACTCTTTGCTGAATTAAATGAAGATGATTTTTCCAAAATACATGAGCCAATTGATGACCTTCGATTTGAGGCGCATTCGGGAATTTACAACCAGGGCGAAGCTGCTGATTTCCTCTATACCTTGAGGGATGGGTATATCAAGTTACTTCATATTAATTCAGATGGATCTGGAAGAATTGTCCGCTTAGTAGTTCCTGGAGATCTATTTGGTATGGAGGCGCTCTTAGGTGACAGTTATGCCCATTCAGCAGCCGCGCTATCCAATATCCATCTCTGCCGTATCCCTAAAAAAATCATCTCTTCTTTGGGCGAAGAGTCACCACGCTTGCATCGTCAGATTGTTAAGAAGTGGGGAGAAGCACTTGCCCAATCGGAATCTTGGTTTTCTGAAATTAATACGGGTAGGATTGAAGTACGTCTTGCGCGCTTCTTCCTCAGGACCGCTAAAGTTTCTGGTGATATGGCAGTCGCCCCATTATTTAAGAGGGAAGATATGGGTTTAATGATGGATGTGAAATTTGAGACTATCAGTAGGGCGCTTGCATCTATGGCTGATCAAGGGATTATTTCAAATGTCACTCGTCTTAGCATTCAAATACCTAGTCTTGAGAAGCTAAAAGCGTTCTCACAGGCAAGTATGTAAATATTTAGGCAAGAAAAAAGCTGCCTAGGCAGCTTTTTAGAACTTCAACTAATTAAGCATTAAGCCTTTTTAGCGTAAGCAGAGCACCAGCCTGCACCTGCTACTTGCTTAGCACCAAACAAAGAGCAACCACCAGCAGCAGAACCAGGTTTACCTTGATACAGGGCGCAGCTGTCACACTTTTGGCCAGCAGCATACTTTGGATATTTTGCTTTATCCACTTTAGAGGCATCAGCCTTGTAGCCTAAAGCAGCAGCTTGTGGATCAGTTTCGGCAACCATTGCTTGAGCTTGAACTTTACCGTTCAAAGCCAATGTACAAGCACCAGCTGCAGACAAAATCATAAATTGACGGCGACTATTTTTCATTAAAACTCCATTATTAAGGGGATTTTGGGTAGCAATTACCGCTAGCTTCCTGCCATGATAATACTGATAAATCGCCCATCAATAGGGGTTTCTCTGTATTAATTTACCCGCGCCTTAGGGTGAAACTACGAATCTATGCATAAATGCGTATATATGCATTAAGAACGCTATTTTTGCATCAATTTACTAAGAAGAGGCTTTATGAAGAAAGTACTAGTTTGCTGCCTGACATTTGTTTCAGGCCTTGTTTTTGCGCAGTCCGCACCATCTACCAATCCAGAATTACTTCAAATTATTGATAAATCCACCAAGTTTGTTGTTAATACACCCAAGGGGCCAGTTGAAATTACCCGTGTAATGACCTCATGCGCTAAGAATAAAGGCTGGTTACAGCCATTAATTCCGATTAAAGGTGTTGTACCAGTTGATGAGATTGATGTCTTGAATGCCTTGAATGACAAAGATTCGATTGTTGTTGATATGCGTGTAGTTGACGATCGCGTAAAGGGGACAATTCCTGGCTCCGTTGGTATACCGTATACCGAAGTAGCAATGCGTATGGATGAATTGGGCTGCAAGAAGCCTGCCGCTGGCTCTACCAAATGGGATTGCTCAAAGGCTAAAAAGGTCTATGCTTTTTGCAATGGCCCAGTTTGCCCGCAAAGCCCTATGGCTATGGCCGCAATGACTCGTGATGGTTTTCCTGCTACCAAAATTTATTACTACCGGGGCGGCATGCTGGACTGGGATGCTTTAGGTTTAACTACGGTCAAGGATGAATTCTAAGATTTTCTTTTTGTTCCTTCCTTTCCTGGGGGCTTTTGCCCCCTTTTTTTTTATGATCTATGTCAAATATTTTGCTTGAATCTTCTTGACTATGATTATTCTTGGTAATATTATATAAATAAATATATTATTAATACCGTAATTGAGGCGATCAGAAATGAAAAACGAAAAACAGGGTCAACCAGCTCCGTATTGGAATCCTTTGCTTGCGGGCATCCTGCTCGGGATTGTTCTGTTATCTACATTTGCTTTTACCGGTCATGGCTTGGGTGCTACAGGATTTACAACCCGCCTAACAGCATGGTTTGGAATGTACCTACTACCAGCGGCTACTAATGCCAATGAATATCTTGGTGGAATGGTTGAAGAGGGCAAGCCCTTGGATGCATGGATCACATGGCAGGTGATTGGTGTTGCTCTAGGCGCTCTCATTTCAGCATTTTTTGCTGGAAGAATTGCAATTAAGCTGGATGGCCAAAAATTCTTAGGGGGCTCCAAGCGACCCTTAACCGCATTATTTGGTGGAATCTTAGCTGGCTTTGGTGCTCGCATTGCTGCGGGTTGTACCAGTGGTCTCGGTTTATCTGGCGCGGCTGTTCTGAGTTTGGCTGGATTTACATTTTTAGGTACATTCTTCGCGGTTGGATTGCTTGCCAGCCGCCTAATGAAAGAGGAGAAATAAGATGGGAACAATTCTTTCGGGTTTATTGATTGGTGGTGCCTTCGGCTTTGTGCTTGAGCGGGCTGGTTTTGGTAATCCCAATAAATTAACGGGTCAATTTCGCTTAACAGATTGGTCCGTATTTAAAGTGATGTTTACTGCAATCGTGTTTGCTGCAGTCGGACTCTTCATTCTAGAAAGGACTGGATTTGTAGAGAGCGGAAGCCTTTTTGTTCCACCATCATTCTTAGGTGCGGCAGCTTTAGGCGGTGCATTTGTCGGTGCCGGTTTTGCTATCGGCGGCTATTGCCCTGGAACATCAGTAGTTGGTCTGATGTCAGGTCGGATTGATGCAGGAATCTTTTTAATTGGTTTGTTGCTGGGAACCATCCTATTTGCAGGCATCTATCCAAGCATTGAATCTCTTACGACTTTAGGTGAACTTGCAAATGCAGATTCATTGCCAGAACTATTTAACGTTTCAAGCATTGCCATAGACCTCATCATGGTGCTTGCTGCAATTGGTGTATTTATTTTGGGCGCATGGATGGAGAAGAAATCCACAGGCCCTGTTAGTTCTCAAGAAATCTAATACTTCAAAAGGAAAAAACAATGTCTAAAAAATCAACAGTAGCTGCGCTTGCTTTAGCTTTAGCTGGATTGGCAGCGGCCCCTATGGCTAATGCAGCAGATGCTCCAGCAACTCCAGCTGGTGCCGAACAAAAGAACCCATGTGGACCTAAAAAGGAGTCAGGGAATCCGTGTGGCCCGGCTAAGAAAAAAGCAGCCAACCCTTGTGGCCCATCAAATCCTTGTGGTCCAAAAAAACGTAAATCTGCTGATTAATCTTAAATCGTGCTAATTCAATCTACTCTCTGTTTAGCTGCTCAAGAAATTGCTAGCATCCAAACGCGCTACGCAAAAAAGGGCTTGACCCTAAGCGAAGCAGCACTGTGTGGCGCACGAGAGTTTATTGAGTGGAGTCACTATCCCAAAAATGATCTCTCAGATCCCGAGAGTGGCTATGAGTTTTACTACCATGCACATACAGCCGATGAGATGCAAGATGGTGAGCATGGTCACTTCCATTTATTCAAGCGCAATGAAGCGGAATTCCATCACCTCATTGGTATCGCATTAAATCAGCAAGGCTTGCCAGTTCGTTTATTTACTACAAATCAGTGGGTTACGGGGGAGAAGTTAATCTCTGCGGATCTGGTGATTGATGAATTGCGCAACTTTGATATGGCAACTAAGGGTCGCTTGGGTCCAGTATCCCGCTGGGTTAGTGCGCTTACTAAACTATTTTTTACCGACATGAAAGTATTAATAGTTGAACGGGATCGCAAAATTACTCAGCTAGAAATTGACTGTGGTGACCTGATGTCCGCTCTCAATTCAAGGAAGTACCACGTATTAACTGAAAGCAAGATTGATTTATTAGATCGACTTTCACAATATTTATTACCTGTAAATTAATCAAGGAGTTCAAATGAAAAAAATTCGAATAGGACTAGCTGTTGCTATTACAAGTTTTATTGGATTAGTGAACGCGGTAAGTTTGCCGGGTCCATTAGTCAGCGCAGAGTGGCTTGCTGCTAATCAATCAGAGGTTCAGATCTTAGAGGTTCGTGGCGATGTAGCCAGCTATACCCGTGCCCCTGAATTCGAAATTGATAAAAAAACAGGGAAGAAGTTTTTAGTTGAGGTAGGTGGCCATATTCCGGATTCCACATTGCTTGACTTTAAAAAGGTCAGGGTTGATCGCATGATTGACGGGAAAAAGATCAAGTATCTGATTCCTGAAAAGGCTGACTTTGAAAAAATTATTCAGTCAGTGGGCATCAATTCTGACAAGCCAATTGTTTTAGTTCCAATTGCCCAAGATATTTCCGATATTGATGAAGCTTTGCGTGCGTATTGGCAATTTAAGGTTTACGGTGAGGACAATATCGCCGTATTAGATGGTGGCATGGCGGGCTGGCTTTCTGAAGGACGCGATTTTTCTGTTGCCCCATCGATTAAAACTAATGGAACATGGGTTGGCAAAGCTGAGCGCAAAGAGTTGATTGCTAACTCAGAGCAGGTAGCATTAGCTTCTAGAACTGGTAAATCTACTTTGATCGACGCACGTCAACCTGTTCAGTTTTTTGGTTTAAATAAGCGTGACTATGTAGGTGCTTACGGTCACATTGCGGGTGCAAAGGAATTGGCTCCTGAGTTATTAGCAAAGCCTGCAAAAGGGGCTCTGTATTTCTGGGATAAGAATACTTACAACGCATTATTCACTTCAAACGGTATCAACCCGAAGACACCGGCAATTAGCTATTGCAATAGTGGTCACTTGGCGGCTGGTGGTTGGTTTGTTATGTCTGAATTAGTTGGCAATAAATCAACCAAGCTTTATGACGGCTCTTTGTATCTCTGGACTCTAGAAGGTCGTCCACTGGTTGGTGTTCCGCTTAATTAAATAGTAGTTCAGTTTTTCTTCAGTAATAAATTTAAACAAGGATTTAATATGAAATGCAATGTTGGTGGTATCGACCGTATCTTACGTATTGTTGCTGGCCTAGTATTGATTGGCTTGGCTGTCACAGGAACAACTGGAGCCTGGGCTTGGATTGGTGTTATTCCACTAGCCACTGGAGTGTTTAAATTTTGCCCGGCCTATCCATTATTGGGTATTAATACTGGTGCTAAAGATTCATGTAGCGATAGCAGTTCCGGTAAGTAATACTGCTTTAACTAGATCGCTTGTTAGGCCAACGTCTAACAAGCGTTTTTGTCTTTAATAAAGCGGGGATCTAGTGATCAACAAAGCGTCGCGGATCATTGATGGGTCGCAATGGCATGATATGAATTTGATTTCCATCCAGCTCAAGATGCATTTGGCTGCCGACCTCCATACACAACCTTCTCACTTCTGCAGAAGATGCCTCCCATTCAACGGCATTTTCACTACCTTCAATTCGCAACTGAATTACGGCGATCTGACCAAGGCTGCTCATCTTCTCCACTACTGTTGGTACGCTAGTCATGGTTGGGGTGACGTGAACGCTGAGGCCGCTCTGGGGGATAACCCAAGCCACGCGCACTTTAGGTGGAATTTTGCCTTTGTCGGCAACCCTAAAGAGTTGATTGCAACCATCCCAGCTTAAGTTACCCGCATCGAACACACCATGAAACATATTGCTAATGCCAACTAATTCAGCAACGCGAGAATTTCTTGGTCTTTGAAATAAGACCTGCGGCGCGGCAGTTTGCAGGCTTATGCCTTTGTCTATAACAGTAATCTGGTCTGCAAGTAAGTCTGCCTCACGTAAATCATGAGTGACCAATAGGATTGGGATATTCAGATCTTTTCTAAGATCTGCCAGAGTTTTATACAAACCCTGGCGGGTTGGGGCATCAATTGCTGAGAAGGGTTCATCCAGCAGCAATACCTTTGGCTGGCGTGCTAGAGCCCTTGCAAGTGCAACCCGTTGTTGCTGGCCGCCAGAAAGCTGATGCGGCATTCGTTCAGCTAAATTAGAAATACCCATTCGATCCAATAAATCCATGCTGATAATCTTGCGTTCACTTGCGGCAAGATTAGAGTTTTGCAATGGAATCGATACGTTATCTAAGGCATTCAAATGCGGAAAGAGGGCATATTGTTGAAATAAGAATCCACATGACCGTTGTGCGGGCGCTAGGTGAAGCGCTTTAGGATTCAGGTCGTTACCTTCAAACCAGATCATCCCTTCACACTGAATAACTCCGGTAGCAGGCTTGTTTAGGCCGGCAATGGTTCTGAGAACTGAAGTTTTGCCGCTCCCGGAGGGGCCAACTAAAGCATGCAACTCACCTGGCGCACATTCAAGATTGATTTGCAGTGGATTCGGATAGGTTTGGCTAATCTTGATTTTTAGCATTAGCTCAAGCTCCCGCGGCGACCACGATTCTGCCCAAATACCCCATATGAAAGCGCTATACAAACAAGAGATGTGCCAAGGAGCACAAGCGCGATAGCGCCAGCGCCAGCGGAATCAAAGCTCTGAACCTTGTCATAAATCGCAATGGAGGCTGTTTTGGTCTCCCCAGGTATGGCGCCGCCGACCATGAGGACAACGCCGAATTCACCAAGGGTGTGGGCAAAGGTGAGGGCGGCGGCACCGGTAATGCCTCGCCAAGATAGCGGCAACTCGATCAACCGAAAGATTTGCCAATCACTCAAACCGCTCACCTGAGCGGCTTCTCTGATTTCAGGATTAATAGCCTCAAATGCTCTCTGGATAGGCTGAATGGCGAAGGGGATATTGACAATTAATGAGGCAATCAGAATGCCTATGAATGAAAATACTATTGGGGAGCCAAAAATACTAGTATTGCCAAAAGAAACGAGAAAGTAATAGCCCAAAACGGTGGGTGGGAGGACTAGGGGGAGTGCCAGGGCAGCTTCAAACCATGGTCGACTTTTATTGAGTTTAAGCAGCTTATGGGCAACCCAGATCCCAAATGGCAGAATTAGGGCCATAGTCCAAAAAGCAAGCTTTAGGGATAGCAGAATTGCATCAATATCCATTTTTTTGATTGTATTGCCTTTGAGGCTAGGGTATCCCACTATATGAGTGTTTGCGGCTTCGGTGTCCAATATGCATGTATACGCATATATAATCTCACCCTGTGAATATCAAAGTAAAAGTTAAAAAAGCCACCAAAGATCTTTCTCCACAAGTGATGGAAAAGGTATTTGCTAATGTTGCTGAATATTTCAGCGTTCTTTCGGAGCCATCACGCCTGCGCATCATGTATGCGGTTTGCAGTGGGGAGAAGTCTGTTTCTGAGGTTGTTGAGTTGTGCGGCTCCAGTCAGGCGAATGTCTCTCGTCATCTTGCAGCCCTACATAAAGCAGGAATTGTACTTAGGCGTAAAGAAGGTACAACCGTTTTTTACTCTATCGCTGATAACGCAACCGTAGAAATGTGTCAGACAGTCTGCGCAAAAATTGCCGAGAGTTTGCATTAATTTTTTTTAAGAATCTATTCATCAAAGTAGAGAACACATGACCAAAAAACAAATAGAGATCAGTGCGCAAGATATCAGCGCTATCGAAAAGCCGGCTAACCGTGCTCGTCTGGTTAAGGCTCCTGAGCATTTTATTTCTCAGGAACTGATTGCTGACATCAACGCCAATGGCTTGGATGAAAACCGTCGCGGCTTCTTGCGCAAGGGTTTCATGTCTGCTCTAGGTGGCGCGGCGGCAGGGCTAACAGCTCCGCTAGCAATGGCTGCTGGTGAGGGCGATCCTGCGATTCTGGAGAAGCAGGAATGGCAAACTACCCTTGGTAAGAATGTAGCAACTATGCCTTACGGTATGCCATCTATTTACGAGTCAAACTTGATTCGTCGAGAGTCTCCAGGCTTAACTCGAGTATCAGCAGCCTCAGTTGCCTTTACTCCGCTTCAAGGTTTGTTTGGAACAATCACTCCTAACGGATTGCATTTTGAGCGTCACCATCAAGGTTGGTACAACCTCAATCCTGAGACTCATCGCCTGATGGTGAATGGCTTAGTGAAAAACCCACGCGTTTTCACAATGAATGATTTGATGAGAATGCCTTCGGTATCTCGTACGCACTTTATTGAGTGTGGTGCTAATACTGGTCTTGAGTGGGGTAATGTTGCCGTACCTACTGTTCAGTACACGCACGGCATGCTTTCTTGCTGTGAGTTCACTGGCGTTCCTTTAAAAGTATTGCTTGAAGAATGTGGCGCTGACCTCAAAAAAGGCAAGTTCATGCTTGCTGAAGGTGGTGATGGTTCTGGCATGACTCGCACGATTAACTTGGAAAGCTGTTTAAACGACACTATCGTGGCTTGGGCGATGAACGGTGAGATGTTACGCCCTGAAAATGGTTTTCCATTACGTTTAGTGGTTCCTGGTGTTCAAGGAGTAAGTTGGGTGAAATGGTTGCGTCGCCTTGAAGTAGGTGATATGCCATGGAATGCGAAGGATGAGGCAGTTCACTATATTGAATTGATGCCGGATGGATCGCACCGTCAATATGCATCGATTCAAGAATGTAAATCGGTCATCACAACACCATCTGGTGGTCAGCAGTTGCTGGATAAAGGTTTCTACAACGTCAGCGGTATGGCTTGGTCTGGTCGCGGCAAGATCCGGCGTGTTGATGTTTCATTCGATGGTGGAAATAACTGGCGCACTGCTCGTCTAGAAACACCAATCCTAGATAAGTCTATTACCCGCTTTAATATTGACTGGGTGTGGGATGGCTCACCTGCCATTTTGCAGTCGAGAGCGATGGACGATACAGGCTATATTCAGCCAACCATTAAAAAATTGCGTGATGTGCGCGGTACAAGATCGATCTATCACAACAATGCAATTCAATCCTGGAAATTAGATTCAAATGGCGAGGTCAGCAATGTACAAGTTGGATAAATTAACTGCTCGTATTGGTTTTGCAGCGCTTTTAGTTTTAAGTGCTCACAGTGCGGTTGCACAATCGGATTCTGCTAAATATCCAGGTATTGGTCGTCATGCAACGATGGCTGAAGTAGCGGCTTGGGATATTGATGTTCGTCCAGATTTCAAGGGTCTCCCAAAAGGATCTGGCTCTGTTGAAAAAGGTCAAGCCATTTGGGAGGCTAAATGCGCAAGTTGTCATGGCACCTTCGGTGAGTCAAATGAAATCTTTACACCTATCGCTGGTGGCACCACCAAGGATGATGTGAAGACAGGTAAGGTTGCCTCATTAAAAGATATGAAGCAGCCGCAAAGAACAACCTTAATGAAGGTGCCAACGGTATCTACATTGTGGGACTACATTTACCGTGCAATGCCGTGGAATGCCCCAAGATCTTTAACGCCTGACGATACCTATGCGGTTGTTGCTTTCATTCTCAGTCTTGGTGAAATTGTTCCTGATGATTTTGTGTTGAGCGATAAAAATATTGCTGAGGTCAAAATGCCAAACCGAAATGGTATGACGACCAAACATGGTTTCTGGAATGTTAAAGACAAGCCGGATGTCAATGGAAGTTCTTGCATGCATAACTGCGTTCCATTTGTTCAAATTGGCTCAACATTGCCTGATTTTGCTCGTAATGCCCACAACAATATTGCCGAGCAAAACCGCATGTATGGCCCTTATAGAGGCGTGGATACAACCAAGCCTCCAATTAAGCAATTGCCTGGAGCTTCTGGTCAGGGCTTGGCTCATGCAGCAGATACCCATTCTTCTGCAGCAAAAGGACCAGCAGCACTCTTTAAAAATGAGAACTGCTCAGCCTGTCATGCGCCTAATGCGAAGTTGGTTGGCCCATCAATAGCCGATATTGCCAAGAAATACGATGGGCAGAGTGGTGCGGTCGATAAACTCATGGCAAAGGTTAAGGCCGGCGGGGCGGGTGTATGGGGCTCCATTCCAATGCCGCCACAGGCCCAGCTTTCTGATGAGGATCGCAAGACTTTAGTGACGTGGATACTCTCTGGTGGCAAATAAAATAGCCAATTAGGTAGTAACCTCAATGTTTTAATGCAAAATAAGCAATAAATTAACAGAAGTTAAGATTAATAAAGGAGTTTTTATGAATCAGCAGCGACGCAGTTTGATGAAGTATTCAGCAGTATTTGGCCTAATGGCTTCTGCAGGCCTTATCAGCACTGCTCAAGCTCAAGAGTGGAACAAAGCCGCTTTTGAAGGCAAAGGTATCGATGATGTATTCAAGATCTTGGGTGCTGATAGTCCAGATAAATCATCTGCAGTGACTTTGAATGCCCCAGATATCGCTGAAAACGGTGCAGTTGTTCCTGTTGGAATCACTTCTACGCTTAAGGCAGAGCAAATGGCTATCTTGGTTGAAAAGAACCCAAGCTCACTAGCAGCTCAATTCTTTATTCCTGCTGGCACAGATTCATTTGTGACAACACGTATCAAAATGGGTCAAACATCCAATGTATACGGCTTGGTAAAAGCTGATGGCAAGTGGCTAATGACTGTTAAAGAAGTCAAAGTAACGCTTGGTGGTTGCGGCGGTTAATTCCGAAGCATATTAATAAACACAATTCATACATAGAATAAAAGAGGAACCAAAATGGCTGATCCAATGCGCGTAAGAGCTGCTGAAAATGGCGGTACTGTAGATGTAAAAATTTTGATGAAGCATGATATGGAATCTGGTCAGCGTAAAGACGCTTCTGGCAAAACTATTCCAGCATGGTTTATCAGCACTATCAATGTCAAAGCCAATGGCAAAGATGTATTTAATGGTCAATTTGGCCCAGCAGTATCCAAAGATCCATTCTTGAACTTTAAGTACAAGGGTGCTAAGGGCGACAAGATTGTTGTGACTTGGAACGATAGCAAAGGCGACAAACGTACTGATGAAGCTACGGCTTCTTAATATTAGTACGCATAATTAAAACTATAAAAGGGTTACCATGAAAACACGCATTTTATATGGCGTTATTATTGGCTTGTTTGCGGTATTGCAGGGCTGTTCTAGTTCTGCAAAAAATGAGGCTTCTACAGCCGCCACTCCTACTGGAGGGGCTCCAACTGATGAGATTGAAAAATATCGTGCAATGATTGCCGATGGTAACCCTGCTGATTTATATGAAGCTGCTGGTGAAGACATTTGGAAAAAGCCCATGGGGCCTAAGAATGTCTCTTTACAAAAATGTGATTTGGGTATGGGTCCTGGCGTAGTTAAAGGGGCTTATACGCAGTTACCAAAGTATTTTAAAGATACTAATCAAGTTCAAGATCTAGAGTCTCGTCTTGTAACCTGTATGAGCAAGCTGCAGGGATACGACGCAAATGAGATCATTAAGGCCGGCTTTAGCAAAGGCAAGCGTAAAGATCTTGAGGCTGTAGTTGCTTATGTAGTGGCTGAATCTAAGGGTATGCCGATTAATGTCGTTGCAAAGCATCCTAAGGAAAAGCTGGCTTACCAACTGGGTAAAGAATCATTCTTTTACCAAGGTGGCCCAATGGATTTCTCCTGTGCATCATGCCACGCGTCTAATGGCAAGCGAATCCGCTTACAGGACCTGCCTAATTTAACTGTTGAGAAGGGGGCTGCTTTAGGTTGGGGTTACTGGCCTGCATACCGTGTATCTAGCGGTACTTTCTGGACCATGCAACGTCGCTTAAACGATTGCTATCGTCAACAACGCTTCCCAGAGCCTATCTACATTTCTGAAGATACTATTGCAGTCTCCATGTATATGGCTGTGACTGCTAAGGGCGGAACTATGAATGCACCAGGACTGAAGCGTTAATCGCTGGAGATAAATAATATGAAAATCAAATTATCAATTTTGGCGTTTACGCTTTTAGCTGTAGCTGGTGCTGCGAGCGCTGCTACTCCTTTCGAAAAAATGATGTCTAGCAGCTTTCAAGCTAAGGGGCAGGCTGGTTTAGATCGTTTGGATCAAGATGCAGCGCAAAAGTTTTGTTCGAACCCTGTAAATCTCGATGGCGGTGGAGATCCCAAGGTTCGCGAAAAGATTCAAAACGAAAACATGGCTATGATCAAGCAGCCATCCGATGGTAAATACATTGGCGACTGGAAGAGCGGTGAAAAAATTGCTCAAAGTGGTCGAGGCGCTACCTGGTCTGATAAAGCTGGATCGGCAAATGGTGGTGGTTGCTATAACTGTCATCAAATCAATATCAAAGAAGTCTCTTATGGAAACATTGGCCCCTCTTTATGGAATTATGGAAAGTTAAGGGGTTACACGCAGGAGATTGTTACCTACACTTGGAATCGTATTAATAATTCCAAGGCCTATAACGTATGTAGCAATATGCCTCGTTTCGGGCACTTCAAGCTCTTAAATGAGAAGCAAATGCAGGATGTCATGGCATTGCTCCTAGATCCAGAGTCGCCTGTTAACAAGTAATAAAAAATAAACAGGCCGAAAGGCCTGTTTTCTTTAGGAAAATACTATGTCTTTAAATCGTCGTGAATTTTTGCAAGCATTAGCCATCGCCTCAGCGGGCGGCATGAGTTTGCAATCTAATTTTGCAAGCGCGCAAACTACTGCGCAAAAATTCTATGATTTGCCGAAGTTTGGTAATGTGCATTTCCTGCACTTCACTGACTGCCACGCACAACTTCTGCCAATCTATTTCCGTGAGCCTAATGTCAACCTTGGTATTGGCGCTCAAGAAGGCAAAACACCTCATTTGGTCGGCGAATATTTTTTAAAGGCGAATGGTATTAAGCCAGGAACACGTGATGCACATGCATTCACATATCTTGATTACGTAGCGGCAGCTCAAAACTATGGCAAGGTTGGTGGCTTTGCTCACATGGCAACCCTTATCAAGCAAATCAAGGCAAGTCGCCCAGGGGCACTCTTGTTAGATGGTGGTGATACTTGGCAAGGCTCAGGCACTTCTCTATGGACTAACGGTCAGGACATGGTTGATGCAGCGCTCCTCTTAGGCGTTGACGTCATGACTCCACACTGGGAGATGACTCTTGGTGAGAAGCGCGTTATGGAAATTGTGAATGGCGACTTCAAAGGCAAGGTGTCCTTTGTAGCCCAAAATATTAAGACTGCAGACTTCGGAGATTCAGTATTTAATCCTTACGTCATGAAGGTGCAGAATGGCATTCAGGTAGCGGTGATTGGCCAAGCCTTTCCGTACACCCCAATTGCTAACCCACGTTACTTCACCCCAGATTGGACGTTTGGTATCCAAGAAGAAAATCTGCAGAAGACAATTAATGAGGTCAAGGCTAAGGGTGCAAAAGTAGTTGTGTTGCTCTCTCATAACGGTATGGACGTTGACTTAAAAATGGCATCCCGCGTCACTGGTTTGGATGCGATTATGGGTGGCCATACTCACGATGGCGTTCCAATTCCAGTCAAGGTTAAGAATTCTGGTGGCGTAACTTTAGTTACCAATGCTGGCTCGAATACTAAATTCTTAGGCGTATTGGACTTTGATGTGAAGGGCGGCAAAGCGGTTGATTTCCGGTACAAACTCTTCCCAATCTTCTCCAACATGATCCCAGCTGATCCTGCAATGAATAAGCTGATTCAAAAAATTAGAGCGCCGTATGAAGCTAAGCTCAACGAAAAATTGGCTACAACAGAAGGTCTCTTGTATCGCCGTGGAAACTTTAATGGTAGCTTTGACCAACTGATCTTGGATGGTCTCATGGCTCAGAAGAATGCGGAGATTGCATTCTCACCAGGTTTCCGTTGGGGAACTAGCTTGCTGCCAGGTCAAGCAATTACCCGTGAAAACTTATTGGATCAAACGGCTATTACTTATCCATACACCACGGTTACGAACATGACCGGTGAAATGATCAAGACGATTCTTGAGGATGTAGCGGATAACCTCTTTAATCCTGATCCGTATTATCAGCAGGGTGGTGATATGGTTCGTGTCGGCGGCATGCAATACACCATTGATCCAGCTGCATCTGCCGGCAAGCGCATTAGCGATATGCGTCTCAATGGCAAGGACATCGATCCAAGCAAGACTTATAAAGTTGCCGGCTGGGCTCCTGTGAGCGAAGAGGCGAAGAATGCTGGTGGAGAGGCGATTTGGGACGTTATTGAGCGCCATCTTCGTGATGTCAAGGTGGTCAAAGCAGTCCAGCTTAATGAACCAATCATTAAAGGCGTTACAAACAATCCTGGCATGGTTGCCCTTAAATAAGAAAGAAGGACTTTCGTGAAAAAATATTTCCCCCTGATAGCATCTTTTTTTATTGGTTTTACCGCACTAGTATCTCAGCAGGTGTTTGCTGCGGGCTCAAGCGTTGTTTATCACATTGATGATGCTGATACTCAAGGCATTAAAGGCTTGAGAAATGTGCGCAATCATATGGATGTAGCACCAGACACCAAAATCATCGTTGTCACCCACGCTAATGGGGTTGACATCATGATGGAAGGCGCGAAGGATAAGAAGAACAATATTGAATATGCTCCTTTAGTTGGGGCCCTGAAGTCGCGTGGCGTTCGGTTTGAGGTTTGTGAGATTACTTTAAAAAATAGAAATCTAAAGAAGGATCAGTTTATTCTGGATACTGACTTCACACCGTCTGGCGTAGCAAGAATTGGCGATCTTCAATTTAAAGATCATTTTGCTTACATCAAACCATAATCTCATTCGGTGAACATGCTCCTGCGCGGTATTCACCATCTAAAAATAGCATTATTGATTAATGCTATTTTTTTTGGCTTCTGCTTTGCTCAAAGCAGTCCGGTCATAAATGATCCGGTAGGTGTATTGCTAAAGCCCATTAAAGTTGCGCCGCATACTTACTTCGTTCAAGGTAGAGCTGAATTAGGTAGTAGCGAGAATCAAAACTTTATTTCTAATGCAGGTTTTGTCGTTACTCCTAAGGGGGTCGTTGTCATAGATGCCTTGGGTTCTCCAACCCTTGCGCAAAAGTTGATTAAAGAGATTTCAAAAGTTACTAAGCAAAAAATTATTGCTGTTGTAGTAACTCACTATCACGCAGATCATGTATATGGACTTCAAGAGTTTAAGAAAATTGGCGCAAAGATCTACGCTCAAGGGGAGGGTAGAAGCTATATTTCCTCAGAAACTGCAAAGCAGCGGCTTATTGCATCAAGGGTTGATTTTGCACCCTGGGTTAATGATCAAACCAAACTAATTGCTGCGGATACTTGGATAGACAAACAATTAAAGTTGAATATTGGTGGAGTGGAGTTTCTGATTAGCCGGGTTGGCCCAGCCCATGCCCCAGAAGATCTATTGGTCTATATTCCATCTGAAGGCGTGCTTTTTGCGGGTGATCTAGTTTTCCGCGGTCGAATCCCATTTGTGGGTAATGCTGATAGCAAAGGGTGGTTGAAAGCTTTAGATCAGTTTGAGAAATTTAACCCTAAGGTAGTAATACCCGGTCATGGGCCTCAATCCATTAATCCTATAGAAGATATCCGCTTTACTAGGGATTATTTGCGCTATTTACGTGAATCTATGGAGCCATCAGCCCTCAACCTGGATCCTTTCGATGAGGCTTATGCCAAGACGGATTGGTCAGAATACGACGGAATGCCCTTATTTAGGGCTGCAAACCGCATGAATGCCTATAACGTCTACCTCTCAATTCAGGCGGAATAAGACAGATTTGTCATCTGGGCTTTAAAATAGTCGTTTACTTCGCTAAATGACTGATTTCAAATGAAATTGCCAATATTAAAGCCTGTAGTTACCTTCTTTTTCGCCTTTGGGACGCTGCTGTCAGCAAATGCCAGCCCAGATATTGCGAACGGCAAAAAGATTGATGAACAAAAATGCTACGCATGTCATGCCAAGAAATCCGGCTTTGGTAATGGCGATATGATCTACACCCGTAGCGATAGTAAGGTTAAAAGCCTGCAGAATTTAAAGTCGATGGTCGCCATGTGTAATACAGAGCTACGTCTCGATCTTTTTCCTGAGGATGAAGCTGATGTCACCGCTTTCCTCAATCAACAGTTTTATAAATTCAAAAAATAATTAAAGAATTTTCAATATGGAAGCAGTAGATATCAGCAGTATCAGCAAGGTAGTTCTATGGTCGACCTTTGCCATTACTTTTTTGCTTGGCGCCGTAATGCAAAAAACTGGTTTTTGCAGCATGGGTGCAGTTTCAGATATTTATATTATGTCTAGCTGGGGTCGTCTAAAGCAATGGTTTCTGGCCATTGGCGTAGCGATTGTTGGATTTGCCTTCATGTCCTACCTAGGCCTTATTGATCCACTTAAGAGCATCTATACCAGCAGTAAGCTTCTATGGCTCTCAACCATCGTAGGTAGTACGCTATTTGGATTCGGCATGGTGCTTGCATCAGGTTGCGGAAGTAAGACTCTGGTTCGCATTGGCGGTGGCAATCTTAAGTCCATCATTGTGTTTATTGTTCTTGGTTTAACTGCCTACATGACCATGAGGGGCTTTCTTGGTGTTATTCGCATCAATACCTTGGACTCGGTGTTTATCACCCTAAATACACCTCAAGATTTGCCAAGTATTTTGAGCCCCATTATTGGCATTGCTAGGGGCAACTTACATCTTGCCCTGGGTTTGATTATTGGCTTTGCTTTCATTGCATATGCTCTTGCAAATAAGGCCTTTTGGACTGCAGAAAATCTGTTTTCTGGAATCTTTGTTGGCCTTGCTATTTGCGCAATCTGGTTCATTTCTGGAAACTTAGGATTTGTTGCTGAAGATCCCAATACCTTGGAAGAGGTTTTTTTGGTGACCAACTCTGGACGCATGGAGAGTCTTTCATTTGTTGCGCCTTACGCCTTTTCATTGGATTGGTTAATGCTTTATAGCGATACCTCAAAAATCATTACTTTAGGTATTGCTGCCGTTGCTGGAATGATTTCTGGGTCTGCTTGCGTGTCCCTCATTACTAAGTCATTTCGTTGGGAGAGCTTTCGTGATACTGAAGATACCGCGAATCATCTCGTTGGTGCGACTTTGATGGGATTCGGTGGTGTAACAGCGCTCGGTTGCACTGTTGGTCAGGGCTTGAGTGGCATCTCTACATTAGCCTTAGGCTCAATACTTGCTTTACCAGGTTTTATCTTTGGCGCTTACTTAGCCCTGCGTTATTTGGAGTCGCGTAATGCACCCAATCCTTGTAGTTAACTCTTAGGTTAGATTAAATAATATGCAGATAGATTGGTTGGCTTTTTCCCCTGTACCCGCTTTTTTAGGTGGAATCCTATTGGGAGTTGCAGCTGCTTTGTATGTAATTCTGCACGGTCGTATTCTGGGCATTAGTGGCATCGTTTCCGGATTACTCACCCCTAAAAATGGTGATGTTATTTGGCGCCTGAGCCTTGTTTTAGGCTTATTGAGCGCACCATTTTTGGGGAGTTTATTTTTTGATCTTCACACAATTACAGTGATAGATGCAGATTGGATTGCAATCATTATTGCTGGCTTATTAGTCGGTTTTGGTTCTAGTTATGGCTCGGGATGTACTAGTGGCCATGGTGTTTGCGGCTTATCTCGCTTGTCACCAAGATCTCTAGTGGCGACTTTGTCTTTTATGAGTGCTGGGTTTTTGACTGTTTTTGTTATTCGCCATCTGTTAGGCCTATAAATTATGAGAAGACATTTCAATTTTTATAGCCAGTATTTGATCGGTGTTTTATTCGGAATTGGTTTAATCATTTCCGGTATGAGCAATCCTCAAAAGATTCTCAATTTTCTGGATCTTGCTGGTAACTGGGATCCATCCCTGATGTTTGTGATGGGTGGGGCAATTCTTGTTGGTTTGGGTGGCTTTTATTTAGTCTCCAAGCGTACTGAGGCTTTTTTCGGTGGCGCTCTCCATATTCCCACTAGAAGAGATGTCTCTAAGCCACTTGTGATTGGTAGTCTAATTTTTGGAGCAGGGTGGGGTATTGCAGGCTTCTGCCCAGGTCCAGCAATTGTTGCCCTCGGAGCAGGTCATCTCAAGGCTTTTGTCTTTATATTAGCAATGCTTGCTGGTATGTGGATATGCAATCGCTTCTTTACAGGCCATAAAAAGCAAGTCTGATTTAAAATCTAAGCCATTCCTTTTTTAAATTCACATTACATTTTGAGGTTTAGATGAGCCTTCCTATTGCTTGCCATACTGATCAATTCGGTACGCTGGGTCAAATTGATCCAAGCCATTTGGCTGAGATTGTTAAACAGGGCTATAAAAGCGTAATCAACAATCGTCCAGATTTTGAAGGTGGACCAGATCAACCCACGAATGCTCAAATTCAAGCTCAAGCTGAAGCTTTAGGCTTGAACTATGCCTTTTTGCCTGTCATCCCTGGTGCGTTTACGCAGGATCAAGTTATTGAAATGGCGCGTTTACTCAAAACAATGCCTGGCCCCATATTGGCATTTTGCCGTTCTGGTGCTCGCTCTACGAATCTGTACCAAATGGCGCTACAAGTTCGTTGATTCATCTTTGATTGCCAGCGAGAATTTATGCGCATAGAGATCCCAGAGGAGAAAAAGTTTGTTCATGAGATGAATATGCCGATTCGTTGGGGCGATATGGATGCATATGGCCATGTCAATAACACGGTGTACTTTCGTTACATGGAACAGGCTAGGGTAGAGTGGATTACTTCTCTTGGTTACAACGTCGCACCTGGTGACGAGTCTATGCTGATGATGAATGGCTTTTGCAACTTCTATCAACAGCTTTCTTACCCAGGCGATTTGATTTTAAAAACCTATATCGGAAATATCGGTCGTTCCAGTTTGGATGTCTTTACTACGATGGCTTTAACTACTGAGCCTGATACGATGGCAGCAGTCGGTGGAGCAACCATGGTGTGGGTCGATCTAAAGTCTGGTAAATCCGCGCCTTGGCCTGATGATGTGATCAGTAAGCTACGATAGGATATTGTTTGCAACCCAGCAATCCACATATTTTTAGCATTGAACAGCTTGCATCATCTTTAAATCAGTTTGATGCCATCATTGATGTCAGGTCACCAGCTGAATTTGCTTTGGATCATATTCCTGGCGCCATTAATCTTCCGGTCCTAAGTAATGATGAGCGCATTGAGATCGGCACCTTGTACAAGCAAGTATCACCATTTGCTGCAAAGAAATTAGGTGCTGCCTATGTCTCCCGTAATATTGTCAATCATTTAGAAAACTCTCTCATCGACTTTCCAAGAGAATGGCGTCCTTTAATTTATTGCTGGCGGGGTGGTGAGCGCAGTGGTGCCTTCACCCATATCCTCAATCGTATTGGCTGGAAAGCTTTGCAATTGCAGAATGGCTATCAAGGCTTTCGACGTGTTGTGATTGATGGTTTGGATCAAGCTGCTAAAGATTTTTCTTTTCAGGTGATTGCTGGTATGACTGGTAGCGGCAAGACTCGCATTCTTCAGGAGATTGGCTCCTTGGGTCAGCAGATAATTGACCTTGAGGGCTTGGCTATTCACCGTGGCTCAGTATTGGGTAATGAGCCGAATATTGATCAGCCATCCCAAAAAGGCTTTGAGACGAATCTGTGGAATGCATTTAATTCACTGGATCCATCCAAGATTGTTTTTGTTGAGTCAGAAAGCAAAAAGGTGGGTGGCTTACATATTCCGGATCCATTGATGGAGCGCATCCGCGCAGGCAAATGTATTGAGCTTCGATCAAGTACTGCTACGCGCGTTTCTTGGCTTCTACGTGAGTACCGACATTTTTTATCCAATCCCGAGAGCTTTAAGCAAAAATTGGGCTTACTGACATCGCGTTATGGCAGGGATCAAATTGCCAAATGGCATGAGGCAATTGATACAGGAGATTTTGAGAGTCTGGTGGAAGAATTATTGGTGATGCATTACGACCCATCCTACCAATCTTCTATTGTTCGTAACTTTCCAAGCTATCGCGAAGATCATTTCGTAGAGCTTGGAAATGACAGTGATGAAGCCTTTACAAAAACTGCAAAAGACCTCATCACCAAGACTGGCCTTTAACTAAAAGCCTGAATTCCGGTTTGTGCACGACCCAAGATAAGGGCGTGAATATCGTGCGTACCTTCATAGGTATTGACGACTTCTAGATTGAGCATATGACGCACTACGCCATACTCATCTGAGATGCCGTTTCCACCATGCATATCTCTAGCCAAACGAGCTACATCCAAAGATTTACCGCAGGAATTACGTTTCATCATGGAGGTGATTTCTGGAGCCGCAATACCTTCATCCTTCATGCGACCTAAGCGTAAGCAACCTTGAAGAGCGAGCGTGATTTCAGTTTGCATGTCGGCCAGTTTCTTTTGAATGAGCTGATTGGCTGCAAGTGGGCGATCAAACTGCTTGCGATCCATAGTGTATTGGCGTGCGGCATACCAACACCACTCAGCAGCGCCAAGAGTGCCCCAAGCAATGCCGTAACGTGCTGAGTTCAGGCAGGTAAATGGACCTTTGAGGCCAGTAATTTCTGGGAATTCATTTTCAGCCGGGACAAATACTTCATCCATCACGATTTCGCCAGTAATAGAAGCGCGTAGACCCATCTTGCCGCTGATCTTCGGGGCAGATAAGCCCTTCATGCCTTTTTCTAAAATGAAGCCTCTAATCAAGCCTTCATCATTTTTAGCCCACACCACAAATACATCTGCAATAGGGGAGTTAGAAATCCACATCTTGGAGCCAGTAAGTGAGAAGCCCCCAGGAACTTTCTTAGCTCTCGTGATCATGCCGCCCGCATCCGAGCCAAAATTTGGCTCAGTTAATCCAAAGCAACCAATCCATTCACCAGTAGCGAGCTTGGGCAAATATTTTTGCTTTTGAGCCTCACTACCAAACTCATTAATAGGAACCATGACTAAGGATGATTGCACGCTCATCATGGAACGATATCCAGAGTCCACACGTTCAATTTCACGCGCGATTAATCCATAAGAAACGTAATTGAGATTTGCGCCACCATATTCTTCGGGAATGGTGATGCCTAAAAGACCAAGCTCACCCATTTCACGGAAGATGGCTGGATCAGTAGTTTCATTACGATAGGCATCATGAATACGCGGCATTAAACGGCCCTGAGCATATTCAGCAGCAGCGTCACGCACCATGCGCTCATCTTCGCTTAATTGTGTATCGAGGAGTAGGGGGTCTGCCCAATTAAAACTAGCTTTGCTCATGGTTCTTTGTTGTCCTATCTTGGTTTTTAATCTGCACTCTGTGAAATTCCTTGATTGCAGATATTCTCTTTCCATTATCCATTTTTTTCTTGTTTGATGGACGCACCCAGACGCCACCACCGCTACTACGACCTCATACTGACAGCCTTTGTCGTAGTCCTGCTGTGCTCCAACTTTATTGGTGCAGGGAAGGCTGCTACATTGGATCTGCCGTATTTCGGTAGTGTGACATTTGGGGCTGGAATCCTCTTTTTTCCGATTGCTTATTTTTTTGGCGACATACTCACCGAGGTCTATGGCTATGCCTATGATCGCCGGGCAGTATGGGCTGGTTTTACTGCTCTAGCTTTTGCCGCAATCATGGCTCAAGCGGTAATTGCTTTGCCAGTTGCCCCAGGCTCTTATATGGCTAACTACCAGCAAGGTATGGAGACGGTATTTGGCAATTCTTGGAGGGTTGCTCTTGCCTCTATGGTCGCATTTTGGTGCGGCAGTTTTGTTAATAGTTATACCTTGGCCAAAATGAAGATCTTGACGCAGGGTCGTCATCTTTGGATGCGCACGATAGGCTCTACAGCTTGCGGGGAGTTTGTGGACTCCGCCTTGTTCTATATGCTGGCTTTTTACGGTCTCTGGTCTCTAAATGAGGTCTTGGCTGTCGCGATCTCTCAATACGTTCTGAAGACCGCCTGGGAGGTTCTGGCAACACCTTTAACCTACTGGGTGGTTGGTTTTCTGAAACGCAAGGAAAACCAAGACCACTTCGATATTCATACGAATTTCACGCCATTTAAGCTGAAAGTCTAAATTACGGCTTTTTTGAGCGCAAGCCGTTAAAATAACGGTCTTTGATGCAAAACTTGCATCTGCACCCTAGTATTGACCTATCAGAAAGTAAGAATACATCCGTGCTGTCCGCATCTAATATCACTATGCAGTTTGGGGCAAAACCCCTGTTTGAAAATATTTCCGTTAAATTTGGTGGCGGTAATCGCTATGGCCTAATTGGTGCCAACGGTTGCGGTAAATCTACCTTTATGAAGATTCTAGGTGGGGAGTTAGAGCCTACTAGCGGAAATGTAAGCTTAGATCCGGGCATTCGCTTAGGTAAATTGCGCCAAGACCAGTTTGCGTATGAAGATGTACGCGTACTTGATGTAGTGATGATGGGTCATGAGGAGATGTGGAAGGCTGCAGCCGAACGGGATGCCATCTATGCCAACCCAGATGCCACTGACGAAGATTACATGAAGGCAGCTGAGCTCGAGGGCAAGTATGCCGAGTACGGCGGCTATACCGCAGAGGCAAAAGCAGGGGAGTTGTTGTTAGGTATCGGTATTCCTATTGAGCAGCACAATGGCCCAATGAGCAATGTGGCTCCAGGCTGGAAGTTGCGCGTATTACTAGCGCAAGCTTTGTTCTCTGATCCAGATGTTCTCTTACTCGATGAGCCAACCAATAACTTAGATATTCATTCCATTCACTGGCTTGAAGATATTCTCAATCAGATTAAGAGCACGATTGTCATTATTTCCCACGATCGCCACTTCCTCAATGAAGTGTGCACGCATATGGCAGACATGGACTATGGAACACTCAAGGTCTATCCAGGCAACTACGACTCTTACATGCTGGCTTCAGTACAGGCAAGATCGCAACAACTGAGCAATAACGTCAAAGCCAAAGAAAAAATCGCTGAATTAGCAGCCTTCGTGGCCCGATTCTCAGCCAATGCATCGAAGGCACGTCAAGCGACTTCACGTCAACGTCAGTTGGAGAAGATTGAGATTGTTGAAGTGAAACCTTCTTCACGTCAGAATCCTTTTATTCGTTTTGACGCTGAGAAAAAACTTCACAACATGGCCGTGGAGTGCAATGCACTGACTAAGGCTTACGACCGTCCAATTTTTAAGAACTTCAAGATTGGGATTCGTGCTGGGGAAAAGATCGCCATCATTGGTCAAAATGGTGCAGGTAAGACAACATTATTGAAAACCATCTTAAGTAAACGCTTCGAAGGAATTCCTGCGGATAGCGGTGATGTGAAATGGGCTGAAAACGCCAACGTGGGCGTGATGCCTCAAGACAATACCGAGATGTTTGCAAAAGATGAATTGCTCATGGATTGGATGAACAACTGGCGCAATACAGGCGACGATGATCAAGTGATTCGTGGCACATTGGGCCGCTTACTATTCTCAGGCGATGATATTGGTAAGTCTGTCAAAGTATTATCTGGTGGTGAGAAGGGCAGAATGATTTGGGGCAAATTAATGCTTCAAAAATATAACGTCCTTGCAATGGATGAGCCAACCAATCATATGGATATGGAATCTATTGAAAGCTTGCAAATTGCGCTTGAGAAATTTGACGGCACTTTGATATTTGTTTCTCATGACCGCGAGTTTGTTTCTGCTTTGGCCAACCGCATCTTAGAAGTCAAGATGGACGGTACCGTCGTGGATTACTCTGGAACCTACGAAGAATATTTACGCAGCCAAGCTCTAGCTGGTTAAGTACTTTCTTTGGATTGACGTTGGAATCGCATTGCAGTGCCATCGGCACGGATGCGCTTCCACACAGCATCCTTTTCTTCCTGACTAAAGAAGACCCAATTACTAACCTCGCCTAGAGTACGACCGCATCCCTGGCAGATTTCGTCATAGAGGGTGGTGCAGACTCCGATACAGGGTGAGTCAGAAGCATCATCACCAACCCCTAAAGAATTGGCTCCAGCTTGCTCTGGTAGGTTATCGGAAGAAGTCATGACAGTACTTTAGACGATTTCAGGGGAATGTGTTGCTCGAGCTCATCAACATAAGCTGCCATACCTTCGTGCTCGCGATCTAAGAAACGTTTCACTGCATTCGCAAAGCCTGCATCTTCAATCCAGTGAGCGGACTGCAGAGTGGTTGGTATAAATCCCCGGGCCATTTTGTGCTCGCCTTGAGCGCCACCCTCAAATACTTGAATGCCCTCCTTGATGCAATACTCAATTGCTTGGTAGTAAGCCAACTCAAAATGTAAACAAGGGATATGTTCAATCGCACCCCAATAGCGTCCATATGCTTTTGCATTTGGTTTATCAACTACGAGCAAAGATGAGGCTATCGGCCTCTCATTCTGTGTCGCAATAATCAGATGAAAATTCTCAGGCATGCTGCTGCCTAGTATTTGAATGCAATCCTCAGTTAAATAAGGTGAAGACCGGTGCTCTATATAGGTGTTTTCATAGCAACGATAAAAGAAGTTCCAATCACTTGCCGTAGCAATCTCACCCGAAATATGTCTGTAGCTGATGATTTGACTTTCCACGGCAGCACGTTCTCGACGAATATTCTTGCGACGCTTCATTGTTAAGTTGGCAAGATAATGTTCAAAATCTTGATAGCCCTGGTTATGCCAATGAAACTGCACTGAGTCGCGCAGCATAAAACCTTGTTGCTTGAGTACACCCAATTCACCGTTCTCTGGAAAGAGTACGTGGGCAGAGGAAAGCCCGTTTTGAGTTACCAGTGTTTTTAAACCAGAGATAAGGATTTCTTGTATTGCCCCTTTATCCGCTTGAGGGGATACAAGTAGCCTTGGACCACGAACGGGAGTAAACGGAATAGCCGATAGTGCCTTTGGATAGTAAGACATCCCATTCTGCTCATATGCCTGAGCCCATGCCCAATCAAAGACAAACTCCCCGTAGGAGTGTTGCTTAAGGTAAAGCGGCATTGCACCAAGCAATCCAGAGTTAGAGTCCTCAACTATGAGGTGGGCAAATTGCCACCCAGTATTGCCGCCTACACAGCCAGTTTTTTCCAGTGCATTAAGAAAGGCGTACTTGAGGAAGGGACCAGAATTAGACGCTAGTAGGGCGTTCCAATCACCCTCAGCGATATCTGAAAGTGCATCGATTATGCGAAGTTGGATAGCTTCCTGTTTCAACTAAAGGTATAGGATTCAGTGTTGAATTAACTCAATCTTGTAGCCATCAGGATCCGTAACAAATGCAATGATGGTATTCCCACCCATTACAGGGCCTGCTTCACGAGTGACATTGCCACCAGCGGCTTTGATTCTTTCACAGGCTGCATAGGCGTCAGGAACGCTGATGGCAATATGCCCATAGGCATCGCCAAGATTGTATTTATCGACACCATGGTTGTAGGTGAGTTCGATCTCAGACTGACCATCTGCATTCCCTTTTCCAAAACCTACAAATGCCAGTGAATATTTTTGTTCTGGACGTTCGGTTGTACGAAGCAAGTTCATGCCTAGAACTTTGGTATAGAAATCAATTGAGCGAGTCATATTGCCGACTCTCAGCATGGTATGTAGGATCATCATTGTTTAAATATAAAGCTAAATGTCGTTTTCTGTTGAGCAAGAAAAAACCCAGGGGATTAGCCTGGGCTTATGGGTTGGGGCAGTCAGACCTTATTGAATCTTCGCCTTAGCGCGCAGCTTTTGCATTAATTCAGAGAACTTCGCTTTTTGCCAGTTCTGGTCTGCTGTGATCATCTGCTTTAGCTGATCTTTGATTTCCTCCATGCTAGGTGCTTTGACATCACGTACATCATCTAACTTGATGATATGCCAGCCATATTGAGTCTTTACCGGCTTATCGGTAACCTGACCTTTTTTGAGCTGCACCATTGCCTTGGAGAACTCCGGTACGAGTGATTTATCACTCACCCAGCCAAGATCTCCACCATTTGGTGCGGAGCCAGGATCTTTGGACTTTTCTTTGGCAATTTGTTCAAAGTTACCGCCAGCCTTAATTTGCGCGGTAATCGCTTTTGCATCAGCTTCTTTTTCAACAAGGATATGTTCAACGTGATATTCGGTGCCGGTGTACTGTCCTTTGACTTGCTCATAAGCAGCTTTTAGCTCGGCTTCAGTGACACCTTCTCTTTCAACGAAGTCCTCAAATACAGCTGCAATTAACACCCCCATCTTAGACTGTTCTAATTGCTCACGAACAGACTCCTTCTGTGTGATGCCGCGATTATTTGCCTCTTGCAAGATCAGTTCACGCGTCACCAGCATTTCTCTACCTTGATCGCGAACTTGAGGGCTATCTGGCTGATTTGATTTTTGAATTAATTTGTCTAATTGCGCTTTAGGAATGGGCTTGCCATTCACGATGGCAGCATTTTGTGCATGAGCTGCTGAAGAGAGAAGTGCAAAGCTAATGGCACTAATGGTCAAAATTGGGCGTATGTTCAACATGGGCTAGAAAATATAAATAGAGATAAAAGAGAATCTTAAAGCAATCTGCGACTAATTTGTGCTTTCACTAGGGGTGAAGGCCAGAATGGTGAGGGCATGGATCGCATCAGGAAAATGCTTGTTGAGGGCCGCATAAACAGATCTGTGCCTAGCTAGCTTGTTCATACCCTGAAATTCTGGGGCTACGATTGTGAGCTTGAAGTGCCCACCTCCAGAAGCTGCTCCAGCATGACCAGCATGAAGGTGGCTTTCATCTTCGATTATTAAATGGCTTGCCTGAAATGCAGCCCTTAAGTCTGACTCAAATAAGGCAATGCGATCTTGATTAATACTCATTCTGTAGGATGCTCCATGTGGCGACTGAGCCAAATGCCTTGAGCAATGACGAAGGCTACAAGCAGAGCTGTACTACCAAATAACTTGAAGTTAACCCACGTTTCTTCAGAGAACTCAAAAGCAATATAAAGATTGAGCGCACCCATCAAGAAGAAAAAGAATGCCCAAGCCATGTTTACTTGATGCCAAACCGATTTAGAGCTGTGCTCTTTTAGGGTGATTTGCTTGCCCATCAAAACTTGTATCCAGTTCTTTTGAAAAAACTGAGCGCTAATAAATAAAGCGCTTGCAAATAGCCAATACAAAGCCGTTGGTTTGAGTTGAATAAAAGTCTTATCGTGCAGGAATATAGTCAGGCTACCAAAAACCAGAATCATGACCAGGCTGACCCATTGCATCGCATCGATCTTACGATGTCGATAGTAAACCCAGAGGATTTGCCCAATGGTGGCAACCATAGCTACGATAGTTGCGGTGTAAATGTCTGCAAATTTAAATGCAATAAAAAAGAGGATGATCGGAAAGAGGTCAAATAGAAATTTCATGCGTTGATTATCCAGCTATTTCAGAATTATTCAGTTTTCGTGGCAGCGGCATTCTCAGAAGGTTCAAATCTTAAGGATGCTGAGTTAATACAGTAGCGAAGTCCTGTAGGCTGAGGGCCATCTTCAAATACGTGTCCCAAATGCGCATCACAATGGGTGCAGCGGACCTCAGTTCGAATCATCCCATGGGACATATCCTTAACTTCGGTAATCGCTGTAGCGTTCTCAGGTGCGTTATAGCTAGGCCAACCGCAACCTGCATCGAACTTGGTCGATGATTGAAATAGTGGGGTATCGCAGCAAATGCAGCGATATTGACCATTTTCCCAGTGATCCCAATACTTACCGGTAAAAGGCCTCTCTGTTGCAGCCTCACGCGTTACCCGGTATTGAGTGTCACTCAATGTATTTCTGTATTCCTGATCCGTTTTCTTTGTCATGGCAATGAATTTGTTTGATTAAGAAGAGCAACTGACTGCGACTCGCTGCAGATCCAGTGGCGGTGGTTTTGAATAATGATGCAATGCTAACTGCTCATCGAATGGCTTACTCAATATTCTGAATAAGACATCTACTTCAGAAAAATCATCTTGCTGAGCTTTTTCAATTGCAGCTTGAGCTAAGTGATTCCTCAGAATATATTTGGGGTTGACTGCATCCATCAATTTTTTTCTATCATCATCAGATTTAGTCTCGGATTGAAGTCTATTGATGTAGTCGGCAAACCATTGATCAATATGTTCACGATCGACAAATTCATCCCTTTGCAAGATCTCTGTTAGCTTGGATTCTTTTTTGAGATTGCTCAGATTTCGAAAGAAATTCGTGAAATCCACTTTTGAATCATGCATGGCCTGGAGTAGACGTTCAATTAACTCTATGTCGCCATCCTGTTCTGATTGCAATCCTAGTTTTAGTCGAAATGCTTGTTGCCACTCTTTTGCATAAATCAATGGAAATTCTTCTAGGGCGGAGCGCAAGAGGTCTTGCGACTCTTCCGCAGAATGCTCCAGCTCTAACAGGGGAAGCATTGCACTCGCAAGGCAGGCCATATTCCAATGCATGATTTGGGGCTGACGATGATATGCATATCTACCTCCATGATCACTATGATTACAGATATGGTCGATTTCAAAATGATCTAAAAACCCAAAAGGGCCATAGTCAATAGTCAGGCCTAGAGCGCTAATGTTGTCACTATTTAAAACGCCATGACAAAATCCTACTGACTGCCACTGAGCAACTAATTTCGCATTGCGGGCGCTAATCTCTTTAAATAAGTTTAAATAGGGATCCTGTGTGGATACACACTCTGGATAAAATTCTGAAATAAGCAGATCCGCCAACTCCTTCAAGCGCACAATATTTTGAAGTGAAGCAAAGTGTTCAAAGTGGCCAATACGAATAAAGCTTGGGGCAATGCGCGAACATACCGCAGCTGTTTCCATGGTTTCACGTCTAACTGCCTGTTTAGATCCAACCACGGAAAGAGCGCGGCTAGTAGGTATACCAAGCGCATGCATTGCTTCGCTACACAGAAATTCTCGAATAGACGATCTTAAGACTGCTCTTCCGTCACCCATTCTGGAGTAGTGCGTTCTACCGGCACCTTTTAACTGTAGCTCTAAATGATTGATATCACCCAGTAGGATTGCGCGACCATCGCCTAATTGGCCTGCCCATGTTCCAAATTGATGTCCGCTATATGCCGTTGAAATCGGATTAGAAAATCTATGCGCACCTACATTCAGCTGATTTCCCCCCAGTACCTCCAGCCATTCGGGATCTTTAGGCAATCCATCATTTCCAATCTCCAAATCGATTAGCTTTGCGACAGCTGGTGAGAATGCAACCCAGTAGAGATTGGGCAGTGGGGTAGGTGGGGTTGCTTGGCATACATCATCGCCACGGAGGGTAAAAGGCATATTTGTATTCTATGGGTAATTCACAAGTACCGCAGAAGCCTCTAAAATGACCCTATGACAAATAAAGTACAACTGAATGCGGCAACTCAGCTTGCCAATCTGGGTGAAGAGCTCAACGTCCCCTTTTTAAAATTGCTTGGCGTTCGTCTTATCAGCGCTGAAATGGGTAAAGGTGAAATACTGCTTGCCCTCAAGCCCGAGCATACCAATACCTGGGATGTAGCCCATGGTGGTGTATTGCTCACGCTGATGGATGTTGCTATGGCTGTTGCCGCTCGATCCAGTGATCCAGGCGATCGCAGTGTTGTGACAGTGGAGATGAAAAATAACTTTATGCAGGCAGCTAATGGCATCTTGCGTGTGAAGGCCGATACTGTTCGTCGAACTGCCACAATGGCTTTTTGTGAGGCAAAGCTCTATAACGATCAGGGTGAGATCTGTTGCATGGCAACAGGAACCTTTCAGTTTCTAAAAAGACTCGCCACTAAAGATGCAAATGGCGAACGAGTCATCAATGAGGATTCGCGTCAGCAGAAATAACTCTGCCTTGATCGGTAGGCTATACCGATAGGTTTGATCCGGGGGCAGAGCTGAGCTCTCCAGTGACAACATCGTGGCCTACAGTGCCATTGGCATCAAAACGTCTTTCCACCATTTCGAACTGACCATCATTGCGAACGCGCAAAATGGTACTAGAACGCGTTCCGTAAGATGGTGTCTTGATAAATGCTGCTGATAGGGCTCTTTCCCAATCTGGGTTCACACCAGTACTAGGCAGCTCCTGTGGACTAGCTTCATGGGTATCGGCCAATACGCGTAAGTAGTGATCTGCGTTCTTCAGTTGGCCACTATCCATTGCCAATGTTTGAGCAAATGCTGCAACTCGATGGTTCACTTTGGGCCATGGTGTGTCGAGCATGGCATTCGATAGACCATAGACACCAGGACTAAGAGCTTGCTCAGGAAACACTTTTCTTGGGCGAATATTTTGACCCATCATCAGGCGATTGCTTACCCAATGCATCTCAGCATTCTCAGGATCACTGAGATCTGCCATGAGTAGATTAAAGCCATTGTATTGATCAAATCGCTTTGCGTTTTCTTGAACATAAGCATGTGGCTTATGCTGACCTGTCAGGTAGCGAAGGCT